>CAMFBN010000016.1 GCA_945948535.1 uncultured Clostridia bacterium
AGTCCGAGGACGAGAAGAAGTCCGAGGACGAGAAGAAGTCCGAGGACGAGAAGAAAACCGAGGACGAGAAGAAGTCCGAGGACGAGAAGAAGTCCGAGGATGAGAAGAAGTCCGAGGACGAAAAGAAGTCCGAAGACGAAGAGAAGTCCGAGGACGAGGAGAAATCCGAGGACAATGAGATATCCGAGGACAATCCAGTTTCTATGATAGGCAAATTGCTCGGAATTCAGCCGGAAACTTCCTCGCCATTTGCCAATATTAGGGGTGAAAAATTTGCCATTAATGTTGTAGCAGTCTATCAAAATGGCACTGTAATTACAAGCAAAACACTCACAACAACCTGCAAATACGATAGTCCTCATTCCGGCTACGTGCATAGCATTTACATAAAGGAATTCCATCCCACTACTCTCGGTTTAGGTACTAAAGACTGGCTGGGGTGGTGCAAGCCGCAATCTACAACATATACTGGCCAAAAGCTTTATCCTACTTTCTATGAATGGCGTAGGGACACAACAAGCATCAGTTATAATATTCAGGGTAGAGAACCATATCAAGCTGTTGAAACCATTTTTTTAGTATATAAGAACGCACAAACTTATAACTATGCAATCAACTACAACACCCTAGGCGGTTCAGCTGTAGCTTCTACCACAACTTCTAGCACAGCTGCATCTGTTACCTTAGATGTGACCAGCCAAGTACCTACAAATAGTGGTTACACCTTCCTGGGCTGGGCGGAGACATCCACAGCAACTGCACCGAATGCAAAAAGCAGTTACACACTGACCAGTTCTTCTCCCACTAAGACCCTGTATGCTGTGTGGGAAAAGGATACGCCCACTCCGCCTTCTGCCCCCACTGGTGACCAAGTTGAAGTCTTGCTAACAAATGCAGTGAAGGTCTACTGCGTCAACACTGACGTTAGCCACGCCGATCAGACCTATGCTTTGAAGCCTGGTACTTATGAAATTGGTGAGGTTCGGGGTGACGCAACCAGCGGATATACCTGCACTGTCACTGTGAGCGCGGCTTCCTATGTTACCAAGTATAACGCCGATATTGGCACGGCACACAGTCTGGAGCCTGATACTCAGGGTAGTAAGACCATCACGCTGAAATACGAAAATAACGCGTGGACTGTACAGGCTGGTAGCGCTCCCGTCACTTTCAACGTTAAGTGCGTAACACCCACCCACACCTATACTCTGACCTACGATGCCAATGCCGGTACCGATACTGTCACAGGAATGCCTTCCCCCAACTCCGATACCCACACTGGCACCGAGGAAAGCTATACCTTCACTGTTTCTAATGCAACGCCCGCACGCAGCGGCTACACCTTCAAGGGCTGGTCTGAAACAAGTTCTGGCAGTGTGCAGTATAGTGCAGGCAATGAAATTACACTGACCAGTTCTTCTCCCGCTAAGACCCTGTATGCTGTGTGGGAAAAGACTGCTCCCTCTAAACCCGACGATGGAAAACTAAAAGAGCAGCTAGGCAACAACGCAGTAAAAATTGACTGTGTCAACACTGAAATCGACCCCGCACACGTTGACAAGACCTATGGTTTGACCGATGGTTCTTACATAATCGGTGAACCTGTTTTGGTCGAAGCAACGGGCGGATATACCTGCACTGTCACTGTGTACGCGGCATCCTATGTTACCCAGTATAACGCCGATATTGGCACGGCACACAGTCTGGAGCCTGATACTCAGGGTAGTAAGACCATCACGCTGGAATACAAGGATGGCGCGTGGATCGTACCGACTGATGCCACCCCCGTCGTCTTCACCGTTAAGTGTGAAACGCCTGCGGATTGGACCAAGCTGACGATTACCAAGAGTGTTGACAAAGCTACCGCCAAGCCCGGTGATACGATCAAATATAGGATCACTGTCACTAACAATACTGGCAAGAATTTGGCAAGCATCGCGGTTGAAGAAAAGCTGGATTCCAATAATCTGACCTTTGTTAGCGCCACCCCCAGTGAGCAGTATGATTCTGCAACCGGCTTCTGGACAATTCCCTCTCTGGAAAACGGTAAATCCGCTGCTCTGGAAATTCAGGCTACTGTAAAGAGCGGCGTGGCAGATGGCACCAAGATCACCAACACAGCGACGATCAAGACTGTCGATGCTGGCGGCGATAGTCTACAGACCATTGATAAGCCCAGCAACAGCGTAGTTGTAACTGTAGACATTCCCGCTGTTGAGGATATCAGTAAGGAAGTTGTGACCGAAGCCCCCGCTGGTGTGACGATTCCGTCAGGTACCACGGTCACTTATCCCACAAACAACAGCGTCATTGTCAACTATGGTACGTCTTCCGTAACCCTGCTTTATAAGGTCACTGTTAAGGGTGAAGCTGGCGCCGCGTATACCGTTGCCGATGAAAACGCGACCTGCATCACAAATAACGCGTCTGGAACCATTTCGGACAGCGGCGAGGTAGTTCTGTACTTTACCAAAACCTTTGCGAATTTGCACACCGGTAACAATACAGCCTCCAACATCGCCTCTCTCGTCGGAACAGATATCACTGATAGTGCGGCGGATGTCACGATCACAGTCAAGCCGGCAGCACCCACGGTTGAGGAACTTCAGAATCTCCTGAGGGATTCGGTAGGAGTTACCTGCACAAATGAATCCGTCGCACATAGTAGTAGAATCTATGATTTGTTGGCTGATTCCTATACCATTGGCGCTGTAACACCTGTCGGAAACGGCACCTTTACTTGCACGATCACGGTTATTGCGGATAAGTATGTTGCGGCCTACAATGCGGATGTTGCGCCTGGGCATATTCTGGATGATACGTCTCCCAAAACCATCGAACTCGTGTATCAGAACGGAGCATGGACCAAAGTGACCAATGTCGCCGCCCGTTCTGTGGCTACCCCCCCGTCTATCACCTTCAATGTGGTATGTGAGACCTCCGAGACCTACACGCTGACCTATAATGCCAACGGCGGTACCGGTGCCCCCACTGATACAACCGCGTATCGCGCCAGAGCTACAGCCACCCTCGCAACCACCCCTGTCCCCACTCATGGGAAAGTGAGCAATGAACCCGTTGTGTTCATCGGCTGGACTGCAAGTCAGACGTCCAAGATTTATGCCAAGGAGGAGACTGCTCCCACAACGATCACCTCCGTTACCTTCGAAGACAGCGACATAACCGTTTACGCTGCCTGGGGTTATGACACCAACGACAATGGTATCCCGGACGTGAAGGAAAAGACCTACACCGTGACCTACAGGGATGGCGTGATCGGCAAAGAAGTGTTCAAGGATCAGGTCTACAGCGGCCTGCTGCCCGGCACAAAGACTCCCTCTTTCAAGGGAAAGCCCACCCGTTCCGGTTATGTATTCGCTGGCTGGAAGCCCACCGTTGCAAAAACTGTAACCGAAGATGTGACTTATGTTGCCAAGTGGAAAAAGGTTTCCAGCGACGGTCTGGACTACGTTCCCAAGACCGGTGACACCACCATTGCGATGATCGGTGGCCTGATGCTGTTCGCCCTGTGCGGCGGCACCGCAGTATATGTTATCGACCGGAAGAAAAGCCGGGGCTGAGAACCAAATATCTCCAATGATTGACAAAAGGCGGTGACGGAGTTTCCGTCACCGCCTCCTTCGTTAGCTGACAGAACAGAGGTGAACGCATGAAACAAGAAAAAAAGAAAGGCGGCAAATACTTGTCCACGAACAAGCCCACGGCAGCCCGGATGGCGGCCTCCCGAAGCAAGGACAAGTCTGATAACCATGTCTCCGCGAAAAAGCCCGCCAAGGGCCGTTCAATGACCGTTCGGATCTTTTTGATTGCGCTGGGTGTGTTGTTCTGCGTCTGTGCCATTGCCCTGACTGGCTGTCTGCTCCACATGTCCAAAGCCCGCAATGACTTCCGGGAACTTTCCGCCGCAGTGCGGGAAAACGCCACGGAAACTACCACGACACCATCCACTGCGCCGGAGGAAACGCAGGCGTCCGCTCCCGCCACGGTTCCCACGGAAGCTGAGCCGACACAGCCCGTGGAGCCGCAAATGCTCTCAAAATATGTTTCTCTTTATGAGCAGAACCCGGAGCTGTTTGGATGGCTCCGCATTGACGGCACCGTCATCGATTATCCCGTGATGCACACCCCCGATGACCCGGAGAAATACCTCCATACCAATTTTCAAGAGGAATACAGTTTCGGCGGTATTCCCTTTATTGATGCCGCCTGCTCTGCAAACAGCGATAACCTGATCATTTACGGTCATAATATGCTCGACGGAAGCATGTTCCGCAGTTTAATGAAATACAAGGATAAATCCTACTGGGAAGCCCACCCCACCATTCAGTTCGATACGCTCTATGAGGAAGCCGAATATGAGGTGCTGGCAGCGTTCTATGACCGGGTCTACTACCAGGGTGAGACCTGCTTCAAGTTCTACAAGTTCATTGATGCCAAGGACGAAGCAGACTTCGACAACGCGATTGCCAATTATCATGAAAAGCAGCTTTACGATACCGGCGTGACCGCCAGCTATGGGGACAAACTCATCACCCTGGTGACCTGTGCCTATCACGTGGAAAACGGGCGATTTGTGGTTGTTGCCCGAAAAAAAGCATAGGATATCATTTTCTACAGACAAAGCCCCCTGCGATGAAGGCGGGTGTCCGTAACACAGTAACCCTGTGTATTTATTACGGCATCTGTCTTACAGGGTTGGTGACACGATTAAGCGATACCTAGTCATTTTGACCAGGTATCGCTTATTTCTGCCCTCAATAGAATTGGACAATTCCATTGAGAAATGGTATCAGATACGCCCTAATCCCGCTTGAAAATATCCCGGGTATAGACCTTTTCCTTCACGTCGTCAAGACAGCTGTCATACCGGTTGGCGATGATGCAGCCGGAGAGCTTTTTGAACTTCGCAAGGTCGTTGACCACCCGGCTTCCGAAGAAGGTCCCGCCGCTTTTCAGGGTCGGTTCGTAGACGATTACGGTGGCGCCCTTGGCCTTGATGCGCTTCATGACGCCCTGAATGGCGGACTGGCGGAAGTTGTCGGAGTTCGCCTTCATGGTCAGGCGGTAGACACCAACCACCACTTCTTTTTCGTTGGAGGGATTGTACAGCCCGTCCTCGTAGGAGTAGCCCCCTGCCATTTGCAGCACCTGATCGGCGATGAAGTCCTTCCGGGTGCGGTTAGACTCTACAATGGCGGTCATCATGTTCTGGGGCACGTCCTCGAAATTCGCCAGCAGCTGCTTGGTGTCCTTGGGCAGGCAGTAGCCGCCATAGCCGAAACTGGGGTTATTGTAGTGGGTGCCGATGCGGGGGTCCAGGCACACGCCGTCGATGATGTCCTTCGTATTCAGGCCCTTGGTGGCGGCGTAGGTGTCCAGCTCGTTAAAATAGCTGACCCGCAGGGCAAGGTAGGTGTTGGCGAACAGCTTAACGGCCTCAGCCTCGGTAAAGCCCATGAACAGGGTGGGGATATTCTCCTTTATGGCGCCCTGCTGGAGCAGACCGGCGAAAAGTTCCGCTTTTTCTCTCGAATGTTCGTCGCAGGAGACAATGATCCGGGAAGGATACAGGTTATCATACAGAGCCTTGCTTTCCCGCAGAAATTCGGGGCTGAACAGAATGTTATCGGTGTGGTATTTGGCCCGGACAGAGACGGTATAGCCCACGGGAATGGTGGACTTGATGACCATGGTGGCGCTGGGGTTGACCTTCAGAACCAGCTCAATGACAGCCTCCACGGCGGAGGTGTCGAAGTGGTTCTTCTTGCTGTCATAGTTGGTGGGGGCCGCGATGACCACGAAATCCGCGTCCCGGTAGGCGCTTTCGCCGTCCAGCGTGGCGGTCAGGTCAAGATCCTTCTCCGCCAGGTATTTTTCGATGTATTCGTCCTGAATCGGGGACTCTCTGCGGTTGATCAGCTGGACTTTTTCCGGCAGGATGTCCACGGCGGTGACGTGATTGTGCTGGGCAAGCAGTGTGGCGATGGACAGACCCACATAGCCGGTGCCCGCTACGGCAATGTTGCAGGGCTTCGCGGGCTGAACGCTGGCAGTCTCTTTCCCCGTTTCCACGTACAGGTCGGTGACCTCAAAGCCCAGCACCTCGGCGATGGCTTCCAGCTGATCGGTGGAGGGCTTGAAGGCCTCGTTTTCCAGCCGCCCGATCATGGAGCGGTTGATGCCCGTCAGATCAGCCAGCTGGGCCTGGGTCAGATTCTTCGCTTTTCTTTCTTTTTTCACGGTTTCCGCCAAACGGGCGGTGGAGAGCTTTTTCATAAGATTCCCTCTTTCAAAATGCCGCCGAAAATAGTATTCAAATCAATCCATATGGAGGATGCTGCATAATAATAGCATATATAAGATGATAAATCAATATTAGAAGAAGAATTCTGTTTAAAGCAGCATTCTGCGGGAAATGAAAGCGGCTTAACCAGAAAGAACCGGGATGGGCGGTGGGGAAGCCCTACCAGTAACAGCCGCCCTCCACGCGCTGGATGCTGTTGGGGGTTTCCGAAGCCGCAGGGCGAACCCAGTGCTCGTTGTACAGCTTGGAAATAACCGGGTGGGTATCCCAGCGGCCGCCCTTGATGCCGAACAGCAGCTGTGTTGCGCCGCCCATGTGGATGGCCTGCTTTCCGGCTTCCTTCAGTTTTGCCGCCAGAGGGAACCCATAGGCGCCGCAGCCGATGATCGCCACGTCAAAGTCAGCCTTCATGGCTTCCGTATACATCCAGTCCAGAGCCTCAAACCAGTCCCCAAACCGTTCGTCACGGTTTCCGGCAATGGTCTGCACCGCCTTTACGACGCGCAAATCCGCCAATTCCGGGAAAATTTCGGGATTCTCGAAGAGCTTCTCCCGTTTTTCATACTGACTCAGAATGGTGTCTTTGAAGGGGTGGATCACCAGCACCTTTTTCCCCGCCAGCGCCGCCGACCAGGGATGCTCCACATACCATGGCTCCAAGGCTTGCAGCAGTGTAATCATCGCGGGATTTCCGTAGGCTTCAATGACGTAATCCTCCATGCGGTTAAACCATACGCACAGTACATCCATCCGCCCGCTGGCCTCCCGCATGGTATTCGCGAATCGCTCCAGATACGGAAAGTCGTGGGGAAAGAAACCGGCGTTGCAGCACATTTCGTCCAGAAGCTGCTCCTTGATTTCGGGCTGGAGCGGCGTCATGGAATCCAAGTGACAAAAGCTGCGAAGTTCCGTTGCACCGTACCGTCCCGCCGCGAAGGGCTCGCCGCTGAGGACGCGTTCTGCAATATAGGTCTGGGCTTCCGCAATGGGCACGATGGGCCTGCTGGCGTAGACTTCGGGTGCCTTCCAGGTGCGGTGGAACCTTTGGCATAAGGCCCTCTCATGTTTTCTAAGGGTGCCTTTCACCCAATAGCGGAGAAATAGCTTCCGATCCGTCATACTGGATACTTCCTTCGAATTCATTTTTTCGCGGACAGCTTTCCGCGGAGTTTATTGAGGAACTTAAACCCGCAGAATTTCAGCAGATGCCTGCCCCGCAAGGTGCACAGCTCGTGCTGTTCCCGGACGAACCGGTTGGCGGGTACAGGGCCGGGGCGGCTCAGGTCATACAGATGGATGTCGTTTCCCGCAACGCCGTAGATGATATTTTGTTCCACCGGCGTCATTTCGTAGCCGAAGTCCGCGGCGATGGCGTAGGGCAGGGCCTCGGTGGTGAGAAGGAAGGGTTCCTCCCCCTGCAAATGCTCCCCGTGAATGGCGACGCGAACCGGCTTTCCCCCGGTATATTGGTCAAAATAGGGCTGAAGCTCTGTGCTCTCCAAATAGGAATCGTACTTAAGCCCCCGATCGAAGGGAGGAAAGCGGTAGGCTTCCGGAACCCCCTGCATCAGGCGGGACTGGAACCAGATTTCTCTGTTCTGATAATGCTGTCCCGGTTCACTGAAACAGGTGGAGCGGGAGAAATAGCCGCAGACGAAATACTTCCGTGTGTCCGCCATGTAGGCGCAATAGGCTCGATCCCAGCATTCACGGGGCCATCGCCAGACAGAGTCGGGCACCGCATTCGTCTCTTCTGGCTCTGGATGGACATGATACCAGGCCAGAAACGCTTCCCATTGGGCAGCCGTCCAGCTCTGGCCCCAGGAAACCTTAGTCCCGATGAAATAGGTGTCCCAAGGACTGGCCTGTGGGGTAAAGGGGAAAATGCCCTGCATATCCCTGGCATAGCTGTACAGCGCCACACCGGCGACCTGAGGGCAGTCCGCGTAGAATTCCTGTGCCGCCATGGTGTAGCGGTAGTAATCCTTCGATACGAACAGGTCATCCTCCAGCACGATGGCACAGCCGTAGGTCAGGCTGTAGCCGCCGCATTCCAGAACATGGGGGTCAAGGCCCATTCGCTGAGCATGGGTTTTGACAATCTTCGGGCCGTGTTCCCAGACAACGCTGTTGGCAAGGTCAATGACGGGCTGATTATCCGGGTGGTGGTCGATGCTGATGATCAGGGGGATTTCCCCATCGGGATAATCCGCGTCCAAAATGGAGTTCAGCAGCCGCTCCAGAGAGTCCTTTCGGTTATAGCCAATGGCAACAATGGCAGGCATCTGATTCATATGACAATCTCCTGTTCCGCAGAGCACATACATTTTCACCATTATACCATATCCTCCCCGGAAAAAGCAAGGGGCTCCCGGGTAGGGCAAGGCTACACCACCTGAAAAATGTAGAACTTCAGATAATCCGTCTCCGGCACGTTCCACAAAATGGGATGGTCCGGGGCCTGCTGCCGGGCCTCGATCTGCCGCAGCTCCACCCCCGCGTCGAGAGCGGCGGAGCGCAGCATCTTCACGAACAGCTCCGAGGGCATGAAGTGGCTGCAGGAGGCTGTAGCGAAGTAGCCGCCCCGGGGCAGCAGCTTCAGCGCCCTGAGGTTAATCTCCTTGTAGCCCCGCTGGGCGCTGCCAACGGTTTTCCGGGACTTGGTAAAGGCCGGAGGGTCGAGGATAATGAAGTCGTAGGGCGCCTTTCCCTTCGCCGCCAGCTCCGGCAGCAGGTCGAAAACATCGGCTACCACAAAATCCATCCTGTCCGTCAGACCGTTCCGGGCGGCGTTGGCCTTTGCCATTTCGATGGCGGAGGCGGAAATGTCCACCGCCGTCACATGCTCCGCCCCGCCCATGGCGGCGTTCAGGGCGAAGGAGCCGGTGTGGGTGAAGCAGTCTAAGACCCGCTTACCCTCCGCCAGCCGGGCAACGGCGAGACGGTTGTACTTCTGGTCAAGGAAAAATCCGGTTTTCTGCCCGTTTTCCACGTCCACCCGGTAGAAAATGCCGTTTTCGCAGATTTCCGTCACGGTATTGTCGGGAGCATCCTCCCCGGGCAGGGGATACCAGCCCTTGTTCTGAGGAAGACCCTCCAGCTCCCGGATGGCAACGTCGTTGCGCTCATAGATGCCCCGGATGTCCTGCCCGTCGGCCCGGAGAACCTTAACAAGCAGTGGGAATACCAGATCCTTGACGCGTTCCATGCCCACGGACAGGGTCTGGGTCACGAGAATGTCGGAAAACCGGTCCACCGTCAGCCCCGGGAAGCCGTCGGCCTCGCCGAAGATAACCCGGCAGCAGGAAATGTCGCTGCCCATGACGGTTTTCCGGTAGTCCCAGGCGTACTGAATCCGCCGCTGCCAGAAGGCCCCGTCAAACCGGTTGTTGGCGTTGCGGGAAATCAGGCGCAGCCGGATTTTGCTCTGGCGGCTCACAAAGCCGGTGCCCAGATACTTGCCCTTTTCGCTGACCGCGTCGGCTAACGCGCCGTTTTCACAGTCGCCTTCCTCCCGAATGACCTCGTCCGCGTAAATCCAGGGGTGGCCCTGCTCTGTCCACTTCGTGCCCTTGGCGGTGATGATAAATCTGGGGAAATTGCGTTCTGCTTTCATATGGTTCATCCTTTTTGAATATGGTTTCTGCCAGTATATCACAGGAAGACCCAAAAGAAAAGCCCGGGCGGGCCGCTTTTCCCGCAATGGTGGATTGATTTTCGACTGAAAATGCGGTATGATAAGGTAGCTGTGCTGTCACAGACGGAAATCTGCCTTTTTCGCCCTTGCGATTGCGATATTTTGATTGGAGGATACTGTATGTCTAAAGTTGCGCTGATTACCGGCATCACCGGTCAGGACGGCTCCTATCTTGCGGAGTTCCTGCTGGAAAAGGGCTATGAGGTTCACGGCATCACCCGCCGGGCTTCCCTGCCCAACACCGCGAGAATCGACCACATCCTGGATAAAATCACCCTGCACGACGGGGATCTGTCCGATTCTTCGTCCCTCATCCGTGTGATCTCTCTGGTTCAGCCCGATGAAATTTATAATCTGGCAGCCCAGAGCCATGTGCAGGTCAGCTTTGACGTACCCGAGTATTCCGGCGACGTGGACGCTCTGGGCGTGCTGCGGATTCTGGAAGCCTGCCGGATTCTGGGCCTGACGAAAAAGACCAAATTCTATCAGGCGTCCACCTCCGAGCTGTTCGGCAAGGTGGAGGAAGTCCCCCAGCGGGAGACGACCCCCTTCCACCCCTACAGCCCCTATGCCGTTGCCAAGCAGTACGGCTACTGGATTACGAAAGAATATCGGGAGGCCTACGGCATGTTTGCCGTCAACGGCATCCTGTTCAACCATGAGTCTGAGCGCCGGGGCGAGAATTTCGTCACCCGGAAGATCACGCTGGCCGCCGGACGTATCGCTGAGGGCTTGCAGGACCATCTGGAGCTGGGCAACATGGACTCCCGCCGGGACTGGGGCTACGCCAAGGATTACGTGGAGTGCATGTGGATGATTCTGCAGCACGACACCCCCGAGGATTTTGTCATTGCCACCGGCGAGCAGCACACCGTCCGGGACTTTACCGAGAAGGCTTTCGCCGCCAACGGCATGACCATTCGCTGGGAGGGCGAGGGGCTGGACGAGAAGGGCTACGACGCGGACACCGGCAGGCTGCTGGTTTCCGTGAACCCCCAGTGGTTCCGGCCTACGGACGTAGACAACCTCTGGGGCGATCCCACCAAGGCGAAAACCGTCCTTGGCTGGAATCCTCAGAAGACCAGCTATGAAGAACTGGTGCGGATTATGGCGGTTCACGACCGCCAGAAAGCCATGCGGGAAAAGGCCATGAAGGAGGTAAGCGCGCAATGATGGAGAAAAACGCGAAAATTTATGTGGCAGGCCACCGGGGTATGGTGGGCAGCGCCATTGTCCGGGAACTACAGCGGCAGGGCTACAACAATATTATCACCAGAACCCACAAGGAACTGGATCTGACCCGGCAGGATCAGGTGGAGGCATTTTTTGCCGAAGAAAAGCCGGAGTATGTGTTCCTGGCCGCCGCCAAGGTGGGCGGCATCGTGGCAAACCAGAACGCCCTTGCCGATTTCATGTACGACAACATGATTCTGGAAATGAATGTGATTCACTCCGCGTGGAAAAACGGCTGCAAAAAGCTGGAATTCCTTGGCTCTTCCTGCATCTACCCCCGGATGGCGCCCCAGCCCATGAAGGAAAGCTGTCTGCTGACTTCTGAACTGGAAAAGACCAACGAAGCCTATGCCCTCGCTAAGATTTCGGGCCTGAAATACTGCGAATTCCTGAATAAGCAGTACGGCACGGACTACATTTCCGTCATGCCCACCAACCTCTACGGCCCCAACGACAACTACCACCCCACCCACTCCCACGTTCTCCCGGCGCTTATCCGCCGGTTCCACGAGGCCAAGGTGGAAGGAAAGACCGAGGTCACCTGCTGGGGTGACGGTTCGCCTTTGCGGGAGTTTTTGTATGTGGACGATCTGGCGAACCTCTGCGTGTTCCTGATGAATAACTACTCTGGCGACGAAACCGTCAACGCCGGCACCGGCAAGGAGCTGACCATCAAGGAACTGACCGAATTGGTTGCGAAAGTGGTCGGTTATACCGGCGAAATCAGGTGGGATACCACCAAGCCCAACGGCACCCCCCGAAAGCTTTTGGACGTGTCCAAGGCCACGGCCCTGGGCTGGACCTACAAGACAGAGCTGGAAGACGGCATCCGTCTTGCCTACGAGGATTTCCTGAACAATCCCATGCGGGCGGAACGATAAAACGAAACGGAGAACGGAACTATGCTTGATACCGGCTTTTTCCTTGGGGTGCTGCTGTCTGGCAGTGTGTTCGCGGCGGCGCGGTTCGGACGAAAGTTCGAGGAGATTCTGCCGCTGACCTGCATGGGCATCGTCCTCGCGCTGTTCCTGTTCGGCGCGGCGGGCCTGCTGTGCGCGGGAGTATACGCCATCCTGCTCATGGCGGCGGGCTTTTGGGGCTATGGCCTTTGGCGCGTGGTCAGGGGCGGGGGAAAACAGCTGGTAAAGGGCATGATTACCCCGGCATTCGTCATTTTCTGCGTCATTTTCGCCCTGCTGATGCTGGGGGATTACGGCATGCTGTCCACGGGCTGGGACGATTTTTCCCACTGGCAGCTGTGTGTGCGGAAAATGATGGTTCTGGATGATTTCGCCGCCAACCCCGCTTCCGGCATCCACTACCAGTCCTATCCCCCGGCCATGGCGCTGTTCCAGTATTTTTTCCAGAAGCTCCAGTCTCTGCTGGACGGGGAAGCCGCCTTCAGCGAATGGCGGCTGTTTCTGGCCTATCAGGTACTGATGCTGGCGCCTGCGCTTCCCTTTTTCCGGGGGCTGTCCTTCCGGAAAACGGTGCTGGCGGGGGTGTGTCTGTTTGTTTTGCCCCTGCTTTTCTTCGGACAGACCTATACGCTGCTGTACATTGACAGCTTCGTGGCGATGCTGGCGGGCTGCGGCTTTCTCGCGGTGCTGCTGAAGGACCGGGGCGGCCTGCACACGGCCTATGTGGCAATGCTCTGCGCCGTGCTGGTGCTTTCCAAGGATGTGGGGCTGTATTTTGCCTGCTTCATCGGCGTGATTTTCTTCGGGAACCGGCTGCTGACCCGGGGAGCAGAGCACTCTTTGCGCCGGGGAGCGGTGGCCTTGCTCCCGCTTATCTCCGCGTTGGGCGCAAAGCTTGTATGGAAGGAAATTCTTCTGAAACTTGGCTCTAAACTTGTATTTTCTGAGCCGATTGACATGGTAGAATATACCAAAATGTTCTTTTTCCGCACCGGCGGCTACTACCGGCAGGACTGCGTGGAAGCCTTCAAGCGGATGTTCTTCTCCCGGGAGTTCCGGCTGGAGGGACTCGGCGTGCTCATCAGCTATTTTTCGCTGACTCTCCTGCTGGCGCTGGCCCTGTACGTCCTGTGCGGCAGACTGATGAAAGCCCGGCCGGAGCGGGCAAAGGCTGTCCGGACGGCGGGAATCCTGATGTTCGCGCAGCTCATCGTGTACGTCTACTGCCTGGGGGCCACCTACGCCTACCGCTTTTCGGAGTCGGAGGCCATTGATCTGGCAGCCTACAACCGCTACATGAACATTGCGTATCTGAGCGTGTTCCTGCCCCTGTTTTTCGGCGGCTTTCTGCTGCTGTCCCGGCGGGAAGGAAAGCTGCCGCTGCTGTGCCTGTGCGCCGCGCTGCTGATTGCTGCCCCCATGAATGAGGTTCACAGCTTCCTGAACCGGGACGGAGTCGCCGCATCCTACGTCCGCCGGGAGCCGCTGGACGGATTGGCAGAGGAGATTCGGAACAACTGCGCCGAAACGGAGCGGGTGTATTTTGTGTCTCAGGGCAGCGACGGGCGGGATCGGGTGATCGTGCAGTTCGGGGCAGAGCCGGTGGCGGTGACCAGCCCGCTGGGCTATGACCTGAAGCAGGATGTGGTTTCCGCCGAAGCCTGGCACGCTACCCTGCTGGAGGGCTATGACTATGTGGCCCTGTGCCAGCTGAATGAGGATTTCGCGGAGAGCTACGGCAGCCTGTTTGAAAACCCGGAAGAAATCGCCGACCATACCCTCTACCGCGTTGACCGGCAGAGCGGCCTTCTGTCCCTTGCGGGGAAATGAGAAAGGAAGAAGAAATATGAATATTGTCCTGCTGTCCGGCGGGTCGGGAAAGCGGCTGTGGCCCCTGTCCAACGACGTCCGTTCCAAGCAGTTTATCAAGCTTTTCAAAACCGAAACCGGGGACTATGAGTCCATGGTTCAGCGGGTGTACCGCCAGATCAAGAAGGTGGACGCCGACGCCACCGTGACCATCGCCACGGCGAAGACCCAGGTTTCCGCCATCCACAACCAGTTGGGGGACGCGGTGGGCATTTCCGTGGAGCCCTGCCGCCGGGATACCTTCCCGGCCATTGCGCTGGCTACCGCCTATCTGACAGATGTGCAGGGCGTTGACCCGGAGGAATCCGTGGTGGTGTGTCCTGTGGACCCCTATGTGAACGAGGACTACTTTGAAGCCCTGAAGGGCCTGTCCCGGCAGGCGGACAAGGGGGAGGCCAATCTGGTGCTCATGGGCATCGAGCCCACCTACCCCTCCGAAAAGTATGGCTACATCATCCCAGAAAGCGCCGAACAGACCGCATGGGTGCGAACCTTCAAGGAAAAGCCCACCGCCGACGTGGCGGCCCGGTATATTTCTCAGGGGGCGTTGTGGAACGGCGGCGTGTTTGCCTACAAGCTGAAATACGTGCTGCAAAGAGCCCATGAACTGATTGATTTTACGGATTATCACGACCTGTTCGCCAAATATGACACCCTGACCAAAATCTCCTTCGACTATGCCGTGGTGGAAAAGGAGGAGAAGATTCAGGTACAGCGATTCGCCGGGCAGTGGATGGATCTGGGTACCTGGAACACCCTGACGGAAGCCATGGAGGAGCACGTCATCGGCAAGGGCGTGCTGAACGATGTGTGCGAAAACGTGCACATCGTCAACGAAATGGATGTGCCCATTCTGGCTATGGGCCTGCACGACGTGGTGATCTCCGCATCAGCCGAGGGCATTCTGGTTTCCGACAAGGAACAGTCCAGCTACATCAAGCCCTATGTGGATAAATTCGTCCAGCAGACCATGTTTGCCGAAAAAAGCTGGGGGTCTTTCCGGGTGCTGGACGTGGAAGAAGCTTCCATGACCATTAAAGTGACCCTGAACCCGGGCCACTGCATGAACTACCACAGCCACCAGTACCGGGATGAGGTCTGGGTGGTGATCTCCGGTCAGGGCCGGACCGTCGTGGACGGCATGGAGCAGAAGGTGGCGCCCGGCGATGTGATTACCATGCAGGCGGGCTGCCGCCATACGGTGTTTGCCGATACAGAGCTGAAGCTCGTTGAGGTGCAGCTGGGGCAGAACATCTATGTGGGCGACAAGAAAAAGTACGAACTGGAGCTATGAGAGAACCGATTTTTCTGCGGCCTACTGGGAAGGACTATCTCTGGGGCGGCAGCCGTCTGAACGACGAATTCTGCAAGGACCTGCCCATGGAGCCGCTGGCGGAGACCTGGGAGTGCTCCACCCATCCCGACGGCCCGAGCTTTGCCGTGGGGGGCGAATTTGACGGGCAAAGCCTTGCCCGGATTCTGAAAGCCCACCCGGATTTTCTGGGCACCCACCCAAACAGCGCAGATGAACTGCCCATCCTCATTAAGTTCATTGACGCGAAAAGGGATTTGTCGGTGCAGGTGCACCCCACGGATGCGTATGCCGCCGCCCATGAAAACGGGCAGCGGGGCAAGACGGAAATGTGGTATGTGCTGGACGCGGGTCGGGATGCCAGGCTGGTTTACGGCCTGAACCGGGACATAAGCGCGCAGACCCTGCGCCGGAGCATCGCCGACGGCACCGTGGAAACCTACCTGCAAACTGTGCCCATTGCCAAAAATGACGTATTTTTCATCGAAGCGGGCACCATTCACGCCATCGGCGCCGGGGCGCTGATTGCGGAAATTCAGCAGAGCAGCAACCTGACCTACCGGCTGTATGACTACGACCGGGTGGACAAGGAAGGCAGGAAACGTCCCCTTCATGTGGACAAGGCCCTTGCCGCGGCGAACTTAAAATCCAGCGCCGAGCCCCGGCAGCCGATGCGGGTGCTGCGCTACCAGCCCGGCTGCGCAAGAGAGCTTCTGTGCCGGTGCAAATATTTTGAGGTCTATCGGATGCTGGTGAACACCGAGCGGCGGCAGAAGGTGGCGTTCCGGGCCGGCCCCATGAGCTTCCGGGTGCTGCTGTGCGTGGACGGCTGCGGCACGCTGGGCTTTGCGGGAAAAGTACACAACATTTATAAGGGCGACTGTGTGTTCGTCCCGGCGGACAGCGTGGAAATTCGCCTTCACGGGCAATTGCAGCTGCTGGACATCCGGGGTTAACGGCAGTCGGGGAGTGAAACATGAAAGTCGTTCATATCGAATCAGGGCTGGGCAATCAGATGCTCAGCTACTGCGAGTATCTGGCAATGAAGCAGACGAACCCGGAAGAACCATGCTATATTGAAAAAATCGTCTACGACATCCCGGAGGCGAATGACTACATTTGCCAGTGGAACGGTTATGAGCTGGACCGGATTTTCGGCATTTCCGCGCCGGATGTGATGGACACCCTGAGCCGGGAGCAGCGGGAAACCGTGATGGCGTCGGTGAGGGCCTCTCAGTTCTGGCTCCATGAGTGGAACTGGCCGGTGTATTTTGCCCGGGCCTTCGGGGAAGTGGGGCTTCCTCTGGTCAACGCCCGGGGAGACTTTGAAGAGAACAAACTGGAGTGGGCGGCCTGCAAGCAGGGCACACCGCCCCTGACCTACCGGCTCAAGCAGATCGGCCCGTACGCCAACATCCGACGGCTTTACAAGCAGTACCTGGCAAAACCGGAGCCGTCGGATATGGATCACCTCTTCTACACCAGCCCCGAGGATCAGCTGATCGGGCAGCGGCTGTCCTTCAAATGCCCGGGAAACGGCATCGAGCGTATCGACCATGCGCTCCGGGAGGCCTTCCGGTTTCCGCCCATCGAGGATGCACAGAACCGGGCCTATGCCGAACAGATTGCCGGGTGTGAGGCGGTGGCCATCCACGTCCGCCGGGGCGATATGCTGCCCACCAGCGGAAAGTACTACAAAAACGGCTATTTCCGCCGGGCGGTGGGATATATGAAGCGGCATGTGAAGAACCCTGTGTTTTTCTTTTTCTGCGACCCGGACAGCGCCCGGTGGTGCCGGGAGCACAACGCTGTTTTCGGACTGAATCCGAAACGGGACAAGATCGTGTATGTCAGCTGCAACGGCGGCGAAAACAGCTACCGGGATATGCAGCTGATGGCACAGTGCCGTCACAATATCGTGACTAACAGCTCCTTCGGGTGGTGGGGGAGCTACCTGAACCGGAATCCCGGAAAAATCACGATTTCACCGGAGACCGACATCAATACCACGCATCATATGTAACTTTCAGGCCGGAGATCCGGCGCTTGGAGAGCTATGGGAAATAGAACACACAATTCCATACGAAATATCATCTTCGCGATTATAAACAACCTGGTGACGCTGCTGGTTCCCTTTGCCATCCGCACCATCATGCTCAAGACGCTGGGGCCTGCCTATCTGGGCCTGAGCAATCTGTTTACCTCCGTTTTGACGGTGCTGAGCCTGGCGGATTTGGGCATGGCCAGTGCGCTGGTTTATGCGATGTACCGCCCGGTAGCCGAGGATAATAAGACCGCCATTGCCGCGCTGCTGAATCTGTACCGAAAGCTCTACAACATCATCGGTTCCACGATCCTGGCAGCGGGACTGGCGGTGATGCCTTTTCTGAAATATTTGATCAAGGGCGGGGTCCCGGAGGACCTGAATCTGTATATCGTCTATCTGCTTTCCCTTGCCCATACGGTGTGCAGCTATTTCTTTGGCGCGTATAAATCGACACTGCTCAGTGCCATGCAGCGGGAGGACATCAACAGCAATGCCAGCACCATTGCGCACACGTTGATCTACATTTTTGCCATCGTCGGCCTGCTCACCACCAGAAATTATTACCTGTATGCGGTTCTGTTCCCTCTGGGAATCACGTTTCAGAATCTGATCCGCTCCAGATATGTGGACAAGCATTACGGCGAGTATCTGCGCTATGGACGGATCAACCGGAAGACGGCTGTCGACATCTCCCGTAAGGTGCTGGCACTGATCGGACACAAGGTGGGCGGCGTCATTTCCGGCTCCATCGATACGCTGTGCGTTTCGGCGTTTCTTGGCCTGTCCAGCATTGCCATATACGGCAACTACAACTATGTGGCCAATTCGCTGTTTATGCTGGCGGCTCTGCTGGGCAACGGAATCAAACCCAGTGTGGGAAACAGCATGGTTCTGGAGAGCACTGAGAAAAACTACAGAGATTTTGTCACATTCAACTTCCTGTACATGATGGCAACCGGCATATTCTGCGCTTGTCTTCTGGCGCTGTACCAGCATTTCATCCGCATGTGGGTGGGCGACAGCTATCTGATGGGCATGGAAATGGTGATCCTGTTCACGGTCTACTTCTATGTCAGAGGCAGCCGCCTGATGGTGAACAACTACAAGGACGTTGCCGGTATGTGGGAGGCGGATGCTCTGCGTCCCTACGCGGAGGGCCTGATGAATCTGGTGCTCAGTGTGGTGCTGGCCAAGTCCATCGGCGCTGCGGGCATTATCCTTGCTACCATCATCTCCATGCTGGTGGCGGGACTGCCCTGGGAAAGCGCCGTCGTCCTGAAGAAAGTATTCCATGTGAAATGCGGCCCGTATATCGTCCGGTATGTGTATTACACACTGGCTACAGCGGCAGCCTGCTTTGCCAGCTACCGTATCTGCGCTATGATCCAAGGCGCGGGAATTCTGGCATTTTTGGTAAAGGGAGTGATCTGCGCGGTGGTGTCCGCGGTGGTACTCATTGTGGCGTATGCGCCGCTGCCGGAGTTCAGAGCCAGTATCACTCTGGGGATTAAGGTGATCAAAAACCATGGGAAATAGGAGAACAAGCCTGAAAGAGGGCGTTTTGGAACGGTATGCCGGAGATCCAAATCCGGTGCTGACGGAAGAGGTCCGCGTCATTGGAAAGAAGGCTTTCTGCCGCGCAGGAATTGATTCGTGTACCTGCTGTGCGCCGGAGCTGACAATCGGTCCTTCTGCCTTCGCCCGCAGCGGCGTACGCAGGGTAGATCTGCTGGGTGCCCGATGTGACATCGGGGCCAAGGCCTTTGAAAACTGCGAGACGCTGGAAACGGTGGCGTTTTCCGGCGGGGAGCTGACAATCGGCAGCAGCGCCTTCCGGGGCTGCAAAGGCCTGACGGATCTCTCCTTCGCGGAAAAGGCCAAGGCGGTGGGCAGTTACGCCTTTGACAGCTGCACCGGCCTGACTGGCGCGGCTTTCGGCCCGGAGTTGGATACCCTGCAGGAGGGCGTGTTCGCCAACTGCGAGGGCCTGCGTTCTGTCCGCCTGTCCAGAGACTATGCGTGTTTTCCGGACTGGATCTTCTCCGGCTGCCGCGCACTGACGGCAATTCCCTGGACAGAGGGAGTCCAAAGCATTGGCTACGCTTCGTTTCAGAATTGCTGGGCGCTGACCGAGGTTTCCCTGCCGGAAACCCTTCAAACCGCCGGACAACTGTGTTTTTCCGGCTGCAAGCATCTGCGGCGGATGCGGTGGAGCGCGGGCTGTGCCCACATTCCGGCGGGCGCCTTCCTGTTCTGCGAGGAACTGGAGGAAATCGAAATACCCGAGGGCGTGGAGTCCATCGGGGAGTATGCCTTCTGGAACTGCCGCCGGCTGACGCGTCTGCACCTGCCGGATTCTCTCCGGGAGATTGGGCGGCAGGCCTTCTTCGGCTGCGGCAGCTGCACCGTGGAGATCGGCCCCAACACCAGCCGGGGCGGGTGGGAAAAGGATGTGCAGACCGTTGCCTGCCGGGCCGCCCGGTGAAGCGGGCGCGCTCCGGAAAGCAGGGGGCTATCCATTGCAAAAACCACGCGGATGATATATAATAAAATCGGTTGTGCCGCAGAGCCGGATTCATACGGATATTCAACAGAAAACGTTCATTCGCAAGAATTGAAGTTTTCTATAGGAAGATCATAATGAGACGGCAATGCCGTCAGGCGGCGTCTTCTTGATGAAATTATATCAAGAAAAAGTATCAGAAGGAAGGAGCAAGAGACAATGGGAACGACGGACAGAACAAAAAAACTGGTCAATATGCTCTCGGAGCTGCTGCTTATCATGGCCACTTACTTTTTTTGCGGCGTGATCCGGGCGCACCTGCCCTACTGCCGGTTTTTCGCCTATTCGGACACGCTGACCTTTGGATACCTGGCGGTGCTGTATGCCGCGGCGTTTGTTCTGATCAATTACCTGTTGGGGGGCTATGATTCCCTGAAGTTTGCAGGCATGAAGAAGGAAGTGCCCCGTATCGTGCTGTGCGAACTGCTGGGCTGCCTCGTCATGACCTCCGTGATCTACATTTTCCGGCTGGAACAGTTCAGCCGTCTGCTTCTGGCGCTGACGCTGGTATTCTCTGTTGGGGTGCTGCTGGTGAAGCGGCTGGTGGTTTCCCACTTCTATATGAAATATTCCCAGACAAAGGGCCACTTCAATACCCTTCTGGTGGGCGCGGGAGCGGCCACGGCCCGGCTGGCCCAGTCGCTGCTGGAGGACCCGGAGGGGGAGCTTCGCTATTGCGGCTATGTGGCGGAAGCACCCTTTGCGGGGATGGACGGGTATCTGGGCAGACTAAACCGGCTGGAAAGCCAGCTTAGAACGCTGGACATCAAAAAAATCATCGCCATGCAGCAGGATATTTCGGAGGAAACCCTGCGCCTTGTGGTGACGGCGGGGGAAAGAAACGGGGCTGAGGTGCTGCTGGCGCCCAGCTTCGGGGCATACCTGAGCAGCCAGAGCCGGGTGAAGCTGGTGGGCGGTTTCCGCACCCTGCGGCTGAGCCTGTTTGACATCTCGAATATTCTGGGGGTCCATGTGGCGGTGACGGACATGGAGAAAACCGTGGCGCTGGTGGAAGGCCAGCTGGAAAACTGGCGGGGCGAATATATCTGCGTTGCCAATGTTCACACCACGGTCGCTGCCAGTGAGGATGAAGACTATTTGAAGGTGCAGAACGGGGCGGTGATGGTGCTGCCCGACGGTGGCCCTCTGTCCGCCTACAGCCGCCGTCACGACTTTGAGGAAGCCCGGCGGGTAACGGGGCCGGATCTGATGCTGCGGCTGCTGACAATCTCTCCGGCAAAGGGCTACCGCCACTTCTTCTACGGCTCCACCGAGGAGACTTTGGAGCTGATGAAAAAGCGGCTGGCGACAGACTACCCCGGCCTGCAGGTCTGCGGCATGGTCAGCCCGCCCTTCCGGGCCCTGACAGCCGAGGAGGACGCGGAAATTGTCAGGCAGATCAATGACGCAAGGCCTGACTTCATCTGGGTAGGCCTGGGCGCGCCCAAGCAGGAGATCTGGATGAACCGGCATCAGGGCCGGGTCAACGGCCTGATGATCGGCGTGGGCGCGGGCTTTGACTACTATGCCGGCAACATCCGGCGGGCGCCCATGTGGATGCAGAAATGCAGTCTGGAATGGCTGTACCGGCTGATGCAGGACCCGAAGCGCCTGTTCAAGCGCTATTTCTATACCAACACAAAATTTATCTGGAATACGATTTTCAGGGGGAAATAGGGAAATTATGGACAAAAAAATGGCGATTTTACAGGTCCATAATTTTTACCAGCTCCCCGGCGGAGAGGATACCGCGGCGGAAAACGAGCGGTGCCTGCTGGAAGAACACGCCCACCGGGTGATTTGCTACTGCCGGGACAACAAGGAGTTAAAGCACTTTTCCTTCTTTCGCAAGCTGCTGCTGCCCCTGACTACGATTTTTAACCCCAAAACCTATCGGGATGTCCGGCGCCTGATCCGACAGGAGCACGTCGACATCGTCCACGTCCACAACACCCTGAATCTCATCAGCCCGTCGGTCTATTACGCGGCGCTGGCGGAGGGGGTGCCGGTGGTGCAGACGGTGCACAATTTCCGGTTGCTCTGCCCCGGGGCCACCTTCTACCGGGACGGGCACATCTGCGAGGACTGCCTGAACCACGGCCTTGGCTGCGCCCTGAAGCACGGCTGCTACCGGGGAAGCAGATTGCAGACCCTGGCCTGCGTCCTCAGCACGAAAATACACCGCATGACGGGTGTTTACGGAAAGCTCCACTACATCTGCCTGACGGACTTCAACCGGGAAAAACTGCTGAATTTGAAGCAAATCAAACCGGAACGGGTGTTTGTCAAACCGAACTTTGTGGAATGCGGCCCCGGACCGATTGTCCCCGAGGAAAGCCGCCTGAATCAGGTCATCTACGCCGGACGTCTGGACAAGCTGAAGGGCGTGGATGTACTGCTTGCCGCGTGGAAGCGGATGGGGCCGGACGCCCCCCGGCTGATTCTCTGCGGCACCGGCCCCATGGAAGCGTGGTGCGCCGACTTCATCCGGGACAACAGTCTTTCCAACGTGGAGCTGCGGGGCTTTCTGCCAAACGCGGAGGTAAGGCGGCTCATCGCCCGGTCAAAGGCGCTGATCCTGCCCACCCAGTTGTACGAGGGCTTCCCCATGACCATTGTGGAGGCCTTCAGCGTGGGCACGCCGGTGCTGTGCTCCGATCTGGGAAATGCCGGGAGCATTGTGCGCGAGGGCGTGACGGGCAGAAAATTCCCCCCCGATTCTCCGGAGGCGCTGGCCCGGGCGGTAAGGACAAGCGGCGGAATGTGCGAAAGCACCTACCAGAAATATCTGAGCGACTATACCGCGGAACGGAATTATGAAACACTGGAAGCCATCTACCGGCAGATTCTTGGCGGGTTATGACGGTGCGGACAGAGGATTTGGAGATAAAAATGGGACAGATTACAGTTGAAAAAAATGTAGGCGGCATCCCGGGACTGTGCGTGATTACCCCGGCAGTTCACGGCGATGACCGGGGCTACTTTATGGAAGTCTACAGCCAGCGGGATATGGAAGAAGCCGGGCTGAACATTCCCTTCGTGCAGGACAACCAGTCCATGAGTACCAAAGGCGTTCTGCGGGGGCTTCACTATCAGATTCATTACCCCCAGACCAAGCTGGTGCGGGTGATCCGGGGCGGGGTGTTTGACGTGGCGGTGGATCTGCGGCCCGGCTCGGAAACCTACGGAAAATGGTTTGGGCTGGAGCTGACGGCGGAAAACAAGAAGCAGTTCCTGATTCCGAAGGGCTTCGCCCACGGCTTCTTGGTGCTCAGCGACGAGGCGGAGTTCTGCTACAAATGCGACGATTTTTACCACCCCAATGACGAGGGCGGCATCGCCTGGAACGACCCCACCATCGGCGTCCGGTGGCCCGGCCTGGAAGGCGCCTACCGCGGCACCGCCAATGCCGAGGGCTATTTTCTGGACGGAACGCCCTTGAAGCTGAGCCGGAAGGATCAGCTTCTGCCGGAATTTGCCCATATCCTACGATAAGATTCAGGAGGGAAGACGCCATGAAACCCACACCGGAAAAGCTGAAAATTGCCATGCTGGGCCATAAGCGCATCCCCTCCAACGAGGGCGGCGTGGAAGTGGTGGTGGAGGCGCTGTGCGCGCGGATGGCGGCGCTGGGACACAGCGTGACCTGCTACAACCGGGCGGGCCACCATGTCAGCGGCGCGGAACACGAGCTGCCGGCGGGAAGTGTCTACCGGGGCATCCGGCTGGTGACGGTACCCACGCTGGAACGCAAGGGCTTCGCCGCTGTGATTTCCTCCTTTTTTGCCGCGGTGCGCAGCGCTTTCGGCAGATACGATGTGGTGCACATCCACGCGGAGGGCCCCGCCTTTTTCTGCTGGCTGCCTAAATTGTTCGGCAAGCGGGTCATTGTCACCGTCCACGGCCTGGACTGGCAGCGGGAAAAGTGGAATGGGGGCGTTGCCTCCAAATTCATCCATCTGGGCGAGCGCGCCGCGGTACGGTTTGCCGATGAGATCATCGTCCTGTCGGAAAACGTCCGGCAGTATTTCCTTGACACCTACAGCCGGGCCACCCGGTTTATTCCCAACGGCGTGTCCGCGCCCACGCTGGAAAGCCCCCGGCGGATTACGGATAAGTGGGGCCTTCAAAAGGACGGCTACATCCTTTATCTTGGCAGAATTGTGCCGGAAAAGGGTGAAATCTACCTGATTGAGGCCTTTAAACAGGTAAAAACCGGCAAAAAACTGGTGATTGCCGGGGGCAGCTCCGACACGGAACGCTACCTGAAGGAGCTTCAGAATCTGGCGGCAGGGGACGACCGTATCCTGTTCACCGGGTTCGTGCAGGGAAAGCTCCGGGACGAGCTGTACAGCAACGCCTATGTGTACACCCTGCCCTCCGATCTGGAGGGAATGCCCCTGAGTCTGCTGGAAGCCATGAGCTATGGCAACTGCTGCCTTGTCTCGGATATTCCCGAGTGCGCCGAGGTGGTGGAGGACAAGGCGGTGCTGTTCCAAAAGAGCAATGTGGACGATCTGCGGCAGAAGCTGCAAACGCTGTGCGACCAGCCGGAAACGGCGGCGCAGTACAAGGCAAACGCCGCAGAGTTCATTCTGAACAAATACGGCTGGGACGACGTGGTGGATAAGACGCTGGCGCTGTACCGCCGTTGAGGGGAACCCTATGAAAATTCTGATGATTAACAAATTCCTCCACCCCAACGGCGGGTCGGAGACCTATATTTTCAAGCTGGGCGCGTATCTGCAATCCATGGGTCATGAGGTTCAGTATTTTGGTATGGAGCACGAAGGCCGCTGTGTGGGAAACCGGGTCAACGCCTATACCTCCGACATGGATTTTCACGGCGGCTCCAAGCTGTCTAAGCTTACCTACCCCCTCAAGACCATCTACTCCTCCGAGGCCCGGAAGAAGCTGCGGCTGGTGCTGGAGGATTTTCAGCCGGAGGTGTGCCACCTCAACAACTTTAACTATCAGCTGACCCCCTCCATTCTGCTGGAAATCGCCAAATGGAAGAAGGAGGGACATCCCTGCCGGGTGATTTTCACCGCCCACGACTACCAACTGGTGTGCCCCAACCATATGTGCAATAACCCGAATACCGGGGAAAACTGCGAAAAATGTCTGGGCGGGCATTTTGGAAACTGCACGAAAGGGAAGTGCATTCACGGTTCCCTGGCGAAAAGCGCCGTCGGCACACTGGAAGCGATGCTGTGGAACGGCTGCGGCGTCTACAAAAATATCGACGTGATGATCTGCTGCTCGGAGTTTCTGAAGACAAAAATGGACTGTAATCCCCTGTTTGCCGGGAAAACTCTGGCGCTGCACAACTTCGTGGACAAGGTGGAGCGCGAGAAAACGGAAAAACAGGATTATGTTCTGTATTTTGGGCGGTTCAGCCGGGAAAAGGGAATCGACACCCTTCTAAAAGTTTGCAAGGCGCTGCCGGGCATTCCCTTCGTCTTCGCGGGCACCGGCCCGCTGGAGGGGGAGATTGCCGGGGTGCCCAACATCAAGAATGTGGGCTTCCAGCGGGGGCCGGCGCTGGAAAAGCTCATCCGGCAGGCCCGGTTCTCCGTCTATCCCTCCCAGTGGTATGAAAACTGCCCCTTTTCCGTCATGGAGAGCCAACTGTATGGCACCCCGGTGCTGGGGGCCGACATCGGCGGCATCCCGGAACTGATCGAGGTGGGAAAAACCGGGGAGCTGTTTGAAAGCGGAAACGCCGCCCAGTTGGAGGAAATAATCCGGACGCTGTGGGAAGACCGGGAACTGACGGACCGTTACAGCGAAAACTGTGCCCATCTCCGCTTTGACGACGTGGCAGCCTATACCGAAAAGCTGCTGAAGCTCTACAGGGGAGAGACGCTATGATGGCGAACCTGATTATGGCGGGCATCCTTCTGTGCCTTCTGGGTCTGCTGCTGGCCGGCGCGAAATATAGCCCCGATGGCGCCCACTTTTTTGACCGGGAGAACAGCGGCGCCATGCGGGGCTTCTGGTGCCTGATTGTGGTGCTGGTTCATGTGCCCGCCGGCTATCAGAACCGGCTTCAGGACATGATCGGCAGCTTCGCCTATGTGGGCGTCACCTTTTTCTTCCTGACCTCCGCCTACGGCCTGCGGCTGACGGCGGTGAAGCGCCCGGAGGGTATCCGATGCTTCTGGCGTCACCGGCTTCCCAAGCTGCTGGTGCCCTGCGTCCTTGCCAACGCTGTCCGCATGGCGGCCTATGCCGCCGGAGGCAGCCGGGTCAGCCCATGGATGCTGGCGGCAATCGGCGGATGGGTTCGCTGGCTGCTGGTGTGCTACCTGATTTTCTGGCTGTGTTACCGTTTCCTGCCGGAAACGTACCGGGACTGGACGGTTTGCGGCGTTGCAGCGGCCTTCAGTCTGGCGGTTTACCTGTCAAAACAGAGCGGCACCACCTGGTGCCCGGAGGTGCTGGGCTTTGTCTGGGGCATTCTGCTGGGCCGCTGGAAGAATCGCTTCACAGACTGGACGGACAAGGGCTGGCTGGCAAAAAACGCGGGCCTGTGCCTGCTGTCGGGAGCTCTCGGCGTCGGATACCTCATGGGCAAGGGAATCCCCTTCTGGGGGGATTATGTTCTGAAAATTGTCCTTGGAATGGCAATTCTTGGGTTAATTCTGGGGCTGAATACGAAAATTTCCATCGGTAACCGGGTCAGCTGTCTGCTGGGTACCATTTCCTACGAAGTATTTCTGCTGCATGACGTGTCGTTTTTCATGCTGGAAAAAGCCTTCCCGGGGCTGAATTCCGGGGTGTTTATCTTAATGAGCCTGCTGGTGACGGTGGCTCTGTCGCTGGCGGTACAGCGAATCAGCGCCCGGATACTGGACATTTTATTCAAAAAACAGCAGATTTTGCAAAGATAGGAGAAACCGCCTATGTCTCAGGAAAAGAAACTCAACGGCACGGTCATTGTGACCTACCGCTGCAACGCCCGTTGCTCCATGTGCAACCGGTATAAGGCCCCCTCCAAACCGGAGGAGGAAATTTCTATCGAAACCATCAAAAAGCTTCCAAAGATGTACTTTACCAACATCACCGGCGGCGAGCCCTTCATCCGCACGGATTTGAAGGACATCGTCCGGGAGCTGTACAAGAAGTCCGACCGCATCGTCATCTCCACCAACGGTTTCTTTACCGACCGGATTGTGGATCTGTGCAGGGAATTCCCCCAGATCGGAATTCGGATTTCCATTGAAGGTCTGGAAGCCACGAACAACGAGATTCGCGGCCTTCAAAATGGCTACCAGCGGGGCTATCAGACGTTAAAGACCCTCCGGGAAATGGGCATGAAGGACGTGGGCTTCGGCATGACCGTGCAGGACAGGAACGCTCCCGATCTGGTGCCCCTGTACAAAATCTCCGACGAGATGGGCATGGAGTTCGCCACCGCTTCTTTGCACAACAGCTTCTATTTCGTGGAGTCGAAAAACATCATCCACGACCGGCCCATGGTCGCCAAAAATTTTGAGAATCTGGTCAACGAGCTGCTTCGCAGCAACAGTCCGAAAAAGTGGTTCCGGGCCTATTTTAACCACGGCCTGATCAACTACATCTACGGTCAGAAACGCCTTTTGCCCTGTGACATGAGCTTTGACACCTTCTTCATCGACCCCTACGGCGACGTGATGCCCTGCAACGGCACCAAGGACAAGGAGGTCATGGGCAACCTGAACCGGCAGAGCTGGGACGAGCTGTGGAACAGCGAGGAAGCCGAAGCTGTGCGAAAGAAGGTTCGCTGCTGTGACCGGAACTGCTGGATGATCGGCTCTGTCAGCCCCGCCATGCACAAGTATATCTGGGTGCCCGCCGCCTGGGTGGTCTGGCACAAATGCAAGGCCCTGTTTACGAAGCACCCCTACTCCATGTACGAAAATAAAATCTGCCGGGATTACCGGGACGGCAAGGTCAGCAAGGAAGAACTGGACGCCTGCTCCACCTGTGATCTGCACTGTGCGGTCAACAATGGCCTCAGTGAGGAAAGTCAGGCCCAGCTGGCGGAGAAAACCGGCGAGGAAATCGTGGACGCGGATATTGCGGCCCAGCTGGGGAAGTAGCATGAAGGTACTGCATCTGATGGTTTCCGGGCGGGCCGGCGGAATCGAGAGCCTGCTGAGAGATTATGTAAACTATTCCCGCCATGAAAACCTATTCGTGTTCGCCTGGGAGGGCGGGCCGGTGGCAGACCAGATTGAAAAGAGCGGCTGTCAGGTTTTCCACATGCGGGAGCCGGAGGAGGGCCCCTGGCGGGTTTGCCGCCGGATCATCGATATCTGCAAACAGGAGCGGGTAGGGGCTGTAATTGTCCACCACGAAGCGCCGCTGCTCCGGCTGACGGCGCTGCTGGCTAGACGGTGCCTGCCTGGGCTGAAGGTATTGTGCTATGCCCATTCCGATGCCCATTTTCTGTGCGGCACAGGGGAAAAGGCAAGCTTGGCGGTGAAAAAGTGGGTTTTCCGCTTCACCTTCCGCCGGGCAGACAGGGCCGTTGCCATTTCCAACGCGGTAAAACAGAGTCTGATCGAATATCTGGGGGTGCCGGAAAAACACATCACGGTGGTTTACAACGGGGCAGTCCTGTCCCGGTTCCATCCTGCGAGACACCGCCCGGAGGACACTCTGCGGCTGATTTACGTGGGCAGACTCATTGAGGAAAAAGGCGTGCAGACCATTCTCAAAGCCCTCGGCAGTCTCCCGGAGGTGGACTACCGCTTTACCGTCGTCGGCGACGGCGACTACCGGGAGTCGTTACAGGCCTTGGCGCGGGAACTGGGCATTGCGGACAGGGTGGCATTTCTGGGTACCCGCTCGGATGTACCGGAACTGCTGGCGGACGCGGACGTATTCGTGCACCTGCCGGACTGCGCGGAGGGCTTCGGCATCGCGGTGGTGGAAGCCATGGCCAGCGGCCTGATTTGCGTCTGCGGCGACCGGGGCGCCCTGCCGGAGATCGTGGAGGACGGCGTCAGCGGCTTCCTTGTGAAAAATAACGAACCGGCGGCGCTGGCGGAGATACTGCGGGCCATTTCCCGGGACCCGGATTCGGAAGAATACCGGAACCTTCGCGCCGGGGCGGTGAAAGCCGCCCGGAATTATTCCATCGAAGCCTTCGCGGAAAAGCTGGACAGACTGCTTGAGGAAGTGTAATATGCGCCGCCATCTCACCATCGGACTGATTTTGAGCCTGCTGCTTACAGGCTGCGCCCTGCAGGGGAAGAAAAAACAGCAGTATCAGGCCACCTATCTGGATGTATTCGACACCGTGACCTGCATCACCGCCCAGTCTGACAGCGAGGACGCCTTCTGGAAGCAGGCCGGGCAGATTCACGACCGGCTGCTGCACTACCACCGGCTGTTCGACATCTACAACGACTACGAGGGCCTGAATAATCTGAAAACCGTCAACGACCATGCCGGGCTTGGCCCGGTGGAGGTGGACGGGGAGATGATTCGCCTGCTGAAGGACTGCCGGGACTACTATGAACTGACGGACCACGCCGTGAACGTGGCCATGGGCAGCGTCCTTTCCCTGTGGCATGAAGCCAGAACCGCCGGCCTTGCGGACCCGGAACACGCAGCACTGCCCGACGAGGCCGCTCTGAAGGAAGCCGCCGCCCATACGGATTGGGTCTCGGTGGAGATTGACGAGGAAGCGGGAACGGTGTACCTGTCCGACCCCGCGCTGCGGCTGGACGTGGGCGCGGTAGCCAAGGGCTGGTCTGCCCAGCGGGCGGCGGAAGCGGCTCCGAAGGGCTTCCTCATCAGCGTGGGCGGAAACGTCTGCGCCACCGGCCCCAAGGATGACAGCGGCACCCCCTGGGTGGTGGGTATCACAGATCCGGACGGCGGCTCCGAATACCTGCATACCCTGTACGATACCGACAGCGCCATCGTCACCAGCGGCGACTACCAGCGCTATTATGTGGTGAACGGGGAAGTCTACCACCACATCATCAACCCGGCGACCCTGTACCCCGCGAGACGCTTCCGAAGCGTCACCGTGATTTGCAGGGATTCCGGCCTTGCCGACGCTCTGTCCACGGCCCTGTTCGTCCTGCCAAGGGAGAAAGGGGAGAAGCTGGCCCAAAGCTGCGGGGCGGAGGCCATGTGGGTGGATACGGAAGGCAATTGCTTCTATACTCCCGGTTTCCAGAACTGGATTTGCGGATAGTGTGACAAAATAAGTCCCGGGTTGGAATTCCAACCCGGGACTTGCGTATCGTATCCTTATACAATTCGTGCCCACTCGGTGACCAGCAGACCGGGTACTGCCCAGATCAGCTGATAAAGCAGGATGTTTGCCGGGGTCAGCAGCTGGGTACTGCCAAGGTATCCCAGCACCAGCATGATAATGAGGCCCAGCGTGCCACCAATCAGGTGAATGATGACGCCCAGCTTGGTGGCCTGCCGCAGAGCCCGGGCGCCGGTGATGGCGTAGGCTACGCTTACCAGCTCCTCCCGGGTGGTCAGCGCCAGCACCGGTTCGTCGGGGTCGATGGGATGCTGCTGCAGCTTCTGACAGGTGTCCCGGTCGGGGAAGACGATGCGGCTGGTTTTTACATTGAATTTGGCGCGCAGGAAGCTCTCCGTCAGCATGAAGTCGCCGCTGAGCTTCAGGGGCTTCAGCTTTCGGTAGCCGCACAGGGTCACAAGACCGGCAGCGGCGGAACGCATTTTGGCATAGGACATGGCGTAGACTGCGCACAGCTCCCCATCCACGGCGGCGTAGACCGCCTGATTCACCATGGTGCCCTCGGGAATCTCCACGCCCATGTCCTGCAAAAAGCCCATGGTGCCCACCAGAACCGGCAGCCCTTCCACTTCGCCGCCGATGCCGCCGTCGCCATAGTTGCGGAAGCCGTGCACGCTGTACAGCTGGCCGCTGCGGCTTTTCAGCAGCTGGTCGAACACGGGCACCAGCCCGCCGCCGGCGGCGTGAATCACGGAGGCGGTGTAGGAGACCACCTCGTCAGGGTTGCGCTGACCGTAAAATTTGACGCCGTTGAGCTTGGTGCTGCCCTGAGGGAACAGGTCGAGATCGGAAATGGGGAACACGGCTTTGCCGCACAGGTCCTTCACGCCTTCCCAGCCGCACAGCACGGTGCCCACCATGTGAAGCCTTGTCTCCAGAATCGCCATGGGGCGGGAAATGGAGACAAAGAAGCTGGCAGGCACCGCAACGAGCAGGGAAGTGGACAAGATCTGCACGCCCATGCTCAGGCCGTGGAGCATTCCGGCGAACACGGAAATGCCGATGCAGACCAGCAGGCTCAGCACCGCGTAAACGGACTGCACCACCTCGGGGGCGGGCATTTTGTTATAGGTATCCATGAAGTCGGAAACCTCGCCCTCCTTACGGAGCAGACCGTCCTTGCCTTCATAATAGTTTTCCACCCGTACAATGCCATGCAGGCGGACGGCCTTGCGCATGGTGTCCATCTGGGCCATTTCGGTGTTGTGCTTTTGCAGTCTGGCCCACATGGCCATGGTCATTTCCAGACTGAAGGCGGCACAGCAGGGCACCCGCAGCTCCTTCAGGCAGAAAACGCTGTCGATGAGGCAGGCGGCGAAGGTCAGCGTCAGCAGGGTATTCACCGTGAAGCGGCCCTTCAAAAGGTCGCCCAGACTGTCCAGCATCAGATTGCTGCCCAGCAGGGCGGAAATCAGCATTGCCAGCACCTGGCTGAAGACCACCAGCTTCATCCGGTTTTCCGGCACCAGATTCAGGGCGAACATGGCGGTAACGCCGGCGCAGATGAGCACCACCAGCACATTGACCAGCAGCGCGGCCTGTAATTTGCCGATGCCCATTTCGGACAGCTCATAGTACCGCCGTTCCGGGCCGGCAACCAGCTGCTTTTTCAGCTCCTTCAGACGGGAGCGGGGGGTGAACACAATGGGGGCGGGGATGAATTCCTCCTCCACCTCGAAGGCAGGCTCTGCCACGGCTGGCTTGGGGTCTTCCTTCGGCAGCTCCTCTGACAGATCCAATACAATGGTCGGCTCGTCGGTCACTTCCGGTGCTTCCGGCACCTGTACAGGCCCGAAGTCCAGAGTGTTGGAAAGCGGCTGTTCCACCGGCTCCTCAGCGGACAATTCCGGTTCTTCTTCCGTTTCCGCAGACGCTGCCGGTTCTTCATCCGTCTCCGGATCATCGAGCCGCAGCTCAGGCATTGCTCCGGTGGAGTCGGAAACCGGCTCCTCCTCCGGGTGGTCGCCGAATTCCTTCAGAATGTCCTCTAAGTCGAAATCCTGATTGTTATCCATATCCATACTGGGTATCCTCCTGATTAGGTGCGCTGGCGTACCGCCTCATACAGTAAAATAGACGCCGCGGCGGACGCGTTCAGGGAGCTGATGCGCCCGGCCATGGGAATGCTTACCATCACATCGCAGTTCTTACGGACGAGGGGACTCAGCCCAGCGCCTTCATTGCCGATGACGATGGCGGCGGGGCCGGTGAGATCCGCCTGATACATGGGGATGGAGCCTTCGGCGGCGGTGCCGAACACCCACACGCCCTTGTCCTTCAGCTCGGAAATGGCGCTGTTGATGTTGGTGACCCGGGCCACCTTCATATATTCCACAGCCCCGGCGGAGGCCTTGGCAACGGTGGCGGTGAGACCTACGCTGCGCCGCTTGGGAATGATGACGCCGTGGGCCCCGGCGCACTCCGCGGATCTGAGAATCGCGCCCAGATTGTGGGGGTCGGACAGCTCGTCACAGATGACGATGAGGGGCGCTTCCCCCCGGGCGGCGGCTTCCGCCAGAATGTCGTCGATGGTCACGTACTCATGGGCGGCAGCCAGAGCGATAATGCCTTGATGGGCCCGGGTAGCAGACATGGCGTCCAGCTTCCGGCGGTCCACGCTTACCACTACGGCGCCGGCCTCCTTTGCCTGCGCGGCAAGCCGCTGCAAGCCCTTATCCGTGTCGCCGTCGGCAACGAAGACCTTATCGATGGTGCGCCCGCTTTTCAGAGCTTCGGAAATGGCGTTCCGGCCCTCCAGCTGGCCCTCCACTTCTTCCGCTTCCTCCCGCTGGGCGAACCGGTCGGCCCGCCGGGGAGGAGCATTCCGCCCGGCAGAACGGTGGTTTTCCTTCATAACACAGTATCTCCTGTTCAATCCATAATAATAGACGTTAGCATTATAGCAGGTAATATGCAATTTCTCAAGCTTAATTTTTTGCCGGAATGGGAAAAACAGGGGATTATGTAACCTATTCACAGAAAATTTACCATCCCGCCGAGAATCGTTCATTGCTTAACACGGAAAAGTGTGATATGATGTGGCAAAAGAAGGAGGCGAGCGGATATGGATCCAAATCGCGGCAACAACCCCAATAATGGAAATAAACCGGAGGGAAACCGTCCCAAGGGCAGCTTCTTCACTCCGCTGATGATCGCGCTGATTCTGGTGCTGCTGTTCAGCTGGATTATGAATACCGTTGAAAAAAGCCAGTACACGGAAACCACCCTGTCGGATTTCTTTGACGCCAAGAATTCCGGTCAGCTGGCAGAGGTGGAGCTGCGTTATGACCGCATTCTCTACATGACCAAGGAGGAGGCCGCCAAGGACCCCTCCCGGCAGAAGGCCTGCTTTACGGGCCTGCCCAGCGGCGGCGATATGATGGCGCTGGCGGAGGAGCTGGACGCGGCGGGCGTGAAGGTCAATAACCAGATCGTGGAGGACAACTCCATGATTATGATGATTCTGTCCTATGCCATCATGATCGGCGGTATGTTCCTGCTGATGAACCTGCTGACCAAGCGCATGGGCGGCGACGGCATCATGGGCGGTATGGGCAAGTCCAAGGCCAAGGTCTACATGGAAAAGCAGACCGGCGTGACCTTTAAGGACGTGGCAGGACAGGACGAGGCAAAGGAATCCTTACAGGAAATCATTGATTTTCTCCACAACCCCCAGAAGTACACCGCCATCGGCGCGAAGCTCCCCAAGGGCGCGCTGCTGGTTGGCTCTCCCGGCACCGGCAAGACCCTGCTTGCCAAGGCGGTGGCCGGTGAGGCCAATGTGCCTTTCTTTTCCATTTCCGGCTCTGATTTTGTGGAAATGTTCGTGGGCATGGGCGCCAGCCGGGTTCGCGACCTGTTCCAGCAGGCGGCGAAGGTGGCTCCCTGTATCATCTTCATCGATGAAATCGATGCCGTGGGCCGTTCCCGGGACAGCCGCTACGGCTCCAACTCCGAACAGGAGCAGACCCTGAACCAGCTGCTCAGCGAGATCGACGGCTTTGAGCCCTCCAAGGGCATCGTGTGCCTGGCGGCGACCAACCGTCCGGAGATTCTGGATAAAGCCCTGCTCCGGCCAGGCCGGTTTGACCGCCGGATCATCGTGGATCGCCCCAACCTCCAAGGCCGTCTGGACACCCTGAAGGTGCACACCCGGAAGATTCGCCTTGCCGAGGATGTGGATCTGCGCAAAATCGCCCAGGCCACTGCCGGCGCGGTAGGCGCGGACCTTGCCAATCTGGTGAACGAGGCCGCGTTGCGGGCTGTGCGTATGGGCCGGCAGGCGGTGAATCAGGAGGATCTGATGGTGTCCTTTGAGACCGTCATCGCAGGCACCGAGAAGAAAAACACCGTCCTCACCGATATGGAGAAGCGGCTGGTCGCCTATCACGAGGTGGGCCACGCCCTCATCGCGGCGCTGGAGAAGCACGCCCAGCCCGTGTCCAAAATCACCATCGTTCCCCACACCTCCGGCGCGCTGGGCTACACCATGCAGATGCCCGAGGAGGAAAAGTTCCTGTCCACTGCCGATGAGCTGCGCACCGAGCTTCGGACGCTGGTTGGCGGCCGGGCGGCGGAGCAGGTGGTGTTCGGCGTTCAGACCACCGGTGCTGCCAACGATATCCAGCGGGCCACCGCCCTGGCCCGGAATATGGTCACCCAGTATGGCATGAGCGAAAAGTTCGGCCTCATGTCCACGGCTTCCGTGCAGAACCAGTATCTGGACGGGCAGGCGGTTATGGACTGCTCTCAGGAGACTGCCGCCGGGGTGGACAAGGAGGTCATGCGCCTTCTGGACAGCGCCTATGCAGACGCGAAGCGGATTCTGACAGAGAACCGCCAGCTGCTGGACGAGGTCAGCGAGTTCCTGCTGGTGAAGGAGACCATCACCGGCGATGAGCTGATGGCCTATGTCAACGCGGACAAGTCCGCCCTGCCCGAACCGGAAAAGCAAGAAGAATGATCCATGGAAACGGGGGCGGAAACGCTCCCGTTTTTCGCCTTGCAAATTCTGTTCCAATGGGTTATAATGAGGAAACAAATGGCAGACAAAGGAGGAATTCCCATGAATAAGAAACGACTGTGCGCCCTGACGGCGCTGACCCTGGCCGCAGCCCTGACGCTGTGCGCCTGCGGTAAAAAAGCGGAAACCACCGAACCTACAGATCATCAGTCCGCCGCCGAGACCACCGCGGAAGGCCCTGCCCGGACCTTGAGCCTGACGGATGCCAGTCTCAGCGTTACCACCTGGAGCAGCCCCAACGGTGCCACTGTGAATCTGACTGCCGTTCCCTCGGAGCATGACAAGGGCGACAGCGCGGAATTCGTGGTTCGGCTGGATGGGGAGGACGTTGCCAACGTGGCATGCGAGTGGAAGAACGATGTCTATGTGGCCTCCGCCGATCTGAACGGGGCGGACGGCTACGGTTATTATGTGACCATTACCGGCAAGGACGGCTCCTTCGCCGAGGTTCCGGTGAATACGCCGGAGGACCCCACGGACGAGACGTTGGTGAATCTTGCCTCGTCTCTGGCATCCTTCTGCAGCCTGACGCTGAATGACGCGGCGCTGGAGGGCAGCGATCTGACGATCCTCAGCGGCTACGCGCTGGTGCAGGCGCCCATGATTACGGAGAACGATGAAAATGTTGCCTGCGCACAGGCAAATCTGGTGCTGACGCTGGACGGTCAGGAGATTGCCAGCGCGGCGCTGACCATGGCCCCCGGGGAGACCGACAGGAGTTATGACGCCAGCATTACGGACATGAGCTTTACCGTGCCCGAAACCATCGGCGAAGGCCAGCAGCTGGTGCTGCGGCTGGACGCGGTGCTGACCAACGGTCAGACCCTCACCGCCCAGGGCGGCAGCTGGACCGTGGAAAACGGCAGCATCGCCAATGCCGTGGGCTGAGCCGCCTGCGAAGACACTCCACCTCGTTTGAGGTGGAGTTTTTTTTATCGGATTTATCAAAACCCCTCCCTTTTGAGGGCGTTTCGGCACCTTTTCGCGGGAAAAATCCGGCGTTCAAAAAATACGGGGGCAGAGTGGAAGCATTTTTCACAAATTTCAGCGGACTTCCTGATTTTTTATGTGAATATTATAAAAAACTTGAAATTTTCCTCTTTTTGAGATTGATTTTACAGCGGGTTTGACATACAATAGGAGCCGAACGGGGTTTGAATCATAGCGGCCCCAAAGCGTCCCGCGCGAGGTGAAGGTCATGCTCAATATCGTGCTGGTGGAGCCGGAAATTCCCCAGAACTGCGGCAACATTGCCCGCACCTGTGCGGCTACCGGCTGCCGTCTGCATCTGATCCGCCCTCTGGGCTTCGACACCTCCGAAAAGGCGGTGCGGCGGGCAGGGCTGGACTACTGGCACATGGTCGAGGTCATCGAGTATGAAAACTTGGATGATTTCTTCCTGAGAAATCAGGTCCGCCAGATGTGGTGCCTGTCCACAAAAGCGCCCCGGTGCTACACCGAGGCAAATTTTGAGGACGGCTGCTACCTGTTCTTCGGCAAGGAGACCAAAGGTCTGCCGGAGCCCTTTCTGGAGGAGCATTACGACCAGTGCGTCCGCATTCCCATGCGCCCGGACGCCCGGAGCCTGAACCTGAGCAACGCCGTTGCCGTTACGGTTTTTGAGGCCCTGCGCCAGCTTTCCTTCCCCGGTTTGAAGGATTATGGCAAAATGAGGGGTTAATACCCCTAAATGATATGGAGGAAGTACAATGAACTACAATAAGAAGTCCATTGAGGACATCGACGTAGCCGGCAAGCGTGTGCTGTGCCGCTGTGATTTCAACGTTCCCACCAAGAACGGTGTCATCACCTCCGACAAGCGTATCGTCGCCGCCCTGCCCACCATTCAGTACCTGATCGCCCACAAGGCCAAGGTCATCCTGTGCTCCCACATGGGCAAGCCCAAGGGTGAGTGGAAGCCCGAGCTGAGCCTGAAGGTGGTCGCCGCCCGTCTGAGCGAGCTGCTGGGTCAGGAAGTCATTATGGCAGCCGACGTTGTCGGCGAGGACGCCAAGGCCAAGGCCGCCGCTCTGCAGGAGGGCCAGGTCATGCTGCTGGAGAACACCCGCTACATCAAGGGCGAGACCAAGAACGATCCCGAATTGAGCAAGGAACTGGCTTCCATGGCGGATATCTTTGTGAATGACGCCTTCGGCACCGCCCACCGCGCCCATTCTTCCACCGCCGGTGTGGCTGACTACCTGCCCGCCGTCTGCGGCTATCTGGTGCAGAAGGAAGTTTCCATCATGGGCAAGGCGCTGGCTGATCCCGAGCGTCCCTTCGTTGCCATCCTGGGCGGCGCCAAGGTCTCCGACAAGCTGAACGTCATCAACAATCTGCTGGAGAAGGTGGACACCCTGATTATCGGCGGCGGCATGGCCTATACCTTCCTGGCTGCCAAGGGCTACAGCGTGGGCACCAGCCTGCTGGACAACGAGAAGATCGACTACTGCAAGGAAATGATGGCCAAGGCCGAGGCTAAGGGTGTCAAGCTCCTGCTGCCCATCGACACCGTGGTTGCGGCGAATTTCCCCGACCCCATCGACGGCGACATCGCTGTGGAAACCGTTCCCTCCGATTCGATTCCTGCTGACAAGATGGGTCTGGACATTGGCGAGAAGACCCGCGCCCTGTTCGCTGAGGCTGCCAAGAATGCCAAGACTGTCGTATGGAACGGCCCCATGGGCGTGTTCGAGAACCCCACTCTGGCGAAGGGCACCATCGCGGTTGCCCAGGCTCTGGCTGACAGCAGCGCCATCACCATCGTCGGCGGCGGCGACTCCGCGGCTGCCTGCGAGCAGCTGGGCTTTGCCGACAAGATCACCCACATTTCCACCGGCGGCGGCGCTTCTCTGGAGTTCCTGGAGGGTCTGGAGCTGCCCGGCATCGCCTGCCTGCAGGACAAGTAATCGTACTTAAAAATCGTACTTAAATTGAATTGGCGGGGTGGAGGGACGCCCTTCGCCCCGCTTTTCCCCGCACCGCATTTTTTGCGGCAGAGGAACAGCCTCTGCCGGACCGCAAACGGCTCGTTTCGCGGAAAAGTCAGTCAATGCACATCCGACCGGATGTTAGAATAAGGAGAAATTAGGAAATGAACAGAAAATATCGTAAGACCGTCATTGCCGGCAACTGGAAGATGAACAAGACTCCCTCCGAGACCAAGGAATTTATGACCCAGTTGAAGGCCATCATGCCCAAGGGCCGTTGGTGCGACGTGGCTCTGTGCGTTCCCGCTGTCTGCATCCCCGCCGCCGTCCGTGCCATGCGTGAGACCCGGGTGGGCATCGGCGCTGAGAACTGCAACGCCAACCCCTCCGGCGCTTACACCGGTGAGATTGCTACCAACATGCTGACCGATGCCGGCTGCAAGTACGTCATCATCGGCCACTCCGAGCGCCGCGCCATGGGCGAGACCGACGCCGATGTCAATGCCAAGGTTCTGGCTGCGCTGGAAGCCGGCCTGATCCCCATTATGTGCTGCGGCGAAAGCCTGGAGCAGCGGGAGTCCGGTATCACCGCCGAGCACATCACCATGCAGATCAAGCTGGGTCTGGCTGGTGTGCCCGAGGACAAGATCCGCAAGGTCATCATTGCCTACGAACCCATCTGGGCCATCGGCACCGGCCTGACCGCCACCCCCGAGCAGGCCGAAGAGATCTGCGAGATGATCCGCTCCGTGGTTCGCAAGCTGTACTCCTCCAAGAATGCCCGGGCCATCTCCATCCTGTACGGCGGCTCCATGAACGACAAGAACGCCTACGAGCTGCTGGCTCAGCCCGACATCGACGGCGGCCTGATCGGCGGCGCTTCCCTGGTGCCCGAGAAGTTCGTCAAGATCATTGAGGCTGCCAACCAGCCCACCGTGTAATTACCTGAATGCAATTCCGGGCAGCTGCGGATTTTCGTGGCTGCCCGATGCTTTATTCAGTTGACAGTTGATAGTTGACAGTTGACAATTATGGAGGTGTATGATGAATACACAATTACTGTCCGCTTTAGATGATCAGACGCCTGCTATCGCTGCTGAGTTGATCCGCAGGGGGGAGCTGGTGGCGATTCCCACCGAAACGGTTTATGGTTTGGGTGCCGATGGACTGAACGAAGCTGCCGTGGCGAAGATTTTTGAGGCCAAGGGACGGCCGCAGGATAACCCCCTGATTCTGCACATTTGGGATGCAGAGCAGATGGAGCAGTTCTGCCATGACATCCCCAAAGCGGCCTATGATCTGGCGAAGGCTTTCTGGCCCGGGCCCCTGACCATGGTGCTGCCCGCCCGCCAGATCGTGCCCCGCCGCACCACCGGGGGCTTAAATACGGTGGCCCTGAGGTGCCCGGACAATGCCGTGACCCGGGAGATTATCCGGCTGTCCGGCGTGCCCATCGCGGCTCCCTCCGCCAATCTTTCCGGCAAGCCCTCCACCACCACTGCCCAGCATGTGCTCCACGATCACGATGGAAAAATCGCCGCTGTGGTGGACGGGGGAAGCTGCCGGGTGGGCGTGGAATCCACCATTGTGGACTTGACCGAGGACCGCCCCCGGCTGCTGCGCCCCGGCGGCATCACACCGGAGCAGCTGATTGCGGTGTTGGGCGATCTGGTGGTGGACAAAGCGGTGACAGCTCAGATCGACAAGGACGCCGTAGTGAAGGCTCCCGGCATGAAGTACCGCCATTATGCCCCCGCCGAACCGGTGGTCATCGTGGCAGGCTCCCGGGAAAAGGCGGCGGCCTACATTCACCGCCACTTTACTCCCGGCGAACGGGTGCTGTGCTTTGAAGAGGAGCTGCCCCTGTACGCGGACTGTAATCCTCTTTCCTACGGTCAGGAGGCGGACGCGGCGACCCTGTCGGCGGGCCTGTTTGCGGCTCTGCGGGAGCTGGACGACCCTGCTGTTCATCAGGTATACGCCCGGTGCCCTGTGGGCGGCGGCGTTGCCTACGCGGTGCAGAACCGGCTGAAAAAAGCCGCCGCCTTCCACATCGTGGACGCGGAGGTGGAGGAATGATTCTGGGCATCACCGGCGGCACCGGCTGCGGAAAAACCACGCTGTTAAACTGCATCGCAGAGCAGGGCGGCCTGATTCTGGACTGTGATGCCATCTACCACGACCTGCTGCGCACCGATCCGGCGCTTTTGCGTGCCATCGAAGCCCGGTTTCCCGGCAGCGTGGAAAACGGCACCTTACAGCGAAAAAAGCTGGGAAATCTTGTGTTTTCCGATGAAAAAGCACTGGAAGACCTGAACGCCATCACCCACGGCGCGGTGAAGGCGGAGGTTTTGCGGCGGCTGGCGGGGAAGCCCAGACTTGCTGCCATTGACGCCATTGCTTTGTTTGAGGGGGGCCTCGCGGAATTGTGCGACGTGACCGTTGCCGTCACCGCCCCGGAGGAAGCCAGGATTCAGCGCCTTATGGTGCGGGACGGCATCGACCGGGACTATGCCAGGGGCCGGATGAATGCCCAGAAAAGCGCAAGCTGGTTCCGGGAACACTGTGACTATTTTCTGGTAAATGATGGCACACAGGCCCAGTTTCAGGCCGCCTGTCTTGCTTTTCTTCGGAAACTTGGTATAATAGAGGAAAATTCAAACATAAGGAGCGAGAATCTATGAATACCGATGAACTCCGGGAGAATCTACTGATGGCTCCCAAGAACGGCTATGCCCGCATCACTCCCGAACAGCGGGAGGAAATGAACGCCTACTGCCGCCGCTACATGGCCTTTATGGACGAGTGCAAGACCGAGCGGGAAGCCACCGCCTGGGCCGTCCGGGAGGCGGAAAAGCGGGGCTACAAGCCCTTCGCCCCCGGCATGGAGGTAAAGCCCGGCGACAAAATCTACTATAATAACCGGGACAAGGCCATCGCCCTGGCGGTGATTGGCACCGAGTCTCTGGCAAAGGGCGCGAATATCTGCGCCGCCCATGTGGATTCCCCCCGGATGGACGTGAAGCCCAACCCCCTGTATGAGGATTCCCAGATTGCCTATCTCAAGACCCACTACTACGGCGGCATCAAGAAGTACCAGTGGCCCACCATTCCGCTGGCCATTCACGGCGTGGTCTACCGCAAGGACGGCAGCGTGGTCACCGTGACCATCGGCGAGGACGACAATGACCCCGTGCTGATGGTGACCGATCTGCTGATCCATCTGGCGGGGGATCAGATGCAGAAGCCCCTTGCCAAGGGCATCGAGGGCGAGCAGCTCAACGTGATTCTGGGCACCGAACCCATCGAGGGCGAGGGCGCGGATCTTGTAAAGCTGAACATCATGAAGTGGCTGAACGAAAAGTACGGCCTCATCGAGGAGGACTTCCTGTCCGCCGAGCTGACGGTGGTGCCTGCCGGGCGCTGCCGGGAGGTGGGTCTGGACCGCAGCCTGCTGGCGGCATATGGTCACGATGACCGGGTCTGCGCCTACGCGGAGCTGGACTCCCTGTTTGCCATCGAAAATCCCGGAAAGACCGCCGTGTGCATTCTGGCGGACAAGGAGGAAATCGGCTCCGTGGGCATTTCCGGTATGCAGAGCCGCTATTTTGAGCATTTTATGGGTGGCCTGTGTGATGCCCAGGGGGTGAAGCTGGCGGACTGCTTTGCGAATTCCTTCTGCCTGTCTGCCGACGTGTCCAACGCCTTTGACCCCAACTTCCCGGAAACCTGCGACAAGCGTAACAACAGCCAGCTGAACTACGGCGTTGCCATCTGCAAGTACACCGGCTCTCGGGGTAAGAGCGGCGCCTCCGACGCTTCCGCCGAGGCTATGGGCCATGTCCGCACCACCCTGGATAACGCGGGGGTGGTCTGGCAGACTGCGACCCTGGGCAAGGTGGATCAGGGCGGCGGCGGCACCGTGGCGGCGTACATGGCAAACCGGAACATCGTCACCGTGGACGCAGGCGTGCCCGTGCTGAGTATGCACGCACCCATCGAGCTGGTGTCGAAGCTTGACTGCTACGAGACCATGCTGGCCTGCAAGGCCATTTATCTGGCCTGATTTCAGGCAGGCCTTGACAGTTCCCGGAACTGTGGTATAATTAGCATAGGAAAAGGGCGCTGCCGGTGACGGTCAGCCCCAGTTCATACGTTCTTCAAAAGAAGTAACCGCGTTCTGTGGCAGGGAGGCGGTTACTTCTTTTTCGTGATCTGAAAGATCAGACTGGCAAAGGCAATGAGAACAAGAAGCAATTGAAACAATTCTTCGTATGTAACAGCATTCACTTTGTCACCCCCTTTCCCAGTGGACAGGGGGCAAAGAAGGATCACCCCCTGAAAGAGGGGGATAACCGCCGGATTGTCTGGCAGCGCCCGGCTTCCGAAGAAGCCAAGCCCATTGTAACACCGAACACGAAGACTGTCAAAATAAAAAACGCACAGCTTGACATTTCACCTGATTTCGTGTAGAATACAGCCACAACCTAATAGGACAGTTCGTGACCATCCTGTCGGTAAACAAAACTAGGGGATTTGATGGGGCGCATTGCGTCCTTTTTGTTTTGTTATGGGCGCGGACTGCGCCCATTTTTCTTTTGGGAGGAACGAATATGAAAAATACCACCAAATATCTGGTACAGGCTGCCGTCATTGCCGCCCTGTACGCCGTGCTGACCCACCTGCAGAACCTGCTGCTGCCCGGCTCCGCCACCTGGGCCATTCAGATGCGCCTGTCCGAAGCCCTGTGCGTGCTGGCCTTCTTCACCCCCGCCGCCGTGCCGGGGCTGACCGTCGGCTGCCTGCTGTTCAACATCACCTTTGCCGCCGCCCTGCCGCTGGATTTTGTGGTAGGTTCCGTCGCGACATTGATCGCTGCCGAAGGAATGTGGCTGACCCGGGATTTCACGGTGAAGGGCTACCCGCTGGTGGGGATGCTGATGCCCGCCATCGCCAACGCGTTTCTTGTGGGCTGGGAGCTGACGGTGTACATCGGCGGCGGCTTCGTACTGAACGCCGTTTATGTTGCCATCGGTGAGGCCGTGGTGCTGCTGGTGCCGGGCACCGCGCTGTACTACGCCCTGAAAAACCGGGGCCTTGACCGGAAGCTGTTCGCCTGATGACGGCTTGACAGCCCGGGTACCCTGTGGTAGTATCATGCTATCTCATACTAAAACCCGATTAAAAACTTTCAATCTTTCCGGTCTGAATTGCACCAGAATGCGTTATCTTCCTTGCTGGGCGTCAGCCCAGCGGCGTCATCTGCCTTTTCTGGCACAATTCATCCTCGGAAATCTTTTAAAGCTTTCAATCAGGTTTTAGTATCAAGTCGGAGGATCGCGCAATGGGCGGCAAACGGAAGGGTCATCTGGATTTTCTGCGGATTTTGGCGGCGTTTCTGGTGATGGTTCACCACTCGGAGCTGGCGGAGCTTTACCACACAGCGGCGGTGGGGCTGGGCGGCAGCTTCGTGCTGTGCTGCATCACCTGCCTTGTGGTCATCAATGTGCCGTTGTTTTTCCTGATTTCCGGGGCGCTGCTGCTGGGCAGGGACGAGCCGGGGCGGGTGGTTTACGGCAGACGGATTCCCCGTTTCCTGCTGCTGACCTTTTTCGCGTCTTCGTTTACCTACCTTTTCCGGTGCTATTCGGATTTCCACGTTAAAAACTTCTTCTGGGGCTTTTTTGCCGGAGATATGGACGTGACCCACTGGTACCTGTATGCCTATCTGGGCTTTCTGGTGTGCCTGCCCTTTCTTCGCCGGGCGGTTCGGGGCATGACCCATACGGACGCGGCTGTGCTGATTGGCCTTCGTTTCCTGTTCGGCTCCCTGCTTCCTGGCATTGGCTACATTACCAACTACAAGGGATACCCGAATCTGCCCTTTTCCGATGCGTTTTCCGTGCCCCTCGCCACGGTGGATATCCTGTTCTACCCCATTATGGGGTACTATCTGGAGGAAAAGCTGCCGTGGGAGAAGGCCGATTGGAAGTGGGCAGCCTTCAGTCTGACGGTGATTGCGGGGGGGATTTTTGCCAGCGCCGCGGTGACCTGCCATGAGGGCCTGCGCACGGCTTTTTCCGGCAGCTATCTGCGCCTGTTCGTCTACGCCACAGCCATGGCGGTGTTCGTGCTGACGAAATACCTGTTCACCCGCCCCCACTGCGGGGGAACCTTCCGGCGGGGCTTTGAAGCGGTCCTGAGAACTCTGAGTCCCCTGATGCTGGGGGTGTACATTCTGGAGCCGGTACTGCGCCCGGTGGTGAAGCCCCTGCTCATCGGCTGGATGGGTCAGAGCGCAAGCCCCGTTGCCACTTCTCTGTGGTACTGTGTCTTTGGCACGGCGGTCTACAGCGGGATTACCTGGGCGCTGAAAAAAGTGCCGGGATTGCGGAAGATCCTATAAAAAAGAAGCGGCAATGCCGCTTCTTTTTTGTGGGATTGCGGCTTGTATTTCCGGACAAACTGTGCTATAGTCCCACCGAAGGAAGTGTTCAAAATGATCGAATTTAAGCGGCTGAAGCTGCCGCAGAAGGAAGACTACGAAAAAATCCTGCTTGCCTGCCCCGGACGGAGCTGTGAGTATTCCTTTGCCAACATGTACCTCTGGGGACGGCAGGAAGCGGCATTTTTCCCGGATTGTGTGGCGTTTTTCTCCCATTTCAACGGGAAAAGCGTCTATCCCTATCCCATGGGCACCGGCGACCGGAAGGCCGTGCTGGAGGCGGTGATGCGTGACGCCCGGGAGCGGGGCATTCCCTGCCGGATCACCAGCATGACAAAGGCCGAGGCTGAGGAGCTGGAAGCCTGGTTTCCCGGAAAGTTTCTTGTCCGCACGGACCGGGACGGCTTTGACTATGTCTACGCCATCAATGACCTTGCCGACCTGAGAGGACGGAAGCTTCAGAAAAAGCGCAACCATTTGCACCGCTTTCAGGCGGAGCACCCGGAGGCCGTCTGCGTTCCGCTGGAAGCGGGCAATCTGGAGCCGGCCCGGGAGATGGTGGAAAGCTGGTACCGCCAGCGCATCGCCGAGGATCCCCACGGGGAATATCTTTTGGAGCAAATCGCCATCCATCGGGCCTTCCGGCACTTTAAGGCGCTGGGAATGGATGGCCTGATGCTGATGGACGGCGGGGAGGTGCTGGCGGTGACCATGGGTTCCCGGCTGTCCCCGGACACCATTGATGTGCATTTCGAGAAGGCCCGGGAGGATGTGGACGGGGCCTACGCCGCCATCAACTGGGAATTTGCCCGGTATCTGCGGGAGAAATACCCGGAGGTGCAATTCCTGAACCGGGAGGACGATATGGGACTGGAGGGGCTGCGAAAGGCAAAGCTCAGCTATCAGCCCCACCATTTTGAGGAAAAATACTGGGCCTGCCTGATGGAGGAGCTGCATGGAGACGAGTGTGCTGAGGACGCTCTGGACTGAGTGCTTCGGTAACGAGGACGGCTGGATCGACACATTTTTGAAGACGGCCTTTGACCCGTCCCGGGTCTGCGCCCTGACCCGCGAGGGGCGGCTTGCCGCCGCGCTGAGTTGGATGGACGCTGCCTGCGAGGGGCGGAAGCTGGCCTATCTCTACGCGGTCGCTACCGCCCCGGCATTCCGGGGGCTGGGCCTGTGCCGGGAGCTGATGGGGCTAACCCATGAGAAGCTGGCGGGGCAGGGCTATGCCGGCTGCATTCTGGTTCCGGCGGATGCCGGTCTGCGGCGGATGTACAAAAAGATGGGTTATGTCAACTTCGGCGGCATTTGTGAAATCTCTGCCCGGGCAGGAAAAGCAATCCCTCTGCGGCAGATTACGCCGGAGGAATACGCGGCGCTGCGCCGGGCGTATTTGCCGAAGGGCGGCGTGGTGCAGGAGGCGGGGGCCATAGAATACTTGGCTGCCGGCGCAAAGCTGTACGCGGGGCAGGATTTCCTTCTCGCGGTATCGCCGGAAGGGGAGGGGCTGTTCGGACTGGAACTGCTGGGCGACGTAGCGAAGGCGGGGGGAATCCTTGGCGCGCTGGGCTTTGAGCAGGGGACATTCCGAACACCCGGAGACAGACCCTTTGCCATGTTCCGCCCCCTGACCGAAGATGGCTGGACGCCCGGGTATTTTGGACTGGCATTTGAATAAAAAGTTCCGGCGGAGCACAGGCCCCGCCGGAATTGTTACAGAAGAAAATCGATCAGGTAAATTACCACCAGATGCGCCGGGTAATACAGGTAGAACATCCAGCCCAGCCGGTGCTTTCCCCGCTGGCCGCTATACAGGGCGATCAGCGGCACGGTGAGCATGGCCCACCATTGCAGCCCGCCCAGCGACAGGCACAGAACCGTCAGCCCCACGAGAAATGCCCAGACGCTGCGGCCGCCGAAGTACACGATCACCGGCAGCATCACGCCCCAAAAGCTGTAATCCACATGGAAGCCGGGCACATACAGCGAAAGCTTTTCACAAACAAAATAGATCCCGGCAAACAGGGCGGCAGCGGCAAGGGCCGCGCCGGACGTCCCCTTTTTCCGCGCATTTTCCACCGCGCAGATCAGCCCTACCGACAGGGAGAAGGTCACCAAAATGCACTGGTACAGGGAGCGCCCTACGAACCCATAGACCACCTGACACACCACCGCCAGCCCGGCAAGCCGCAGGAAATACCGCATCCGGTCGTGGGTATAGTGGCAGCCCTCGGCGATCATGTAGGCGTAGATGGGCATGGCAAGCCTGCCGATGATCCGAAGAAACCGGTATTGGGGCAGAAGCACAGCCCCGATGTGGTCAATGGTCATGGTGAGCAGTGCGAGGAGCTTCAGCTGATTGCCGGTAAGAGAGAACCGGGAGCGAACAGTGGGCATAGACGCCACCTCCTTATGTGCGCACATTATAGCATCGCGGGTTAAATCCGTCAATGACAAGAGAAAACGGTGCCGGCTGCGGCACCGTTTTTGCGCTGTTTCATACCTTTTCCCCTTCAATATACTGGGGCCGCTGGGGAATGATGAGGGCGGCGATGATGTAGGCCCAGATGCCGACACCGCCGCAGAAGCCTAAGACCACCCATGCCAGCCGCACCAGCGTGGGGTCAATGTCAAAATACTCTCCGATGCCGCCGCAGACGCCTGCCAGCATGGCATTCTCCCGGGAACGGTACAACTTCTTGCCTTTCATGAAAAAATCCTCCTAAAGATTAACTTTGATGGTCTTATTATATGCGGAGACAGGTTTTTCCGATAGGCGGTTTTTTCAGGGGATTGTGTCGGATTTATAGATTCAGGGAAGGTGAATGGTGATTTGCCCGGTGTCGGAAACAGCGCCCTTTTCCACCGGAACCGCGACGCGGTAATTTGTCAGCCTGTCGGTTTCTTCGCCGGTGAGGGTGATGGCAATACTGCACTGCCCATCCTGGCAGGACACCTCTGTAACAATGCAGGTTTGCCCGGCGGACACGCCGTCCACAGGAATCAGCAGCAGATCGGAGGACGTAAACCAGTCTTCCCCGTAGATATCACAGGCATCCCGCAGAGCATCCAGCTGATAATACTCGCCCATTTTCTCAAAATAGTCCTCCAATTCTGCCCGGGAGGTAAGGATCGAGACGGAGCAATCGATGGGGGCGGCATTCGGCCCGTACGGGGTTTCCACACAGGGATAGGCAATGGCACTGTCTGCTGTGGCGCCGGAATCCGAGTCTGCGGGCGCTCCCTTTGCGGCTTCCATCCGGGGCGCTTCGGCGGCATCTGCCGCTTCCTCCTGATTGGCGGCAAAGGGGGCCGCCGCCAGGGCTGTCGGTGCGCTGTCCTGCTGAAAATGGCGGTAGAACGCCGCCGAGCACAGCAGTACGGCAAAGCAGGCGGCAATGGCGGCGCAGGATTTCCACGGAATTCGCGTCCGCTTGCGGCTGCGCATTTTGTCGGCCCGGGCTACCAGATCTTCGGGAAGCAATGTCAGGGCATCGTGAAACTGTTCGGCGGTCATAGGCAGAAGCCCTCCTTTTCCAGGTATTCCTTCAGTCCCAGCCGGGTGCGGTACAGCAGGGTCTTGACCTTGCTTTCCGACATGCCCAGATACCGGGCGATTTCCTTCACCGGGTCGAGAAAGTAGTACCGCCCCAGAAACGCGGCCTGTACTTCCTTGCTTTGCAGCCGCAGATAGATGCCGATGGCGTCGGAAAGGGCTTTGGCGTTGACGATTTCCTCGGCGGTGTTGCCCCCGGACACGCAGTCGGACAGCTCCGACAGGGAGATTGCGTACTCGGAACCTGCCCGCTTGTCCCGGGTGCGGTAGCGGAACCGGTCAATGGAAATCCGCCGGGTCAGCTTGGCAAGGTAGGTCGACAGCACGCCGGGCCGGTGGGGCGGCATGGAATTCCACGCGGCGAGGTATGTATCATTGACGCTCTCCCGGCTGTCCTCTATATTGTTTAAGATATTGTGGGCGATTTTTTGTAAGTAGCGGTCATATTTTGCTTCCGTTTCGGAAATGGCCTGTTCGTCCCGCTCCCAGTACAGAGCTACGATCTGCTCATCCTCCATGGGGGGTCGCCTCCTCTCAATAGAATACTCGATAAAAAACGGGATTGGTTGCAAAACCGTGAAAAAAGCCTTCCCCTCTGGGGAAGGTGGCAGCCCGAAGGGCTGACGGAAGAGGGAAGCACCTCTCCCGACCTCGCTGTCGCTCGGCCACCCTCCCCAAAGGGGAGGGCCTTTGTTCACTCTGCACTCAATTCAATGCGGTCGTTGCTGATGCCCTGCTGGTGGAAGACCTTGAGGAGTTTCTCTGGGGTCATGTCCGCCCGCTCCTGCCCCGCAAGCTCCAGCACAATGGAGCCATTGTTCATCATAATGGTGCGGTTGCCCAGAGACAGGGCCGAGGGGATATTGTGGGTAATCATCAGGCAGGTGATGCCGTTTTCCGCCACAATCTGCTTTGTGAGGGCCAGCACCTTTTCCGCCGTAGCGGGGTCAAGGGCAGCGGTGTGCTCGTCCAGCAGCAGGAGCTTAGGGGTGACCATGGTGGCCATCAGAAGGGTAAGCGCTTGACGCTGACCGCCGGACAGCAGGCCGACCGGCTGATTCATCCGGTCCTCCAGCCCCAGACCCAGCTGGCTTAGGCGCTCCCGGAAATCCTTCCGGTCGGCCCGGGAGATCATGGAGAAGGGAGAGGTGCCGGAGGAGGCCCGCATATAGGCAAGGGCCAGATTCTCCTCAATGGTCATGTTGGGGGCGGTGCCCTTCAGGGGATCCTGAAACATCCGCCCGATGAACTTGCTTCGCTTATAGTCCGGTAGGCTGGTGATGTTCTGCCCGTCCAGACGGATGTCGCCGCTGTCCACCGGGAAGGAACCGGCAATGGCGTTGAACAGGGTGGACTTGCCCGCTCCGTTGGAGCCGAGAATGGTAACGAAGTCACCCTTTTCAAGGTGCAGGCTCAGGTTCGTCAGGGCCTTCTTTTCATTGATGGTGCCCGGGTTGAAGGTTTTGGAAATGTTCGAGATTTTCAGCATCTTACTTCCCTCCCTTGGCGGTGGCGGGCTTGAGGCCAGCCTTAATGGCGGGCAGGCCGATGGCCAGGGCCACAATGGTGGCGGAGATCAGCTTCAGACACTCGCTGGGAAGGTCCATTCTCAGGGCAATGGCGATGATGAAGCGGTAGACAACGGAACCGAGAACCGCGCCCAGAATTTTCACCCAGGTCTTGCCCTTGGGCATCAGAGTCTCGCCGATGATGAGGGAGGCAAGGCCGATGATGACCATGCCGGTGCCCAGGTTAATGTCGGCGGTTTTCTGGTACTGGGCCAGCACCGCGCCGGACAGGGCGGTGAGGGAGTTGGAAACGCACAGGCCCACGGTGATGGTAAAGCCCGTGTTGATGGAGGAGGCCCGCACCATGTCCGGATTGTCGCCGGTAGCACGGATGGACAGGCCCAGCCGGGTTTTCAGGAACAGGGCCAGCAGGAATCCCACGCACAAGGTCAGAATCGCAACGGGAATCAGCTTGCAGAAGGTTTTGCCGAGAATGGGCTGAACCATGGAGAAAACCGTGGCAGCCTTCATCATATTGACGTTGGAGGAGAAGCCCATGACCGCCAGATTCACGGTGTACAGCCCCGTATTGGTGATGATACCCGCGAGAATCGAGGGGATTTGCAGCTTGGTCTGCAAAAAGGCGGTGACGGAACCTGCGCAGGCCCCGGCCAGCATGGCGGCGGGCAGACCCAGAATGGGGTGCCCTGCCACGGCAAAGGTGGCGGATACAGCGCAGCCTAAGGTAAAGGCACCGTCGGTGGTCATATCGGCGATGTTCAGCACCCGGAAGCTGAGGAACAGGGCCAGCGCCACTAGCGCGTAGATGCAGCCCAGCTCCAGAGCGCTGAAAATAATGGCAGAGGATATCATGGGGATTCTCCTTTTCAATAAGATGCTTGCAGGGGCGGGTCATTGACCCGCCCTGCGTATCAGATTACTGCTCGGTGGTAACTTCAACAACGGTGTTGGCCATGGTGGAGAATACACTGTAGTCGATGCCAAGGGCTTTGGCGGTGTCGGTGTTCACGGTGATGATACCGCCGTCCATGACGTGGAACTCGGGAACGGCGCCGCCGGTCAGGATATCAAAGGCCATATCGGCGGTGTAGTTGCCAAGCTCCGTGTAGTTGACGCCGCAGGTGGCGAAGCCGCCGGCCTGCACGAAGGAGTCCGCGCCGGTGTAGTGGGGGATGCCCGCCTCGTTCAGGATTTCGGCAACGGCGACCTCAGCATCCATGACCCGGTTGTCGGTGGGGGTGAACACGGCGTCCACACGGCCCACCAGAGAAGCGGCAGCAGCGACAATCTCATCGGTGGTGTTGCCGGTTTTTTCAAGATAGCTGATTCCCTTGCTGTCCAGATATGCCTTTGCCTCAGCGATGGCGGTGGTGGAGTTATCCTCGGAGTTGCTGAACAGCAGACCCACAGTCTTCACATCGGGATTGACAGCGAGCATCATGTCCAAAATGAAGGGCGTGTTCAGAGCGTCGGAGGTACCGGTGACCTTGTCAAGCCCGGTGAGACCGGCGGTAACGGGGTCGGAGCAGGCGGCGAATACGATGGGAGTGCCGGTGCCTTCCGCAGTGGTGACCATAGTCTGGGCTGCCAGCGTGGCGATGGGGATAATCATATCAACCTTGTTATCCATGACCTGTGCGCCAATCTGGCCCAGCATGGTGGGGTCGTTCTGACCGTTGTATTCGGAAACCGTCAGTTCAATGCCGGCGGCATCGGCCTTGGCCTTCAGTTCCGAGGAAATGGCGGTGCGGATTTCGTCCAGAGAGGAGTGAGAAAGCTGCTGCACGATGGCGACGGAGTAGCTGGCGGCAGGAGCCTGGGTTTCGGGAGTCTGGGTTTCTACAGCAGCCGCCGTGGTAGCGGCAGGGGCGGCAGTGGGGGCGGGAGCGGAGGACGCGCCGCAGCCGGCCAGCAGGGAAGCGGAGAGAATCAGAGAAGAAATAACAGAAATAACCTTTTTCATGGTAAATACTCCTTTTTGTAAATGATGGTGGATTGTGTGGATGGGTTGGTCTGTCCCGTTCACCATCGTTTCCCTGGAAGCTTTTCTAACATATGCGTTTCTCCTTTCGGAAATGAAAAAAGTCCTTGTTCCCCGAAGGGAACAAGGACAGAAAATACTTTTTTCTGCGGTACCACCTTGTTTGCCGGTAAAACCGACCGCTCTGCCGGCGCCAACACGCCGTCTGCCCAGTAACGCTGGCAATGCGTCAGAAGATACTCGGGGAGACCCCCTTTCCCTCTGCCCTCGGCGGCCCATTTGCTGCTCCGCTTTTCGCTCCCCTCTCAGCTGTGGGGAACTCTCTGTGGATGCGCTGGCAGCTTTACTTCCGCGTCTGTGGTTTGCTTTATTAGATTAAAGTCTTTATACACCATCCGAAGCCATTTGTCAAGCATTATTTTTCACGACTTGCGGACAAATGTACACGGCTGGAATAATTGACAATTGACAATGAACAATTGACAATTGTGGTATCCCTTCGGAATGAATTGAAGAAAAATAGATAAAAAGATGGAAAATACCACTTTTAAGCGATAATTGCAGTATCCTTTCGAAGCCAATTGACAACCATGGGTCAAGGTAAAAGGGCCGGAAATACTGTCCAAATTGTCAACTGTCAACTGTCAATTCTAATACTCCCGCACCACGCCCCGGACGACGCCGATGATCTCTGCGTGGGTGCCGTCGATAGGGGAATAGTTGTCGTTTTCCGGCATGAGCCAGATCTGTCCGTTCCGGCGCAGCAGCCGCTTGACGGTGGCCTCGTCCTCAATCCGGGCTACAACGATCTGACCATTGTCGGCGCTGGACTGGGGGCGGACGATAACCTTGTCACCCTCCAGAATCCCGGCGTTTATCATGCTGTCGCCCCGAACCCGCAGAGCAAAGCAGCCGGCTTCCGACCATGGGATAGTGCCCTCCTGATTTTCCACCGCCAGAATGGGCAGGCCCGCCGTGACCACGCCGATGACGGGAATCTGACCGGGCCGGGCGCCGGTGACCAGCGCCCGCTTACGCCCCTTGGCGCCGGGGGCCTGAATCAGGCCCTTCTCCTGAAGCGCCTGCAAATGGTAGCTGACGGAAGCGGTGGAGCGCAGGCCCACCGCCGCGCCGATTTCCCGCACGGAGGGGGAGTAGCCGTTTTCCTGAATGAATTGGTTGACATAATCCATAATCAGCTGGGCTTTATTACTGGTTCTGGGCATGGAACCACCTCCTGAGGTCGATGTTCTTATGAGGATTATAGCACATATTTTCGAAAAAGAAAAGAACTTTTTTCGAAATATGAGATCGACATTACGCATCAGCAAGACGAATTGGAATTTAGTTGAAAATTGACAGTTGAAAGTTGACAGTTAAGGAGTCCCTTCGGGACAATTGAAATAATAATGACGAAAAAAGCAGGTATTTCAGTAAGGATCTTTCGTATTTCGTATCCTTGAGCTTCAATTTATTCATCCCGCAGGGATACCACAACTGTCCACTGTCAACTTTCAACTGTCAACTCTTAACAAATACCAATTTATCGCTTTTGCTAACGAAGTCAGATCCGCGTTTTTCACAAAATCCCGGCTTCCTGCTATAATACTGCAGGGGGGATGGGTATGGAACGCATGGACAAAAGCCGGGAGGTCTGGCAGCGGGTGCTGGGGTCCCAGCCGGCCGTGCCACGGGACGGCATTCGGGGCCTGCGCCGGGAGTCGGCGGCGCTCAGCGGGGCCTACCGGCAGCTTTCTGCTTCGCTCACCGGCAAGGCCGGGGAGAAGGCGGGACAGCTGTACCGGGGAGAGACGGAGATTTCCGCCTGCCTGCGGGGACTGGAGATTCTGCGGGGGGAGGACGGCGGAAAGCTCAAATACCCGCAGCCGGCGAAGGAGCCTACTCAGCGGCTGCTGCGGGGCTGCTACCACCGAACCCGGAACTGTATCGCGGAGTATACGGCTCGAACGGTGGACCCGGAAACCGGGGCGGTGTTCCGGGAGCTTGCCGACCGGGCCCAGAAGCAGTGCGCCCTGATTGCGGAGCTGATGGGAATGCTGTAAAAGCGCATGGAAAAATCCCTGACGCATTTTTGAAGTGACCCCAAAAAGTTAGACAAATATTTCTAACACAAATTGTTCAAGCAGCCGAAAGGACTTGCTGTCTGTGTAATGCAGGCGGCAAGCCCTTTATTATAGCATACTTGTCTAACAAATGGGGTGCAGTTCAAAAGCGGGAGGGGATTTCTCGTGGTGAACATCGAGCACGGTCGTGCCGCCTGGCGCATGGTCATCTGCCGTCCCCGCTACCTGTCTGGAGGACAAGCCGGCCGTGAATGTCAGCATCATCGTGGAGTTGTACGTTTAAGTGACAATATCCGCTAAACAAGCGATCATGTGTTCGCTATAATGCGCTTAAACGGCACACAGCCGAACATGAAGGA
>CAMFBN010000017.1 GCA_945948535.1 uncultured Clostridia bacterium
ACTTGGCGGCGGTGGTGTCGTAGCCGTTGGGGAAGCCGATGACGGTGCAGATGGGAAGCTTGTCGCCCACATACGCCTTTGCCTGCTTTACGAAGGAGGCGGGGATGCAGACGGAAGCGGTATGATATTTGATTCCGTCGTCACAGACGGCTTTGATTTCCGCCCAGGTAGCGGTCTGGGCCAGCAGGGTGTGGTCGCATTTTGAAAGAATTGTTTGCAGTTCCATACTATGACGCTCCTTTAATGGTTCTGTCCGTGCAGTCTGATTTTTTTGTGCTCCCGGATGCCCCGGACGTAGCACTTGTGGCACATGGCGATGTAGCTGTCGTTGCCGCCCAGCACCACCTGCGCGCCGTGGGTGACGATGTGGCCTTCGCCATCGATTCGGGCGTTGACCGTGGCCTTGGCCCCGCAGTCGCAGATGGTCTTGATCTCCTGAATGGTGTCCGCCACCTCCATGAGCCGCCGGCTGCCGGGGAATAATTTTGTCTGGAAGTCGGTGCGCAGGCCGAAGCACATGACGGGGATGTTGTGCTCGTCCACGATGGCCCGGAGCTGGTCGATCTGCGCTTCCGACAAAAATTGGCACTCGTCCACAATAATCACGTCACAATTCCCGGTTTTTTTACGCAAAAACCGCTCCAAAATGTCCGTATCCGGGGCAATGACCTCCACCTCAGCTTCCAGACCGATGCGGCTGCGCAGAATGGTCGCGCCGTCCCGGACGTCCGCGCTGGGTTTCAGCAGCCAGACCTTCAGGTCGTTTTCCTCATAATTATATTTTGTTATCAGCGCCTGAGCCGTTTTGCTGGAGCCCATGGCGCCGTACTTGAAATAAAGCTTTGCCATTGCACTACCTCCGTTCGTCCCTTCATTATACCGAAATCCCGTCCCGGGTGCAACCCCTATTTTATGCGGTTTTCACAAGATAGGCTTGCCAGCGTTCACATGGAATGGTATAATCGTAAGGCAGTGCCAGACTTTGCCCTGCATTTTTTCCAGATTTTGAAACCAGCCGGTTTTTTTGACGAGTATAGAAGTGAAACAAGAAAAGGAGGAACCCCCTATGAAAAAACATCTGTCCCTGATTCTGGCTCTGGCCCTGCTGCTTACCCTGCTAGCCGGCTGCGGCGGCTCCGGCAGCACCGCGTCCTATGACAGCGGCATGGTGGAATACGCCATGTCCGATGAAGCTGCCATGGCCCCCGCCGAAGGCGCAGCTCTGAAAAACGACACCGCCGACACCGGCTCCGCTGCCTTGCCCGAAAGCCGCAAGTGGATCGTCACCGTGGATCTCACCGCCGAAACCGATGATCTGGACGCCCTGCGCGCCGCGCTGGACGCAAAAATCGCCGCTTCCAACGGCTATGTGGAAAATCAGAACATCTACAACGGCAGCACCTACCAGAGCGGCCGCCGTTACCGCAGCGCAAGCCTCACCATCCGCATTCCCGCCGGGCAGGTAGATGCCTTTTTGCAGGACATGGGCGGTATCGCCAATATCGTCCGGCAGAATAAGAGCATCGAGGATGTGACCCTCAACTATGTCGCCACGGAAAGCCGCCTGAACGCCCTGCAAACCGAGGAAACCCGGCTGCTGGAGCTGCTTTCTCAGGCGGAGACCATGAGCGACCTGCTGGAAATCGAGCAGCGGCTGGCGGAGGTGCGCTATGAGCTGGAGAATTACGCTTCCCAGAAGCGGCTCTACGACAACCAGATTGACTACGCCACCGTCTACTTAAGCATCGAGGAAGTGCAGGAGTACACCCCCGTGGAGGAGCCGACCCTGTGGGAGCGCATCAGCAAGGGCTTCAAGGACAATCTGGAGGGCGTTGGTGACGACCTGCTGGATGTGCTGGTGTGGCTGATCGTGTCGATTCCCTACCTGGTAGTGCTGGCAGTCGTTGCAGTGATCGTGGTGCTGATCGTCAAGCGTATCCGTCGCCGCCGCGCCGCGAAAAAGGCCGCAAAGCAGCAGAAACCCGAAGAATCCTGATAACCCCTCCGCAGTTCTCTTTCATACGGACAAGATACCGCCGCTGGAATTCCCAGCGGCGGTATCATCGTTAACGCATGATACGGGATGCTGTCAGCCGGATAGGCTGTTCAGGGCCATTCCGATCACCACAACGCCGATTCCCAGCATCCCGGCGGGCGTGGGCAGGGCGTCGTGGAGGAACAGGATGCCCCCCAGCAGGGTGAACAGCACCTCGCCCGCCTGAGTCGCTTCCACGACTGCCAGCTGCTTTGGATTGTGCCTGACAAGGCTGGTCGCTTCAAAGAACAGCAGCGTAGCGATCACGCCGGAGAACAGCGCAACGCTCAGGGACTGGAGAATCTGCCCGGAGGAAGGAAGCCCATGGGTGAGCAGCGCATACGCGGAGCACAGCAGCCAGAAGGGCATACTGCACAACGTCATTCCGAAGACACGCTGGGTGGTCGAAATACCGGCGGGGCAGTGCGCCATCATCTTCCGGTTTCCCAGCGGATAGGAAATGCCGGCGACGAGGATCAGCGCCAGCGCCTTCAGGGAGCCGCCAGATTCCATGCTTTCCAGATGGGGCAGCTGGAGCAGGAAGATGCCCAGCAGAATGACAGCGGAAAACAGCAGATTTTTCACCGGGGTTTTTCCGCCGAACAAGGGTGTCAGCAGCACGCCCGCCACTATGGTGATCTGCCAGGTGGCGGCAACGAACCAGGACTCTCCATAGCAGGAGGCCATGGAAAGCGGCGCGTAGAACAGGCCGAAGCCCACCGTGCTCCAAACCATCCAGGTTACGGGCTGGGCGCGGATTTCCCGGAGAATTGCCCGGTCCGCTTTTTGCCTTCGCAGCAGCAGCCAGAGCATGGGTAGCATAAACAGGTAACGCAGAGAAGCGCTCCACAGCCAGTAGCCCCCGCCCAGATTCATGCTGCGGTTCAGAATAAAGGTCAGTGCGAAAAACATGGAAGCCAGCAGTCCGTACACCAGTGCCTTTTTCATTGTGATTCCTCTCTCCCGGCGCATACGCCTTTTATTTGCTCTTATACCACGAACCGGGCCGATTTGCAAGTTTCAGTTCGATTGGATTCATTTTTCTCTCCGCACTGTAAGCGTTCCGTTCCTGAGTGGCGCACATTTATGGGCAATATGTACATATTTAGTAAGTAATTTTGGTTATTTGCACAAAGATTAAAATTCTTGCGGGAGGAAGAATTACCATATCAACAAAATGATGAATTTTACGAAAAACCACTTGCAAAGTCGAAACCGCGTGTTATAATGGAACCAATCAAAACAACGAACGGGGCAATGGAGTCACCTGTGCAGAAACGCACAGTGTGGCTCTGTTTTTTTGTTCCGGCGCGTACGTCTGTGGGCCCAAAACATGACAGGGCGGAGCGCCGCGTGTTTTGATGAATCCTGTTAAAGTGAGGGTTTCATATGGAAAAGGTAAGAAAGGTTGTTTCTCTGCTTCTGGCCGCGCTCATGTTGACCAGCATGATGGCCGGTTGTTCCTCCAGCGCGCAGACCGCCGCGGCCGGTTCTGCTGCTCCCGCCGCTGACAGCGCCGCCGCGCCTGCCGCCACCGCTGCCGCCGGCGCCGAGGACAAGGTAATCCGCGTGGGTGTGATCTGCGCCATGACCGGCGGCTCCGCCATTTACGGCGAGGGCGCTCAGAACGCCGTGGACATGGCTGTTGAGGAAATCAACGCCAGTGATTCTGAATATAAGATTGAAATTGTGAATCTTACCTCTTCCATAGGCCGTCAATGTTCGTCAAAATAGTGAAGCGCTTCCACCTTTTCAAACCACGTGGCACAGGTGGTTTTCAGCTTCAGAGCGCTGATCACCAGATTCCGCATCAGCGCCACAATGGGCAGGTTGATTTCCTCGCCGAAGCCGTCAATGGCGGGAATCAGCCAGCCATACATATCGATCATACCGCTGTGGCAGGCGGTCTCCATGGTCTGCTTTTCCAGCTCCGGCGTGTGCATGATGTCCGGGTTTTCCTTCAGGTAGGCCAGCGCCGCGATCATGGCGTAGCAGCCCCAGTCGGAAACGGTGGCGGTGATGATGTTGTCCGCTTTGGTTCGCACCGCAATGCCACCGCCGCAGCCGCACCGGCAGGCATTTTTCGCCGCGTAGGGAATATAGGCTTCCAGTGTGTCCCGGATGGCGCCCATACCGATTTCGTTGCCCAGATCGCCGATGGCAATGTTCAGCACGCCCATGGCCTGCAGCTTTTCAAACAGAACGTCCTGCTTTGCTTCCAGCTCTGTCACATCCAGCCCTGTTGCGTTGTGGTAAACACCCCTGTCGTTGGCGCCGGGACACTCCACGCTGATTACCGCGGTAGGATGATCTCTGGCAATGATCTCGTCAGCCTGTTTGGGGGCAAGGGCCGCGTCGCCGGTGAAGCAAATCACGCCCATGGAAACCGGAATTTCCCGAAGCTCCGGCATATTCTCCCGCAGATGCAGGCCCACGCAGGGAGCCAGCTGGCGCACCGCCTCATAGTTGGCCTCCGGGCAGACGATCACGGGCTTTGCGCCGAAGGCGATGACCAGCCCCGGCACAGCAGTGCGGCGCTGACGATCCCGTCCATCTCCGCTTTTTTATAGGGCCGGAGCACGAAGCCGGTCATAATGTACACGATGTCGCCTTCTTTCACCGTCTGGGTCAGCTTCAAGGCGGCATTTACGCAGGTCGGCCCTCCTGTATACTTCCGGGAGGCGTCGTAGAGAATTTTGCAGACACCGTACCCCCGGGGATCCAGATTCGCCAGATCATCCAGACTTTGTCCCAAATTGCGAAGCGTCAATTCCTGCTGGGTCATATGGATTCCTTCTTTACAAAACAAATAACGGCAAGGGTGTTTCCTCGACACCCTTGCCGTTTTCCTTACTTTAGCGCAATTTCGCCAAAAAGTCAATGATATTTTTGGATTATATTACAATTTTCTGAACCGTGTTCTGCGGCGGCCCGACCTTTCCCAAGGGGCAAAGCTTTTGGCGGAAGCACGCCCCTGCCGATATCACCCAAGGAAGTACAGGGTACACCGCCGTCTGCCGAACTCCATGCACTGCTCATAGGTGGGCATATACAAATCCATCCGGTCGCCCTTGATGTCACCGCCGCAATCCTCCGCCGTGGCGATGCCGTAGACATAGGAGCCGTCGCTGGCCATAATGAACATCCGGGTGCCGTAGGGAATGTACCGGGGGTCCACCGCCACGGTGCCCCAATGCACGATGGTGCCGGTGGAGGTCACGGTATCGCAGCCCTGATCGGTGTGGGTGTAAGCCGTGGCCCGGACGGTGTCCTTATGGGTGTAGGTCAGCACCTCGCCGGTGGGCAGGGTGATGTAGCCGTCGCTGATAATGGGGGCGTCGCTTTTTTCGACCACAGGCCCCGCGCCTACGCCGACAATCTCGGTGGTAGGCATTTTCGTGACGGTTTCCGACAGCACCCGGCGGGAGGATTCCTCACCGTTTATGTAGGTGACCTCGGCGGTGCACAGCAGTTCCCCGTCCACCCCTTCGGTGAGAACCTCCTCGGTGCCCAGCGGCAGGCTGGTGTCGCTGCACCGGGTCACCTCGTGGGGAATGGTGGCGGTGTAGGTCTGGCACAGGGTCTCCACCCGGTCAATGCGCAGAACCATGCCGTCGTAGGTTTCTTCCTCCAAACCATGGGAGACCACGTCCTCTCCGGACACTTCCAGATTCAGCCGATGCAGCAGCTCCCCTGCCGTTTCGCCGAATGTGGTTGCCGCCGTGGTCTGCCCATGGTATTGGACCGTAATATTCTGGGCGCGGCGGATGGTGATGGATGCCGCACCCTCCACCGCTTCGGTGGTGAAGGTATCGTCTTTGCTGAGAGTGACCCCCGCCTGTCCAAGAACCTCCTCCGGGTCCGTGGCAAAGGTGGTGTAGGTCATCACCCGATTCCCGTCGGTGATGACATAGGTTCGGGCAAAGGCCGTCTGGGACAGCAGCGCCGTCATGGCAAGCACCAGAATCAGCGTCAGCGTCAGCACATACAGACGCATCAGCAGGATTTTTCTTCTGAGGATCTTGGATCTGGTCTTTGCCATAAGGGCACCTCCCATCAAAGTGGTTCGCCAGCAGTTTGTAACCGGCAGCTTCGTAAATTATTACATTTCGTTTCCGGTTGCGTTCTGCATGGTGCTATTATAGCAAATAATCTTATTTTGTCAAGTATTTCATCGATTTTCCATTAATTTGTCGATTTTTGCAAATAAAAAGTTCTATAAATTATGTTAACCGGATACTATATCTGGTCGTCTTCTGTCGAACCGCCACGATATCTGGTGTCGAAAAGTAACAAATGTTTACATAGATTGTCGAGTTGTGTTTCTTTCCGTCATAATTCGTTGCTTGTTGATTATGTAACCTCAGCCCCTGCCCCGGCCCCGTTTTTTGGTGATTTTGGCACTGCTTTTTCCCGGTGGAGACATTGACATTTTAAAAAAAGTGTGCTAAATTTTCGCATAGAAAGGCTTTGACGGAGACACGCGCTTCGGTAAGATTCCCAGAGAGGATGCCGCCTTGGTGAAAGGCACCCGTTCCCCTGCCGTAAGCGTCACCACTTCCGAGCCGCGGGTCGGAAATGTCCCGCCGGGTGCGCCCGTTACGGCGTCAATGAGTGGCTCTGCTGTGCAGGGCAACCAGGGTGGAACCGTGGAATACTGCTTATTTACTGTATCCCACCCCTGATTCTTCAGGGGATGGGTATTTTTTATACCTTCCCCAAATTAAAGGAGGTAAACACCATGTCCGAAGAAACCGTATTCACCTTTGAAAACCCCGAGTACCGCAAGACCTACTGGCACACCTGCTCCCACATCATGGCCCAGGCGGTGAAGCGCTTGTGGCCCGAGGTGCAGCTGGCCATCGGCCCCGCCATCGACGAGGGCTGGTACTACGACTTTGACGCGCCCTTCTCCTTCACCCCCGAGCATCTGACTCAGATCGAGGCGGAGATGAAGAAAATCTGCAAGGAGCGCATCCGCATCGAGCGCAGCGAGAAGCCCCGGGCCGAGGCTATTGCCTATATGGAAGGCAAAAACGAACCTTACAAGGTAGAACTCATCAACGATCTGCCGGAGGATGCCGTAATTTCCTTCTATACTCAGGGCGAGTTCACCGACCTGTGCGCCGGCCCCCATCTGGACCACACCGGCCGGGTCAAGCACAACGGCTTCAAGCTCACCAAGTCCTGCGGCGCCTACTGGCGGGGTGACAGTAAGCGCAAGATGCTCCAGAGAATCTATGGCATCGCCTTCCCCAGCAAGGACGAGCTGGACGAGTACCTGAAAAAGCAGGAAGAAGCCCTGAAGCGGGACCACAACAAGCTGGGCCGGGAGCTGGAATACTTTACGACGGTTGATGTCATCGGTCAGGGTCTGCCCATTCTGCTGCCCAAGGGAGCGAGAGTGATTCAGACCCTCCAGCGCTGGGTGGAGGACGAGGAGCAGAAGCGGGGCTATCTTCTGACCAAGACCCCTCTGATGGCCAAGTCCGACCTGTACAAAATTTCCGGTCACTGGGATCATTACCTGGACGGCATGTTCGTGCTGGGCGACCCCAACGACGAGACCAAGGAGTGCTTCGCCCTGCGGCCCATGACCTGCCCGTTCCAGTATCAGGTGTTCCTGAACCGTGCCCGTTCCTACCGTGACCTGCCCATGCGTCTGGGCGAAACCTCCACCCTGTTCCGCAACGAGGACTCCGGCGAGATGCACGGCCTGATTCGTGTTCGTCAGTTCACCATTTCCGAGGGCCACCTGATTCTCCGCCCCGACCAGCTGGAGGACGAGTTCCGGGGCTGTCTGGAGCTGGCAAAGTACTGCCTGGACACCGTGGGTATGCTGGACGACTGCACCTTCCGCTTCTCTCAGTGGGACCCCGCCAACCCCAAGAATAAGTATGAAGGCACCGCAGAGCAGTGGGAGACCGCTCAGGCCGTCATGAAGCAGATTCTGGACGATCTGAACGTGGATTACACCATCGGCATCGACGAGGCCGCCTTCTACGGCCCCAAGCTGGACATTCAGTACAAGAACGTCTTCGGCAAGGAGGACACCATCGTCACCATCCAGATCGATATGCTGCTGGCAGAGCGCTTCGGCATGGAGTACACCGACGCCGACGGTCAGAAGAAGCGCCCCTATATCATCCACCGCACGTCCCTCGGCTGCTACGAGCGGACGCTGGCCTACCTGATTGAAAAGTACGCCGGCGCCCTGCCCCTGTGGATGATGCCCACCCAGGTAAAGGTCATGCCCATCACCGACCGGGCCCACGAATACGCCAAGGGCCTTGTGGAGAAGCTGAATGCCGTGAACATCCACGCCGAGGGCGACTACCGCAGCGAAAAGCTGGGTTACAAGATCCGCGAGGCCCAGATGCAGAAGATTCCCTATATGCTGGTGGTCGGCGACCGGGATATAGAGAACGGCACCGTTTCCGTCCGCACCCGCAAGGGCGACGATCTGGGCGCCATGACCCCCGATGCCTTTATGTCCAAGTGTCTCATGGAGATTGCCTCCAAGAGTAAGGAAGTGTAATCTTTACCGCCTGCCGCGCCTACGGCAGGCGGTTTTTCCCGTCCTATGTCGCGAACTGAATGACAACGCCCCTCCCTGGACGCATTTTTTTGTAAATAATATCAAAATATGGGTTGAATTTAGGCGGGATATGTGATACGATATCGTTGTATCGATATGGGGGAAGTGTGCCCATGTGCAGATACGATTCTCACGCCGGATGGGCAGAATGTTTCAGGAGGAACCCGTATGTCTGTGATAGACGCGCTGAGCAGGCATGACGCCCTCTCCTTCGAGGTGTTTCCTCCCAGGACTGACGCGGGTATGGAGAAGCTGTGCGGCAGCGTCCTTCCCCAACTGTATTCTCTGCGCCCTGATGCGGTCTCCTGCACCTACAGTGCCGGCGGCGCGGATGTGGGAAAGAATCTGGAGATTCTGGGCCGGGTGGCGAAAGACGGCAGGTGCCTGCCTGCCACGCACTTCACCTGCATCGGCAATACAGCGCAGAGCGCGAAAGCCCAGCTTCAGACCTATCTGGACAGCGGCATCCATTATGTGCTGGCCCTGCGGGGCGATCCGCCTGCCGGCTGGGCCGGTTCCGGCGGCGAGCTGCAATCCGCCGGCGAGCTGGTCACCCTCATCCGTCAGGAATTCGGCGATGCTTTCACCATCGCGGTAGCAGGCGCGCCCGAGGGCCATCCGGGCAGCCGCTCTCTGGAAGCGGAGATCGCGCTTCTGAAGCAAAAGCAGGACGGCGGCGCCGACTATATCATCACCCGGCTGTGCTGGGATATGGACGCGTTCCGTTACTGGCTGGACGCCATCCGGGCGGCGGGAATCCGGCTGCCTGTGGAGGCGAGCGTCATGCCCGTTCTGGATCAGGCCGAGACCATCAGCACGGCCTTCTCCCACGGCGGCAGCGCCATTCCTCAGTCTCTGCGCGAGATCATCTCTAAAAACTGGATCTACCCCAACCCCTTCGTAAAAGACCCCTTTGATGCCCGGGCAGAGCAGAAAAAGGCGGACTTCCGAAAGGCCGGGATGGAATACACCGTCCATCAGATTCACGAATATCAGGCCTGCGGTGTAAACGGCATCCACTTGTTCACCCGGAACCGATATGAAGACACGGCCCTGATCGTCAGGGAATCCGGCTTACTGGACGGGTTGAAAACTGGAAGTTGAAAACTCCGGCTTCACTGTCAACTATCAACTATCAACTATCAACTGTCAACTAACCATAAGGAGTATCCATTATGCCTCATACCATTGCTGTTGCCGGTAAGGGCGGTGTGGGTAAAACCACCACCTGCGGCATGCTCATTGATTATCTGTGCAAGAAAAAGAACGGCCCCGTGCTTGTGGTGGACGCCGACGCCAATTCCAATCTGAACGAGGTTCTGGGCGTGGAGGTGGAGACCTCTCTGGGCCAGATTCGGGAGGAAATGGCGCAGGCGGAGCTGAAGGGCACCATCCCCACCGGCATGACCAAGGCGGATTACGCCGAGATGAAATTCAGCCAGGCCCTCATCGAGGACGACGACTTCGATATGCTGGTCATGGGCCGTACCCAGGGCAAGGGCTGCTACTGCTACGTCAACGGCGTATTGCAGTCCCAGGTCGCGAAATATGTGCCCAACTATTCCTACGTGGTCATGGACAATGAGGCTGGCCTTGAGCACATCGCCCGGGGCACCCTGCCCCATGTGGACACCATGCTGCTGATTTCCGACTGCTCCCGCCGGGGCGTTCAGGCCGTGGCAAGAGTTGCGGAAATGGTTCAGGAGATGAACCTGAACCCCGGTCAGATGGGCCTCATCATCAACCGTGCCCCCGGCGGCGTGCTGGACGCCGGTGTCAAGGCGGAAATCGAGAAGCACGGCTTAAAACTCTTCGGCGTGCTGCCCCAGGACGAAGCGGTGTACCGCTGCGACTGCGACGGTGAGCCCTCCGCGAAGCTGCCCGAAAACGACCCGATGAAGGTCGCTCTTCGGGGTATTATGCAGTCCATCGGACTGTGAAAAGGAATGTCATTCCGCGCCCTTTCAGGAATTGCGGATTGCCACACCAGCGACGCCGGTCACTGGTTCGCAATGACATCTTTATTCGTAAGTGACGCGGGACGTGGTTGATTCCTACGTTCTACGCCCTAATATAAACCACTCAAAATCATTCAAGGGGGAAAAACACTATGGCTTTCACACCCAAGACGGCTCCCTTCAGCGGCAAGATCAATGCCGTGACGCTGGGCACCGGTGACAAGGCAATCGTCATCGGCGGCCAGAACGTGATGCCGTTCTACACCTTCGATGCGCCCATCGAGAACGCTCCCAAGATCGGCATTGAGATCTCCGATCTGGCAGCGAACTGGGACGCTCCCGCTCTGAAGGAATTCTACGCGGGCTGCACCACCATGGTCGATTACGCCAAGCGCGCCGAGACCATGCCCGGCGCCGACTTCCTGTGCCTGCACTTCGAGTCCGCCGATCCCAACGGTGCCAACCGCAGCGTCGCTGACTGCGTCGCCGACGCCAAGGCCGTGGCTGACGCAGTGACCATGCCCATCGTCATTATGGGCTGCAAGAACATCGAGAAGGACGGCGAGCTGTTCAGCAAAATCGCCGAGGCCCTGCAGGGCAAGAACATTCTGGTTCTGTCCGCCCGCAACGAGGACTACAAGACCGTCGGCGCTTCCGTCGCTCTGGCTTACGGTCAGAAGGTCGGCGCTGAAACCGCTGACGACATCAACCTGGCCAAGCAGCTGAACATCATGCTGAAGGGCCTGTCCATCAACCCCGAAAACATTGTCATGAACATCGGCACCGCCGCTGTGGGCTATGGCTTCGAGTACGTGGCCTCCACCCTGGACCGCGTCCGTCTGGCGGCTCTCGCCCAGTCCGATGCCGACCTGCAGATGCCCATTATGTCCCCTGTGTCCCCCGACGCATGGAGCGTGAAGGAATCCACTGCCACTGAGGAAGACGAGCCCGCATGGGGCAGCCGGGAAGAGCGCGCCATCGACATGGAAGTGTCCACTGCCGCCGCCAACCTGACCGGAGGCGCCGATGCCGTTATCATGCGTCATCCCGCCGCCATCGCCACCATCAAGAAGTTCATTACTGAACTCGTCTAATTCGGAAGGAGGATACATACAATGGCTTTGAAGGGTCTTGACATTTTTAAGCTGTCTCCTAAGAAGAACTGTAAGGAGTGCGGCAGCCCCACCTGTATGGCATTCTGCATGAAGGTGGCGCAGGGCGCTGTTTCCATCGACAAGTGCCCCTACTTCTCTGACGACGCGAAGGCGATGCTCAACGAGCAGACCGCGCCTCCCATGAAGACCATCACCGTCGGCAGCCACAAGCTGGGCGGCGAGACTGTCCTGTACCGTCACGAGAAGACTCTGGTCAACAAGAATCTGTACGCTGTCGCCGTTGGCACCAGCCTGTCCGCCGAGGAGGCCGATAAGAAGCTGGCTGATCTGCAGAAGGTCGATTACGAGCGTATCGGCGAGCGTATGTACGTCGAGTTCGTGTTCGTCGCCAACACCCAGTCCGACCCCGCCGTCTACGCCGCGCTGGTCGAGAAGGCCGCCGCTACCGGCCGCGATCTGGTTCTGGAGTGCTGGGATGTGGAGTGCGCCAAGGCCGCTCTGGCTGTTGCCGGCAAGAACGTGATTCTGGACGGCGCTACCCCCGACAACTGGGAGGCCATGAACGAACTGGCCACCGCCAACGGCGTGGCGCTGGGCGTCTCCGCCGGCACCCTGTCCGACCTGTACGACACCGTGAAGAAGCTGGAAGGCAAGGGCAACAAGAACCTGGTTCTGGACGTCACCGGCAAGACCGCCAAGGAGACGCTGGCCAATGCCGTTCTGGTTCGCCGCACCGCCATCAAGGACGGCGACCGCTCCTTCGGTTACCCCTCCATCGTGAACATCGCCCGTCTGGCTAAGGGTGACGACCACCTGCAGACCGCCTACGCTTCCATGTTCACCGAGAAGTACGGCTCCATCCTGGTCATGGAGCACATGACCTACGCTCAGGCTCTGCCTCTGTACGGCCTGCGTCAGAACATCTTCACCGATCCTCAGAAGCCCATGAAGGTGGAAGCCAAGATCTACCCCCTGAACGGCGCCGACGAGAACAGCCCCTGCGCTCTGACCGTGGACTTCGCTCTGACCTACTTCCTGGTTTCCGGCGAACTGGAGCGCTCCAACCAGCCCGTGAACCTGATTATCACCGACGCTTCCGGTATGTCCGTTCTGACCGCCTGGGCCGCCGGTAAGTTCTCCTCCACCACCGTCAAGAAGACCTTCGAGGAGCTGGACGTTGCGAACAAGATCAAGAACCGCACCCTGATCATCCCCGGCAAGGTCGCCGTCATGAAGGGTGAGATTCAGGAGAAGCTGCCCGGCTGGAACGTGGTCGTCGGTCCTCTGGAGGCCGTTCAGCTGCCCAAGTACATGAAGGACAAGGAGTACGAGGCCGCCGCCAAGGCCGCCGCTGCTGAGAACGCCGCCAAGGCTGCCACCACCGTGGAAGTCAAGGAGCTGTCCTTCGACGAGCTGCTGGCTACCAAGGTTCCCGAGATCAAGGTCGTGGACATGGGCGTCAAGTACAAGGGCCACAACCCCGAGTCCCCCACCTTCGTCACCATCGGCGAGCGTATCCACTGCATCGCTCCCTCCATCCGCAAGGCTATGGACGAGCGGGATCCCGAGCCCATCCTGAAGCGTGCCGCTGAGCAGATCGCTGCCGGTGCCACCTATCTGGACGTCAACATCGGACCTGCCGAGAAGGACGGCCCCGAGCGCATGATGTGGGCTGTCAAGCTGCTGCAGGAGAACTTCAACAACGTGCCTCTGGCTCTGGATACCGCCAACAAGCGGGCCATCGAAGCCGGTATCAAGGTCTACAACCGCACCAACGGCAAGCCCATCGTCAACTCCGCTGACGCCGGCTCCCGTATCTCCTACATCGACCTGGCCGCTGCTAACGACGCCATCTGTATCGCCCTGTGCTCTGCCGACGGAATTGCCAAGGACAACGAGGAGCGTATGAAGCACTGCCACAACATGCTGGAGCGCGGCATGAGCCTGGGCATGGAAGCTACCGACCTGTGGTTCGACCCCCTGTTCCTGGTTGTCAAGGGTATGCAGGACAAGCAGATGGAGGTTCTGGAAGCCATCAAGCTGTTCTCCAACGAGGGTCTGAAGTCCACCGGCGGTCTGTCCAACAACTCTAACGGCGCGCCCAAGACCGTCCGTCCCATCATGGACTCCGCTCTGGTGGCCATGTGCATGATGCAGGGTCTGACCTCCGCCATCGTCAACCCCAACGACCTGCGCCTGATGGAGACCATCAAGTCCTGCGACATCTTCAAGAACCACGTCCTGTACTCCGACTCCTACCTGGATCTTTAAGGTCGGCAGGGCCGACAGCCAATGCGTGCCTGGGTGGTATGTAATCGTTACACCACTGGGCAGTGCTCGGTATCGGTACAGAGTACATAGCAGAGCATGTCATTGCGTGCCGGTGGTGCTTCGCGCAGACTGGCGTAGCGATCTCCTGCTTATTGCTAACAAGCCCTAGCATTTATGGCTGGGAGGGAACCTCCCTCCCAGCCACTTTGCATTTTATCCGAAAGGAAGATGCTATGACCCCCAGCCAACTGGGCATTCTGGCAGCCGTGCTTCTGGTACTGCTGCTGGCAATCCGATCCGACCCGCGCAAGCGCCGGGAGCGAAGAGCGCGGGATTTCACCCGCACATTGGAAACCGCCCTGCTGCCGAAGGAGACCGTGAAGGTCATCTGCCAGCAGAAAAAGGGCCGGTGGATTCTGACCAATAAGCGGCTGCTTTTGGAGGAAAAAGGCGGCTTTCACGCCGTTCCTCTGGACAAAATCAAGTCGATTCAGGGCAAAAACGCCGCCGGCAACCGCACCACTGCCCCGGCAAACATGGTCAGCCTTACCGCGAAAGCGGACAAGGACTATTCCATTCAAAATACCAACGACCAGTTCCCGGAACTGGCAAAGCTTCTTCAAGCAGAGCAGAAAAAGAGAAAGAAAAAAGCGGAGAACCGGAAATAACTCCACACTCCACACTAAATAAAACGGTATATTCAGCCCTCTGGGCTCCATATAAATCCTTTTTGCATTATAATTTGGGAGGAATTTCAATGAGTGTATTAACCGATCTGATCTACGGCGGCTCCAATGCCGTGGCTGGCCTGACTGAGAACGCGGTCAGCAATGCCATCGCCAAGTACGGCGCGGACAAGGAAATTGCATTCCCCGATACTGCGTATTTCTTCCCCACCATTTACGCAGCTACCGGTGTGAAGGTCAAGACGCTGGGCGATCTGCCTGCCTGCGTGGACGTGCTGAAGAGCCTGATTACCAATCAGGAGGATCTGGGACAGGCCCTGAACGCGGGCCTTGCCACCGCCGTAGGCGCTGAGATCATTGAGGGTCTGAAATATGTAGACGGCACCAACCCCTACGAGAACGACTCCGGCATCGGCTTCGTACCCGATCCCATCATCCGCTCTCTGGGCGTGCCGCTGGTTACCGGCGATATCCCCGGTGTCGCCGTGGTTCTGGGCAAAGCCGAGAATCCCGCCGACGTGGTGAAGGTGGTCAAGGACTACCAGTCCAAGGGCCTCATGACCTTCCTGGTGGGTGACGTTATCGAGCAGTGCGCCGAGGGCGGCGTGAAGATGGGTCTGGAACTCCGGGTCATTCCTCTGGGCCATGACGTGACCTCCGTTATCCACGTTGTCACCGTTGCCATCCGTGCCGCTCTGATCTTCGGCAACGTCCAGCCCGGCAATCTGGCTGGCCTACTGGATTACACCAAGAACCGTGTGCCTGCCTTCGTCAACACCTTCGGCGCCATTGACGCCGTGGTGGTCTCCGCCGGCGCCGGCGCCATCGCGCTGGGCTTCCCCGTGGTGGTGGACATCGATCTGGGCGAGAATCAGGTGCCCGGCGCGCTGGAGTCTGTGTGCGACCACGCCGAGACCGTCAAGAAGTCTCTGGAACTGCGGAACATCAAGATCAAGGTCAAGGAGCTGCCTATCCCCGTTGCCTTCGCCGCCGCCTTCGAGGGCGAGATCATTCGTAAGTCCGATATGCACAACGAGATCTGGTCCGCCAAGAATCCCACCGCTGAGCTGGTAATCATGCGGGAGCTGAACGAGGTCGAGGATCACAAAATCAGCATCATCGGCCCGGACTTTGACGAGGCCAAGGAGCTGGCTCTGGCTACTTACGTAGAAGTCGCCGGCAAGAAGATGCAGGCCGACTTTGAGTCCGTTATCGAGCGGAAGTTCCACGCCTGGTTCAACTACATGGAAGGCGTTATGCACACCGGTCAGCGCAATCAGGTGCGTATCCGTATCAGCAACGCCGCCTACGAGGCCGGTCTGCGGCTGAAGGACTTCGCGGAAGTGCTGTACGTCATGATTATGGACGAGTTCGACGCCGTTGTGGACAAGTGCCAGATCACCCTGATCACCGAGCCTGCGCAGGCCGCCCAGTTCCGGGATGAGATCGCAATGCCCCGCTACAACCAGCGTGACGACCGTCTGGCTTCCATGACCGACGAGTCCGTTGACCGCTACTTCACCTGCATCATGTGCCAGTCCTTCGCCCCCGCCCACTGCTGCGTGGTCACCCCCGAGCGTCTGGGCCTGTGCGGCGCCGTATCCTGGCTGGATGCCAAGGCTACCTACGAACTGAACACCAACGGCCCCTGCCAGCCCATTTTCAAGGAAGGCTGCACCGACGAGCGCACCGGTCGTTTTGATTCCGTCAACAAGGCCATTTCCGATGCCACCCACGGCGCTGTGGAGAACGTCACCCTGTACTCCATTCTGGAGGACCCCATGACCTCCTGCGGCTGCTTCGAGTGCATTTGCGGCATTGAGCCCATGTCCAACGGCTTCATCGTGGTCAACCGGGAATACAAGGGCATGACCCCTGCCGGCATGACCTTCGGCGAGCTGGCCTCCTGCACTGGCGGCGGCGTTCAGACCCCCGGCTACATGGGCCATGGCCGTCATTTCATCTCCTCCAAGAAGTTCATCTCGGCCGAGGGCGGCATTGAGCGGATCGTCTGGATGCCCAAGGAGCTGAAGGACGACGTTTCCGAGCGGCTGAACAAGACCGCCAAGGAGCTGTACGGCATCGACAACTTCACCGACATGGTCGCCGATGAGACCGTTACCACCGACTGCGAGGAACTGCTGAACTGGCTGACCGAGAAGGGCCATCCCGTTCTGAACATGGAGCCCCTGATGTAGGCGGCGAGTCGCCGCCGACAATGCGTGCGTAAGCCTGATGTAATCGTTACACCATAGGGCACCGCTCGGTATCGGCGCAATGCCGCAAATAGGGCGTACTCGGCTGGTTTTTATTCGTTACACCATCGGGTACTGCTCGGTATCGTCACATTAGATCGTAGGGCGGGGTCATGACCCCGCCGTCCGCGAAGCGGAAAATCGACAGAAATACATCTATATCGGGAGGGGCAATGCCCCTCCCGTGCACAACAGCTGTCTGAAAGGAACTCTCTTATGAAAGTAACCTTCCAAATCGAGGGCGCAAGCCCCGTTATCATTGAATGCAACGCCGGAGAGAATCTTCTGGAGCTGGCACGCCGGGCCAACGTGGCCATCGACGCCCCCTGCTCCGGCAACGGCTCCTGCGGCAAATGCCGCATTAAGCTCATCGAGGGAGAACTGGAATCTCCCCAGAGCCGCCACATCTCCGACGAGGAATACAAGGAGGGCTGGCGTCTTTCCTGTTCGTCCAAGGTGCGTTCCGACTGCACCGTGTTCGTGCCGGACATTGCCAGCGCCTACCAGTCCCGAATGAAAACCGCCGACCTGAGCAGTCCCAAGGAAGTGGCGATTTTTGACGAGTGCCAGGAGAATCTGAAACGCAGCGGCATTCATTTCGTCAACCGCTTCCGCTCTAAAGTCATCACCATGGCAGAGCCGTCTCTGGAGGACACCATGCCCGACAATGAGCGCCTGACCTGGGCCATTGAGGACGCCTTCGGGGTGGAGAATGTCCACATTCCCTTCTCCGTCATGGTTGGTCTTGCCCACACCCTGCGGGAAAATCATTTCACCGTCTGCGTCAAGGGCGAGTTGACAGAAAACACCTTCCATTGCATGGAGGTCTGCGCCCCGGAGGACACCGCCATCGTGGGCTGCGCCATCGACATCGGCACCACCACCGTGACCATGGTGCTCACCGACCTGGAAACCGGCAAGCTGCTTGCCAAGGGTTCCTCCGGCAACGGTCAGATCCGCTACGGCGCGGATGTCATCAACCGAATCATTGAGCAGGGAAAGCCCGGCGGTCGGAAAAAGCTTCAGGACGCCATTCTGAAGGAAACCCTGATTCCCATTATCGCCAACCTGTGTAAAACCGCAAAAATCAGCGCCCGGAGCATTCTGCGGCTCAGTGTCGGCGCCAACACCACCATGAACCACCTGTTTGTGGGCGTGGATGCTTCTTCCGTCCGCATGGAGCCGTATGTGCCCAGCTTCTTCCACTGGGACGGCCTGCTGGCTGGTGATTTGAAGCTGCCTGCCAACCCCCTGGCTCCCGTGCTGATCGCCCCCAACATCGGTTCCTATGTGGGCGGCGACATCACCGCCGGTACCCTTGCCTCCGGCATCTGGGACAAGGATGAAATGAGCCTGTTCATCGACCTTGGCACCAACGGCGAGATCGTCTTCGGCAACCGGGACTTCCTCATGAGCTGCGCCTGCTCCGCCGGCCCCGCCTTTGAGGGCGGCGACATTTCCTGCGGTATGCGGGCCACCGACGGCGCGGTGGAAGCCTGCGTCATCGACGCGGACACCATGGAACCTACTCTCTCCATCATCGGCGACGAGGGACAGAAGGTTGTCGGTATCTGCGGCAGCGGCATCATTGACCTGATTTCCGAGCTGTACCGCTGCGGCATCATCAACGCCAAGGGCCTGTTTGTCCGGGAGGGCAAGCGGGTGAAACGGGACGCTCACGGCATGGGACGCTATGTGGTGGCCTTCCCCGAGGAATCCGAAACCGAGCGGGAGGTGTCCCTGAACGAGGTGGACATTGATAACTTCATCCGGGCCAAGGGCGCGATTTTCTCCGCCATCGACACGCTGCTGAAATCCGTGGACATGAGCGTGGAGATGATTGACCGGGTGTATGTTGCCGGCGGCATCGGCAGCGGCATCAATATGAAAAACGCCGTGAATATCGGTATGTTCCCGGATGTGGAGATTGAAAAGTTCCATTATATCGGCAATTCCTCCCTGACCGGTTCTTATGCCATGGTCATGAGCGACGAAGCAAACGCCAAGTGCGCGGAGGTGGCCTCCAACATGACCTATCTGGAACTGAGCACCCATCCGGGGTACATGGACGCTTTCGTAGCCGCCTGCTTCCTGCCCCACACAGACCGCAGTCTGTTCCCCCACAGCGTTCAGGAGCGGTAAGATGCTGAATAGAATCCATCATATTGCCATCATCTGCTCTGATTACCACCGCTCCATGGAATTTTATGTGGAAAAGCTGGGCTTTTCCGTGGTGCGGGAGGTCTGGCGGGAGGAGAGGAAGGACTATCTGACCATGCTGCAAAATGGGGACGTGACGCTGGAGCTGTTTACGAAGCCCGATGCCCCCGCCCGTCCCACCCAGCCGGAAGCGCTGGGTCTGCGGCACCTTGCCTTCCATGTGGAGAATGTGGAGGAGGCGGCGGCATGGCTCAATGCCCGGGGCGTGGCGACGGAACCCATCCGCACAGACCCCGTGAACGGCGGGCGGATGACCTTTTTCCGGGACCCGGATGGTCTGCCGCTGGAATTACACGAATAACGAGGTATCTATGGAAATCGAAAATCATAAGGAAGAAGTACCTTTCGCGTTTTACGAGGAAAAATTTCACGCCCTGCATCCCGATGAAGTGACCGCCCGGCTCAGCGATGTCCGCTGGGACGGGACGGAATTCACTGTCCGTCTTCTGGGCAGGGATTTTGCCATTGCCCACCCGGATTACGCCATCCGGGCACTGGATGGCGGGACAGTCCCGCCCCTGCCCGCTCAGACCTTCCTGCTACGCTATCTGCTGGAAAGCAGGGATGTCCGCTGGGGCGGCGAGTGGAAGACCTTCCGGGAAATGCCCTGGGGGGAGATGTATATCAAACCCTATACCGGACGGGTGCTGACCCGGGCTGCCTTTACCTTCGGCACCCGTGTGGCTGCTTTCCGGGCAGCCGCCGAAAAAATGGGTGGCCTGCCCCTGCCCAACGGCGACGCCGGCTTCCAGTTCGACCTGGTCGGCGGCTACCGGATGCGGATTCTGGTGTGGGAAGGAGACGACGAGTTTCCGCCCAACGCTCAGGTGCTGTATTCCGACAACTTTGCCGAGGGCTTTGCCGCGGAAGACCGGGTCGTCGCAGGCGATATCCTGATTTCCACTATCAAAGGTTATATGTAACGAAAGCTCCCCGCAAGGGGAGCTTTTTGCACCTTCCCCCTCCAAATGCGCACCTTAGCGGAACACCGCTTGCGCCGGCCCTTCCAATATGATAGGATGAAATCACGAAAGGGGGCCGGATATGAAAATTACGGTAGAACATATCGACTCGGAAGAAAACGAGGTCATTCTTCGCTGCCGGGAGCTGGATGACGAAATGCTTCGCCTGCTGGCGCTGGTTCGGGCGGGAATGCAGAAGCTGCTGGTCTGGAACGAGCGGAAGGAGCTGCTGCCGCTGAACGTGTCCGATGTGGTGTACTGCGAAACGGTGGAGGAAAAAACCTTCGTCTACACGGAAAGCGGGATGTACCAGACCGCTCTGACGCTCTCCGAGCTGGAGGAGCGGTGGGCCGCCACCGGGCTGCTGCGGTGCGGAAAATCCTGCGTGGTGAACCTCTAAGCCATTCAGCGGCTGCGAAGCTGCGGCGGGGACGCATCGAGGCCACCCTGTCCACCGGTGAAAAAATCATGATCTCCCGGCATTATGCCCCCGCCCTGCGGGAGCGGCTGGGAATGGGATGAAAGGAGCAAAAACATGCGCAGATTTAATCGGTTTTACCTGTGGGGCGTGAAAATGAAGTACCACATGGGCATCTACACCGTCGCGGGCATCTTCTTCAAGGCCATCGTCAATGCCCTGCAGGGAGTGTACAGTGTGGACAGCCTGACGATGCTTCAAATGCTGGTGGTGAGTATGCTGTTTGCCAGCGCGGAAACTGCCATCTTCACGGAGACGCACCCCTTCGGCGAAAGCACAGGCAGGACGGTGCTGTGGGCGGTGCTGGCGAATGTGGCCTTCCTGGGCGGCGCGCTGGGCTTCGGCTGGTTCCGGGGCATCCCGGTCTGGGGCGGTGTCCTGCTGACGGTCATTCTGGAAGGGGCCATGGTAGCCATGTGGTATGCCATGTGGCTGGAACGGAAATGGGACACCCGGGACTTAAACCGGAACCTCAAGAAATTTCAGGGCGAATAATCACCGCGGCGGGGCATATGCCCCGCCGTTAAGTCTTCCCCGGCGGAGAAGGATTTTGTTCAAAATTGAACAATTTCCTCTTGACATTTTCAGCCTCAGGTGATATACTTCCGAAGGTTCAAAATTGAACGATCTGGGGGACCCAAAATGGAGCTATCCAACTACTTTGATGCCATGGGAAAGGCGAAAAAGGAATACATCCGCTGTCTGGAGCCGGTTTGCAAGTACTTCGGCCTGACTCAGAACGAGCTGACGGTGCTGCTGTTCCTTCACAACAACCCCGGACTGGACCGGGCGGCGGATATCGTCTCCTGCCGGGGCATTGCCAAGTCCCACGTCTCTCTGGCGGTTTCCAATCTGGAAGCCCGGGCGCTTCTGACCCGCCGCTTTGAGCCTGCCGACCGCCGCACCTGTCATCTGGTGCTGACCGGGAAGGGCACGGAAATCGCCGAAGCCGGCGCGGCGCGGCAGCGGCAGTTCTTCGAGGCTCTTTATGCCGGGGTGTCCCAGTCGGAACGGGAGCAGCTGAGGGCCATCAGCCGCAAAATCATGGACAATATTTCGCATTTTGACTGCGAATCCGCGAAATAATGTCGAATTGTCTACAGGAAGGTACATCGTATGGAGGAAACAAAGAAAAAGGACATGGGCGCCGGCTCCATTAAGAAATGGATGCTGGAGCTGGCGGTGCCTGCCGTGGTGGCGCAGGTCATCAACCTGCTCTACAACATCGTCGACCGGATTTACATCGGGCACATTCCCGGTATCGGCGCGCTGGCGCTGACCGGCGTGGGCCTGTTCACCCCGATTCTGATGCTCATTACCGCCTTTGCTCTGCTGGCAGGCGCCGGCGGTGCGCCCCGGGCAGCCATCGCCATGGGAGAGGGCAACCGGGAAAAGGCAGAGAAAATCATGGGCAACTGCTTCGCGGTGCTGATGATTCTGGCTGTGGTTCTCACTGCCGCATTCCTGAAATTCTGCCCCAGCCTGATTCGGCTCTTCGGCGGCAGCGACGCGACCCTCCCCTATGCGCTGGAATACGCCAACATCTACATCTGCGGCAGCGTGTTCGTGCTCACCGTCATGGGCATGAATCCCTTCATCACCACCCAGGGCTTCGCCAAAATCAGTATGCTCACCACCGTCATCGGCGCGGTCATCAACATTGTGCTGGACCCCATCCTGATTTTCGGCTTCCATATGGGCGTATCCGGCGCGGCGCTGGCAACGGTGCTTTCGCAGGCGGTCAGCGCGATTTGGATTCTCTGCTTCCTGCGGGGTAAGAAGACCATTTTGAAGCTGCGCCCGGCGAATATGAAGCTCGTCCCTGCCGTCATCGGCCCCTGTCTGGCGCTGGGCGTGTCCAGCTTCGTCATGACCTCCACAGAAAGCATCCTGTCCATCTGCTTCACGTCCTCCCTGTCCCGGTTCGGCGGAGACGTGGCGGTAGGCGCCATGACGGTGATGACCTCCATCAGCCAGCTGGTCACCATGCCCCTCGCCGGCATCTGCCAGGGCGGACAGCCCCTTATCAGCTTCAACTACGGCGCGAAAAAGCTGGATCGGGTGAAGGAGGCCTTTTTCTGCCAGTTCGCTGTCTGCGTGGGCTACACCACCGCGTTCTGGCTTCTGCTGATGGCGGTTCCTCAGATGTTCTCGGGTATTTTCACCTCGGATACCGCGCTGGTCAGCTATGCCGCCTGGGCCATGCGGATTTATTTCGCCTGCGCCTTCTCCATCGGCTTCCAGATCAGCTGCCAGCAGACGTTCATGGCGCTGGGTCAGGCAAAGCTCTGCCTGCTTATGGCCTGCCTGCGGAAGATCATTCTGCTGATTCCTCTGATCTTTATTCTCCCCCACTTCTTTGCCGACAAAGCCTTCGCCGTGTTCCTTGCCGAGCCGGTGTCGGATTTTCTCGCCGCCGCCGTCACCACGGGCATGTTCTTCCGGTTCTTCACCCGGATGCTGAAGGCGGGAAAAACAGAGTAAACGGAATCAAAGCGTTCATTGCGCACCTGTGGTGTCGACCACTGGTGCGCAATGACTTTTTACTGCTCTTTTTAAACTTTTTCTTCGTAATTGTTACCAAATATCTTGCATTATTTTTGTTGAAGTGCTATAATGCAAAATTGTGAGTTTGTGTCAAGTATCTTCAAAAAGGAGAATAAATATTATGTTTTCTCAGGACAAAATCCGCAATATCGCCATTATTGCCCACGTTGACCATGGCAAGACCACTCTGGTGGACGAAATGCTGAAGCAGGGCGGTATCTACCGGGAAAATCAGGCCACGGTGGAGCGCGTCATGGACTCCGGCGATCTAGAGCGGGAGCGGGGCATCACCATTCTGGCGAAGAACACCTCCGTGCACTACAAGGACTATAAAATCAACATCGTGGACACCCCGGGCCACGCCGACTTCGGCGGCGAGGTGGAACGTATCCTGAAGATGGTCAACGGCGTCATTCTGCTGGTGGACGCCGCCGAGGGTCCCATGCCCCAGACCCGGTTCGTGCTCCAGAAGGCCCTGGAGCTGGGCCACAAGGTCATCGTGGCCGTGAACAAAATCGATAAGCCCGACGCCCGGATTCACGAGGTCATGGACGAGGTGCTGGAGCTGCTGCTGGATCTGGACGCTACCGACGAACAGTTCAACAGCCCCACCGTGTTCTGCTCCGGCCGTCAGGGTACTGCCTCCTACAGCCCTGACGAGGCGGGTACCGATCTGACCCCCCTGTTTGAGACCATCGTGGGCTATATTCCCGCCCCCGGCGGCGACGACACCGCCCCGCTGCAACTGCTGGTGTCCTCCATTGATTACAATGAGTATGTGGGCCGTATCGCCGTGGGCCGCGTGGAGCGGGGCACCATCAAGGTCAATCAGGAAGTCACCATCTGCGACTACCATGACCCCGAAATCAGGCAGAAGGGCAAGGTGGTGGCCCTGTACGAGTTCGACGGTCTGGGCAAGAACCCCATTCCGGAAGCCCACGCCGGTGAGATTGTGGCTCTTTCCGGCATGGCGGACATCACCATTGGCCGGACCCTGTGCGCCCCCGACTGCGTGGAAGCTCTGCCCTTTGTGAAGATCTCCGACCCCACCATCGAAATGACCTTTGCCGTCAACGACTCCCCCTTCGCGGGCAAGGAGGGCAAATTCGTCACCTCCCGGAATCTGCGGGACCGGCTGGAAAAGGAGCTTCTCAAGGATGTGTCTCTGCACGTCACCGAACAGGGCACCGACGCCTTCAACGTGGCAGGCCGGGGCGAAATGCACCTGTCCATTCTGATGGAGACCATGCGCCGGGAGGGCTACGAGTTCTCCGTGTCCACTCCCCGTGTACTGACCAAGGTCATTGACGGCAAGGTCTGCGAGCCCATCGAGCGGATGGTCGCCGACGTGCCCGAGGAGTGCATGGGCGCGGTGATTGAGAAGATGGGCAAGCGGAAGGGCGACCTTTTGGGCATGACCCCCATGGGCAGCCGCTACCGTCTGGAATTTCTGGTTCCCTCCCGGGGCCTGTTCGGCTACCGGAACGAGTTCCTCACCGATACCCGGGGCGAGGGCATCATGTCCTCCGTCCTCGATTCCTACGCCCCCATGAAGGGCGAGATTGAGCGCCGTCAGGTGGGCTCCCTGGTGGCCTTTGAGACCGGCGAGGCCGTGACCTACGGTCTGGCTGCCGCTCAGGAGCGGGGCGCGCTGTTCATCGGCCCCGGCACGCCAGTCTACGCCGGTATGGTGGTGGGCATTTGCAGCCGCAACGAGGATATGACTGTCAACGTCTGCAAGCGCAAGCAGCTGACCAATATGCGCGCCGCCGGTTCCGACGAGGCTCTGCGGCTGACGCCTCCCCAGAACTACTCTCTGGAGCAGTATCTGGAATTCCTGGCAGACGACGAGCTGCTGGAATGCACCCCCAAGAGCCTGCGGGTCCGCAAGCGGGAGCTGGATCACAGTGCCCGTATGCGTAACCTCATGAAGAAGCGGGCGCAGGAGCAGGGTTAAGGAGAGATGCCCTTGTGCGTCCTGAAAAAACGATTCTTTTCGCCCTCGTCTGCGCATTTTGCCTGACGGGCTGCGGCCAGTCCGCGCCGGTGGAAACCACCGTCCAGACGGAAGCCGCCATACCGGTAATGGCGACGGAGCCGGTGGCGGAAACAACGGCGCCCACCGAAACGAAACCGCAGGAAGAGCGGTTCGTCCTGACCTTCGCCGGAGACTGCACGCTGGGTGCGAACCCCAAAAACGCGTACGCCGACGTTGGTTTCCCCCGGGTGGTAGGCGAGGATTACGGGTATCCTCTGCAAAACGTCATTTCCTACTTTGAATCCGATGACGCGACCTTTGTGAATTTGGAGGGAACGCTGACCGACGTGGGAAACCCGGCGGACAAGACCTACACCTTCCGCGGCTCCCCTGCCTACAGCCATATTCTCACGGACAATTCCGTAGAGGTTGTGACGCTGGCAAACAACCACAGCTTCGACTACGGGCAGGCCGGCTATGATTCCACCCGCGCTGTACTGGAAGACGCGGGCATTCCCTATGCCCAGCGGGACAGCGGCACGCTGATCGCTCTGGACTGCGGCCTGACGGTCGGCATCTACGGCATGGTTTACTACCATCTGGATGTCGCCGACATGAAAGCGGAAATTGCCTCCCTGCGGGAGCAGGGTGCGGAATTGGTGATTGTCGCGCCCCACTGGGGCGTGGAGGGCAGCTACCGTCCTACCCAGCAGCAAATCGATATCGCCCACGCCGCCATTGACGCCGGAGCAGACATCGTGTGGGGCAGCCACCCCCATGTGCTTCAGCCCATTGAGGAATACGCGGGCGGCATGATCTACTATTCCATGGGCAACTTCTGCTTCGGTGGTAATACCAAACCCGAGGATTTTGACACCACCCTGCTTCAGCAGGAGGTCATCCGCACTCCGGAGGGGAAAATTTCTCTGGGAAGCCTGAAAATCATCCCCTGCAGCATCAGCTCCGAGCCGAACATCAACAACTATCAGCCTACCCCCATGGCGGTGGGTTCCGAGGATTACCGCCGGGTTCTGAGCAAGCTGGACGGATCCTTCCCCGGGCCCAATCTGAAAATCCGCAAAATTGGGAAATAAATATTGACCAAACCGCTTTTTTCGGTTATAATGGTCTGGCGTGGCTATGAAGGTCATGTAATTTTGTGTTGCTGCGGTCAATTTTGACTGTTGAGCATATTGAATTTGACAGGAGGTGTAAGTGTTATGAAGCGTACCTACCAGCCCAGCCGCCGCCATCGTTCCAAGGTTCACGGTTTCCGTCAGAGAATGGCTACTTCCAACGGCCGTAAGGTTCTGGCCCGCCGCCGTGCAAAGGGCCGCAAGGTTCTGTCCGCCTGATGCGCCTGTCCGTGGGTCGATACGATAGAAACGGAATAGCGCCTACAGAGCGAAACGGGAGCTACAGCGGGGTGAATGCAGCATTCGCCCCGCTCCCTTTTTAGTAATACAGGGATGATTTCATGAAGTATTCGATCAGTCTGAAACTCAATCACATTTTTCGCCGCCTGTACCGCACCTCCGGCTTTGCGGACGCCTATCTGGTGCTCTACGCCCGGAAAAACCGCACTCCGGGAAACCGGGTGGGCATCACCGTCAGCAAAAAGCTGGGCAAGGCCCATGTGCGCAACCGCACCCGCCGCCGGCTGCGGGAGGTCTACCGGCTGAGTGAAGAGAAGTTCCGTCCCGGCTGGGACATTGTGGTGGTTGCCCGGAGCAAGGCGGTGGATGCCGAGTTTTCCCAGCTTGTGAAAAGCTATCTGACGCTGGCGAAAAAAGCGGGCATCCTCCGGGAGGATGAATTGTCATGAAAGTCATTCTGTTGTCTCTCATTCGCTTTTATCAGCACAGTATTTCCCCGTTTTTTCCGGCACGGTGCCGGTTTCGGCCTACCTGCAGTGCCTACGCCATGGAAGCAATTGGCAAGTACGGGGTATGGAAGGGCGGTTTTCTCGCCCTGAAGCGTTTCCTGCGCTGCAATCCCTTCTACAAAGGGGATATCTACGACCCCGTTCCTTGACCCCCCGTTTGCCCACATTCTCTAAGGAGGAAAGCCAATGATTCTTGCATTCAAACTCAGCAACATCATCACCGTTCCCTTTGGCTGGCTGCTGTCTCTTCTGTACCACGCAACCAACAACTATGGTGTCGCCCTGATTATCTTTGCTCTGGCGGTGCAGGCCATTCTGACCCCCATCAACGCCAAGGCGAAAAAGGGCATGATGGGTATGTCCCGTCTGACCCCCAAGATTCAGGACATTCAGCGCCGCTACCCCAACGACCCCCAGAAGCAGAATGAGCTGACCCAGAAGCTGTATCAGGACGAAGGCGTGTCCATGACCGGCGGCTGCCTGTGGAGCTTCATTCCCATGCTGATTCTGATTCCTCTGTACGCCGTTATCCGCCAGCCCATCACCTATATTCTGATGGAATCTCAGGAGACGGTCACCGAGATCATCCGCGTTTTGAAGGAAATTGCGCCAGAAATCTTCACCAAGAACAGCTACTACGATGAAATCTCTGCCGCCCAGGCCATCCCCATGTACGCCGAGCAGCTGAAGGCCGCCATTCCCGCCATCAAGGACGTCACTCTGGCCGGCATCAACTTCAATTTCCTGGGCATCAACCTGGGTGCTGTGCCCCAGTTCAACATTTTCAGCTCCACCTGGGTCTGGAACTGGGCCCATATCGGCGCGTTCCTGATTCCCTGCCTGTCCGCCGGTTCTCAGGTGCTGCAGATGTGGATCAGCCAGAAGACCAACGACTCCGTCATCACCAACGAAAAGGGCATTCAGGACGCGGAAACCGCCAAGAATTCCCAGGCTGCCCAGACCAATCAGGTCATGATGTGGATGATGCCCCTGATGTCCCTGTGGATCGGCTTCACCCTGTCCGCGGGCCTGTCCCTGTACTGGTTCATCGGCGGTGTGTTCCGCATGATTACCGACCCCATCATGACCAACCACTACCGCAAGATCTACGACGCCGAGGATGCCGTCCGGCTCCAGAAGGCGATGGAGGAGGAGCGGATTGAGGCTGAGAAGGAGCGCGTCCGTGCCGAGCGCCGGGCCGCCAACCCCGACGGCATCACCGCCAACACCAGCAAGAAGAAGCTGCAGAAGCAGCAGAAGGAGCAGGAGCAGGCCGCCCGGGCTGCCGCCGCCAAGGAGTACGCCGCCCGGAAGGGCATCGCGGACGAGGAGGACGAGGAGGAATCCTGTATGTCCGGCATTCCCAGCCGTCCCTTCTGCAAAGGCCGCAACTACGATCCCAACCGCTACAGCGCAACGGAGGAATAAGCTATGGAAAAGACCATCGTATCCACCGGAAAAACCATCGACCTTGCCATTGAGGCCGCTCTGAACCAGCTGGGTCTGGACCGGGACAGCGTATCCGTCATGGTGCTGCAGCAGGCCAAGTCCGGCTTCCTGGGCTTCGGCGCTCAGCCCGCCAAGGTGCAGCTGACCTACGAGGTGCCTGACCCCGTGATTGAGAAGACTCCCGCGCAGCCCAAGAGCGCTCTGGGCAGCGCTTCCCGCTCCAAGCCCAAGGCTACCGCCATTCCCGGCGTGACCCCGGAGCCTGTCAAGCCGGAAGCCCCCAAGCCCGCCGCGCCCAAGGCAGAGGCCCCCAAGCCTCCCAAGCAGGACAAGCCCAAGGCCCCCCGTCCCGAGAAAAAGCCCGAAGCGCCCAAGGCGCCCAGAGAACCGAAGCCCGAAAAGAAAGCGGAGCCCAAGGTCTACGCCCCCGCCGAGACCGGCTCCACCGAGGAAAAGATCGAGCAGTTCATCAAGGGCCTTCTGGAGCACATGGGCTCTCAGGCGGTTCCCCACTGTGAAAAGGTGGAGACCAACACCTACAAGGTGGACCTTGTGGGCGACGATCTGGGTTATCTGATCGGCCGCCGGGGCGACACTTTGGACGCCATCCAGCACCTGACCAACTACACCATCAATCGTGGCGTGGACGGTCACGTTCGGGTGAATGTGGACGCCGAGTGCTACCGGGAGAAACGGGAGGAGAGCCTGCGCCGCTACGCCCGCAAGAAAGCCCAGCAGGTGCTGAAGGCCCGCCGCCGCACCACTCTGGAGCCCATGAATGCCTATGAGCGTCATGTGATCCACGCCGCCCTGCAGGACATGGACAACATCACTACCCACTCCACCGGTGTGGAGCCCAACCGCCGGGTCGTCATCGAGTACGTAAGATAAGTCTTCAGCCCCCAGCCATATGGCTGGGGGCTCCGTCATTGGCAGGGAAGCTCTAATTTAATAGCTTCCATGAACATCCAGCAGCTGATGGAAACCATCAACGCTCTGCTGGCACAGCAATAGCCCGGCAGGCAGCTGTTTCATTTTTGACATGAATTTTACAATCTCCGGCTTTCGGATTTTACATGGAACCTTTATGATGAAACCCGTAAAGGATGTAAGTCCCAAACATATATTAAGGAGATAATGAAAATGAAACGTGTAATTTGTACTGTTCTGTGCCTGATTCTGGCGCTGAGCCTGGCTGCCTGCGGTCAGAAGACTGAGCCGGCAGCAACAACCGCCGCCCCTGCCGCGGCTCCCGCCGCAACGGAAGCGCCTGCCGCGAGCGAAGCGCCCGTCGCTCCCTCGAAGCTGTCCGGCACCGTGTCCACCGACGGCTCCACCTCCATGGAGAAGGTCATCGGCGCTCTGGGTGAGGCCTTCATGGAAGCGGAGCCGGGTGTGACCTTCACCTATAACCCCACCGGTTCCGGTTCCGGCATTCAGGCCGTTCAGGAGGGCCGCTGTGACATCGGCCTGAGCTCCCGTGCTCTGAAGGACGAGGAGAAGGCCGCCGGCCTGACCGAGACGATCCTGTGCTACGACGGCATCGCCATCATTGTGAACCCCGCCAACAAGGTTGAGAACCTGACCATTGCCCAGATCGCTGACATCTACACCGGCAAGATCACCAACTGGTCCGAGGTCGGCGGCGACGACAGCGAAATCGTCCTCATCGGCCGGGAAGCCGGTTCCGGCACCCGCAGCGGCTTTGAGGAAATCGTGGAGGTCAAGGATCTGTGCACGTACCGTCAGGAACTGAGCTCCACCGGTGACGTGATCACCACCGTAGCCCAGAACCCCGGCGCCATCGGCTATGCCTCTTTGGCTTCCGTCAAGGATACCGTCAAGGCAGTGAATGTGGAGGGCGTAACCCCCAGCGAGGCCACCGTCAAGGACGGCACCTACGCCATTCAGCGTCCCTTCGTGCTGGCCACTAAGACCGATGCCAAGCTGAATGATGTGGCTCAGGCCTTCTTCGACTATGTAACCTCTCCCGACGCCAACGCGGTCATCACTGCTGCCGGTGTGGTTCCCGCCAACTAAGCAGTTAAAAACATAATTAGGCAGTCCAATTCCAAGGGCCTGTTGCAAAATGAAAGTTTTGCAGCAGGCCCTTCTTTTTTTCCGTAGCGCTTTCTATCTTTTAATAAAAGGAATCCCGCTCCCCCTGGGCGTTCAGCACCTGCGTGGTGATCTGGATGAAATCCCGGACATACCGGGGAACAAACTCGTCCTTGCGGTAACAGGCGTAGAAATGGCGGTGGTTCTCGTAATCCTTCAGGGGAAAGAACGCGCCCCGACGCTGGCGGCAGTAATCGTCTATGTAAATACTGGGCAGAAGCATACATGCCCCCGCTTCCAGAGCCACCCGGCGGCCTACCTCCAGCGCATCGGTTTCCAGAATCACGTTGGGCGTCATGCCGTACCGGCGGAAGAGCTTGTCCTGAGTAATGCGGGAGGAATGACCCTTGGTCAGACACACAAAATTCTCCCGGCACACCGCTTCCAGCGGCAGGGCTGTGCCGCTGGGGTACTGCCTGGCAGCCGCTGTGTCCCGCCCGGCGAGAATGCCGATGGTCTCCTTTTCGATCAGCTCATAGGCAAGGCTGGGGCTGGTGGACTCCAGCGCCGCGAGAGCCAGGTCAATACTGCCCATGCGAAGCAGCTCCTCCAGATTGGCGGAGCCTTTTTCCGTCAGCTCCAACATGACGTTGGGGTACTGCTGCTGGAACACCGGCAGCACCAGCGGCATCACCTGCATGGCCCGGGTAACGCTGATGCCCAGCCGAAGCCGTCCGGCGTGCTCCTGCCGGATCTCCCGCAGCTGGCTTTCCAGCTCCGCATTGGCAGCCAGCATCCGCTCAGCGGCGTGGAGGTACTTTTCTCCCGCATAGGTCAGCCGCATGGGACTGGTGCTGCGGTCGAAGATGGGCAGGCCCGTCTCCTGCTCCAGCTGCCGGAGCATCTGGCTGAGGGAGGGCTGGCTCACGAACAGCTTTTTGGCGGCGGCGGTGATGCTGCCGCACTCGGCGATGGTTTTCACATACTGCGCCTGTTTTAGGTTCATAAATTCAGCCCCCGATTTTGTCAGTTTTCCACAAGAATTATCATATAGTCTTTATTTACAGTATAATATTTTCCTTATGAAAGTCAAGTGGAAGTCGTTTACTATAATTGAAATATTATAAATTAAATAAAATATAATATATTTGCATTATTACGCATCTTATAGTACACTGTCGACAGATTAAAAAAGAAAAAACAGATGGAGGAAGTACAATGGAAATTCTCAAATCCGCGGCAGCCGGAACTCTGGAATCCAGCGACTGCCTGGTCACCGTGGAGCCCGGCGAGGGCATCACGCTGGACCTGAGCAGCAGCGTCATGAACCAGTACGGCCGCCAGATCAAAGCAGCGGTTCTGGAAACCCTGGAGCGGCTGGAAGTTCAGAACGCAAACGTTACCGTCGTTGACAAGGGCGCGCTGGAATGCAGCCTGAAGGCTCGCGTGGAGTGCGCCGTTTTCAGAAGCTGCGGCGCGTCCAGCGCCAACATTCCCTGGGGAGGTGCGGTGAGATGATCAGAAGACCCAAGCCCGAACGGTTCCGCCTGCGCCGGACCATGATGTTTATGAACGCCCAGAAGCCGGGCCTGATTAAAGACGCCTATATCTACGGCTGCGACTCCATCATGCTGGACTTGGAGGACGCCGTTGCCGAGAACCAGAAGGACGCCGCCCGCTTCTCCCTGTACCACGCCCTGACCACCATTGACTACGGCTCCACCGAGGTCATCGTCCGTATCAACGGTCTGGACACCCCCCACTGGCAGGAGGACATCCGGGTGTGCGTGGCTGGCGGAGCCGACGGCATCCGCATCGCCAAGTGCGAGAGCGCCCAGGATGTACATACCGTGGAAGCCGCTGTGGAAGCAGCCGAGAAGGAATTTGGCGTGGAAGTGGGCCGCACCCTGCTGATGGCGGCGCTGGAAAGCCCCAAGGGCATTCTGAACGCCTACGAAATCTGCTCCGCCTCTGACCGGATGTTCGGCGTTGCCATCTCCGGCGGCGACTTCCGCAAGTGTATGCAGACCACCTTCCAGCGCGACGGCGTGGATATGCTGGCCGCTCGCGGACAGATGCTGATTGCTGCCAGAGCTGCGGGTATCCAGTGCTTCGACACCGTGTTTACTGACCTTGATGACGAGGAAGGCTTCCGGGCTGAGGTGCTCCAGAACAAGGCCATGGGCTTTGACGGCAAGAGCCTGATTAACCCCAAGCAGATTCGTCTGGTACACGAGGTATTCTGTCCCACCGAGAAGGAAGTCCGGCAGGCCGAGGCGGTTGTCCGGGCCTTCGTGGAGCAGTCCGCCGCCGGTGTGGGTGTGTTCACCGTGAACGGCAAAATGATCGACGTGGCCTTCATCCCCGGCGCCCAGCGGACGCTGCGGCTGGCAAAGGCCTGCGGAATGTATGAGGGGGATTTGGTATGATTAACGCAGTCGGAAGAGATATTCCCGAGGAACTGCTGGTAAACGGCAAGGAGGTTTATCAGGGTAAGTTCTATATGGACGGCAAGTACATGCAAAAGGCCGCCCCCAAAACCCGCCGATACGAAAAGCCCGCCGAAAGTAAGATTGTCGCCACGCTGGTGGACGCCCTGAAGCAGTGCGGCGCGAAGGACGGCATGACCTTCTCCTTCCACCACCACCTGCGCAACGGCGACTATGTTGCCAACATGGTGATGAAGGCCGCCATTGAGGAGCTGGGCCTGAAGGATCTGACCATTGCCGCCACCTCTCTGGGCGAAGCCCACGACCCCATCGCCGACTACATTGAGGAAGGCAAGGTCATCGGCATCCAGACCTCCGGCATCCGTGGACGGATGGGCGAGGTGGTTTCCGCCGGTAAGCTGAAGACCCCCGCCATTATCCGCAGCCACGGCGGACGGCCCCGGGCCATTGAGGCAGGCGAGGTACATATTGATATCGCTTTCGTGGCCGCTCCCACCTCTGACTGTGTGGGTAACTGCCGGGGCATCGGTGGTAAATCCAACTGCGGCTCTCTGGGCTACGCCATGACCGATGCCAAGTACGCCGATCATGTGGTGGTGGTCACCGACTGTCTGGTAGACTTCCCCAACTTCCCCGCATCCGTGGAAGCCATCGACGTGGACGCGGTTGTGGTGGTGGACTCCATCGGCAACCCCAAGAAAATCGCCTCCGCCGCCGCCCGGATCAGCCAGAATCCCCGGGATCTGATGATGGCGGAGAACGTCGCCAAGGTGATTGCTTCTACCCCCTATTTCAAAGAGGGGTTCTCCTTCCAGACAGGTGTTGGCGGTCCCTCCCTTGCCGCCAACCTGTTCCTGGAAAAATACATGGACGCGCGGAACATCAAGATGGGCTGGGCCATCGGCGGCATCTGCGGCCCCATGGTGGAGCTGCTGAAAAAGGGCAAGGTGGGCAAGGTCATCGACGTGCAGGACTTTGACTTGGACGCCGTGAACTCCATCAACCAGACCCCCGGCCACTATGAAATGTCCGCTTCCCAGTACGCCAACCCCGCCAACAAGGGCGCGTTTGTGAACAAGCTGGACTTCGTGGTGCTGGCGGCGCTGGAAATTGACACCGGCTTTAACGTCAACGTGCTCACCGGCTCTGACGGCGTCCTTCGCGGCGCTCCCGGCGGACACCCCGACACCGCCGCCGGCAGCAAGGTCTGCATCATTGTCACCCCCCTGACCCGTGGCAGAATGGCTACCGTGTGTGAGAAGGTGGTCACGGTCACCACCCCCGGCGACTGTGTGGACGTTCTGGTCACCGACTACGGCATCGCCGTGAACCCCCTGCGGCCTGACCTCATCGAGTGCCTTGACAACGCGGGCATTCCCCACGTCACCATCGAGAGTCTGAAAGAGAAGGCCTATTCTCTGGTAGGCCGTCCCGATGACCTCCAGTGGGAGGACAAGGTGGTAGCAGTTCTGGAAGCCCGGGACGGCACCATTCTGGACGTAGTTCGCAAGATTAAGCCCCTGGAGCTTTAATTCAACGCCAACGTAGGGCGGTGTCATGACCCCGCCCTACAGAGCAATTTGCTTCATCCTTAACCGGGAGAATCCCGGAGGAAATAGTCGGGAAAAGCGGCAGATTCTATACTTTCAAATATAAGTATTCATTTTTGTCACCTCTGCCGCTTTTCCCACAAACCCCACCATCAAAAATAAGAAAGAGGTATCACCACATGAGCAACACCGTAGTTGGCATTCTCGGTATTGTGACCATCGTAGCGATCGTCGTTACCCTGTTCAAGAGCAAGACCCAGCCCGCCATCGCCTTCATCGTCTTCCCCGCGATTCTGGGTCTGGTGCTGGTGCTGGGCGGCCGGTTCTCCTTCGACGATCTGGCAGCTATGATTAAGGCCGGTTTTAATTCCACCGCCCCCACCGCCGCCCTGTTCGTATTCTCCGTCCTGTACTTCGGCATCATGACCGATGCCGGAATGTTTGACACCATCATCGGCAAGCTGATGAAGCTCATCGGCAACAACGTTATCGGCGTGTGCGTCATGACCTGCCTGATCGCCACCATCGGCCACCTGGACGGCGGCGGCGCTTCCACCTTCTGCATCGTGGTTCCCGCCATGCTGCCCGTGTACAAGAAGCTGCACATGAAGCCCACCTCCCTGCTGCGCATCGCCGTGCTGGCGATGGGTGTTCTGAACCTGATGCCCTGGGCCGGCCCCACCATGCGGGCAGCCACGGTTCTGGGCGTGGAAGCCGGTGAGCTGTGGTCCACCCTGATCCCCATTCAGATTTTCGGCCTGATTCTGGCGTTCGTTGTCGCCGTGATCACCGGCATTCTGGAGAAGAAGAACGGCGCGGGTCTTGCCGAGGGCGAGACGCTGGAAGTCAGCTCCGCTTCCTCCGATGCCAGCGAGCTGGCCCGTCCCAAGCTGTTTCTGTTCAACGTGATCCTGACCGTTGCCGTCATTGCCATGCTGATCTGGGACGTGTTCCCCAGCTACGTACCCTTCATGCTGGGCGTTGCCATCGCCCTGTTCGTCAACTACGGCGCTTCCGCCAAGATGCACAAGAAGATCATCAACCTCCACGCCGGTCCCGCCCTCATGATGTGCTCCACCCTGATGGGCGCAGCCGTCCTCATGGGCGTGCTGACCACCAGCTTCAACTACAAGCTGGATGAAGCGGGCAACATCATCGGTCTGGTAGCCGCCTCCGCCAAGAGCACCGCCGCCACCGATGTGCCCAGCGTGGTGCGCTGCCTGGCTGGTCTCGTCACCTCCATTCTGCCCACCGCCATCGGTCAGAATCTGCCCTTGGTGATCGGCGTGCTGTCTGTACCTCTGGCCCTGGCCTTCGACACCGACTCCTACTTCTACGGAATGCTGCCCGTCATCATCGCCATCGGCGAGGGCTTCGGCGTAGCCGCACTGCCCATCGCGGTTGCCATGGTGGTCTGCCGCAACTGCGCCACCTTCATCAGCCCCATGGTTCCCGCCACCCTGCTGGGCACCGGCCTTGCGGACGTGGACATCAAGGACCACATCAAGTCCTCCTTCCTGTGGGTCTGGGGCTTCTCCATCGCGTGCATGGTGTTTGCCATCGTGATCGGCGTCATTCCCCTGTAAATTTGCTACCCTTCCTCCTTACTTTTACCCCGGTGCCGCCCCAATCGGCACCGGGGGTTTTCTCGCGGCGAGTCGCCGCAGACAATGCGTGCGCGGCTGGCATAAAGTCGAAAGGCCATTGGGTACAGGCTTGGTATCGTTACTTTATCCTATAAACTTGAAAAACCGCGAGTAACATGGTATTCTATCGTAGAGTGGAGTCATGACTCCGCCCTACGGATACCTGTACAAATTTTGAAGGTGATTTTACGAATAAAAAGAGAAATTCTCTGCAATTGTTTCTGGAATTTGCGAAGTTCGGCTGCTTTACCTTCGGCGGCGGCTGGAGCATTATCGCCCAGATGCAGCAGCTGTATGTGGAAAAGCGGAAGGAAATAACCTCTCAGGAGCTTCTTGACCTTGCCAGCGTTGCCAAAAGCCTGCCCGGCACCATGATCGGCAATGTCGCCATGCTCTACGGCTACCGGGTCGGTGGGCTTTTGGGCGGTCTGGCCGCCGTATTCGGCATGATTCTGCCGCCGCTGGCGGTAATTCTGGTCATCAGCTATTTTTACGCCGCCTTCCGCACGAATCCCTGGGTCAGCGCCGCCATGGAGGGAATGCAGGCGGCGGTGGTGCCCATTATTTTCAGCGCCGCCATCAACCTCGTGAAGGGCAGTATGCCCTATCCGCCCTGCGTCCTTCTGCTGCTCATTTCCGTGGCTGTCTATCTGTTTACCGACCTCAACCCCATTCTTCTTGTGATTCTGGGCGTGGTGCTGGGACTGGTCATCGGCAGCTACTATGAAAGGAGGAAGCGCAATGGTGCTGCTTAAACTGTTCTGGAGCTTTCTGCTCATTGGCTTCGGCAGCTTCGGCGGGCTTTCCATGATCCCCCAGATCTCCAATGAAGTGCTGAGCAACGGCTGGATGACCGCCGAACAGGTGACGGACATCGTGGCCATTGCCGAGATGACCCCCGGCCCGCTGGGCCTGAACTGCGCCTCCTTCGCGGGGATGCAGGCCGCCGGGATTCCCGGGGCCATCGCGGCGAATCTGGGCGTGCTGACTCCCTCTGTCACGCTGTGCGCCGCTGCCGCCGTTTTCTTCCACAAGTTCCGGGGCAGCCGAGTGATGCAGTGGATTCTGGTAGGGGTGCGGCCCGTATGTCTCGGCATGGTGGCAGGCGTGCTGATTTCTCTGAGCGTCAGCAACTATTGGAGCGGCTCCGCCCTGAATCTGACCGGACTGGTCATCGGTGCCGTCGACCTGTTCCTGCTGATGAAGCGCAAAGCCGGGATTCCCACGGTTCTGGTTTTCAGCGCGGCGGCGGGACTGGTGCTGTTCGGCGTGCTGGGACTTCCCGCATAGGAATTGACAATTGACAATGGACAATTAAGGAGGCTATCGGAATGACGGAACAAGACATGATTAACCTGGCGCTGGAGGAAAATTTTGCCGCCGCGGTGGTGGTGGACACGGCAGACATCGTGTTCGACCCCATTTTCCGCCCCTGCTGTGAGGAAAACCTCTGCGGGCAGTACGGCGTCAACTACACCTGCCCCCCGGACTGCGGCACCCCGGAGGAAATGGAGCAGAAAATCAAATCCCACAAACGGGCGCTGGTGCTGCAAACCATCTGGGAAATTCCGGATATGTCCGACACCGCCGCCACGAAACCGGCGAAAAAGGCCCACAACGCCGCCCAGCTGCGTCTGGCGAAGAAGTTCCGGGAGAGCGGTGTGCCCGGCTTTCTGGTGGGCGTCAGCGGCTGCGCCCTGTGCAGTCCCTGCCATCTAAAAAATGGGGAGCCCTGCCCCCATCCGCTGGAGCGGTACTCCTGTATGTCCGCCTACTGCGTGTTCGTGCAAAAATTAGCGGAGCGCTGCGGCATCGACTACGACTGCGGCCCCGGACTGCTTGCCTTCTTTGGTATGTATGTGTTCAATTAATCAGGTAAATTTCCCTTTAGCCGATTAGCCAGAATGTCATTGCGAGCCAGTCCGCAGACTGGCGTGGCAATCCGTGCTCCTTATAGTACTAGGTACGTTATCAGTACAGGACAGGGGGAGCGGATTGCCACGTCGGGCTTCGCCCTCCTCGCAATGACATTCTTTTTCTTTCCCCTTGCAATGCTTCCCCGGCTTTGCTATACTGAAAAGAGAAGCAAACCAACAAAATTTCAGAAAAGGAGATTGATTATGGGTCTTATTCGTGCGGGACTGAACGCCGCCGGCGGGGTGCTGACGGATCAGTGGAAGGAATTTTTCAGTTGTGAGGCCATCCCCGAGAGGGTGCTGGCGCTGAAAGGGCGCAAGTCCGGCGGCCGCCGCAGCGTGAACAACAAGGGAAGCGACAATGTAATTACCACCGGCTCCGTGATTCTGGTGGCTGACGGTCAGTGCATGATGATCGTGGATCAGGGCAAGATCGTGGAATTCGCCGCCGAGCCCGGCGAATATACCTATGACGCCTCCACGGCGCCCACCATTTTCTGCGGCAACCTGGGAGAGGGCGTGGCAAAGTCCTTCGCGGAGTTTGGACGCCGGTTCACCTTCGGCGGGGAGCCGCCCAAGGATCAGCGGATTTACTACTTCAACACCAAGGAGCTGACCGGCAACAAGTACGGCACCCCCAGCCCGGTGCCCTTCCGTGTGGTGGATAGCAACATCGGCCTTGACATGGATGTGGGTATCCGCTGCTTCGGTGTGTTCTCCTACCGGATCTGCGACCCCATGCTGTTCTACAAGAACGTCTGCGGCAACATCAACGACGCCTACACCCGGGACCGGCTGGACGACCAGCTGCGCTCCGAGCTGCTGGGAGCTCTCGGCATGGCCTTCGGGCGCATCTCGGAAATGGGCATCCGCTACAGCGCCCTGCAAATGCACACCATGGAGCTGGCGGACACCCTCAACGATGTGCTGAGCAAAAAATGGCGGGAGAAGCGGGGCTTGGAAATCGTCAATATCGGCATTTCCAGCCTGACCCCCGTGGAGGAGGACGCCAAGCGAATTCAGCAGCTTCAGTCTGCCTCCGCCTTCCGTGACCCCCGGAACGCCGCTGCCCAGCTCTTCAGCGCTCAGGCCGACGCCACCCGCACCGCAGCGGGCAACGCCGGCGGCGCCGCGCTGGGCTTCATGGGCATGAATATGGCCCAGCAGACCGGCGGAAACGCCGCCCAGCTGTACCAGATGGGCCAGCAGCCTGCCGCTGCCCCCGCCGCGAACAGCTGGAAATGCGCCTGCGGGGCCACCGTCACCGGAAAGTTCTGCCCGGAGTGCGGGACGAAAAAGCCCGAGCCGAAGGCTGCCGACGGCTGGAAGTGCCCCAAGTGCGGTGCACAGGCCACGGGAAAATTCTGCCCCGAATGCGGCACGAAGAAACCGGAGGATGAAGGGTGGAAGTGCGCCTGCGGCGCGGTAAACAAAGGCAAATTCTGCCCCGAGTGCGGAGCGAAGAAGCCCGCCGGGGTACCTCAGTACCGCTGCGACAAGTGCGGCTGGGAGCCGCCCAAGGGCACCAAGCCCCCCAAGTTCTGCCCCGAATGCGGCGACCCCTTCGACGATGGAGACATCGTTTGAGGAATTGACTATTGACAATTCAGGCAGAAACAGGAGATCGTTATGGCATCTGAAATTACCAACTACCAATGTCCGGCCTGTACTGCGCCGCTGCGGTTTGACGGCGAATCCGGGAAGCTCCAGTGCGACTTCTGCGGAAGCAGCTATTCCGTAGCGGAAATTGAGGCCCTTTACGCCGAAAAGGACAAGGCCGCTGCCGAGGCCTCCAAGCAGGCGGAAGAAACAGCAAAAACGGAAACCGCCGAAAAGGAAGCTGCCGGATGGGATACGGACGAAAATCTGCGGGCCTACCAGTGCCCCACCTGCGGCGCGGAGCTGATCTGCGAAAAAACCACCGCCGCCACCGCCTGCCCCTACTGCGGCAACCCCTCCGTGGTGCCGGGCCAGCTGTCCGGGGCGCTGAAGCCGGAATTTGTGCTCCCCTTCAAGATCGAGAAGGAGGCGGTGGTGAAGGCCCTGCACAAGCACTACGGAAAGCACAACTACTACCTGCCCCGTCTGTTCCGCTCGGAAAACAACATTCAGAAGGTGCAGGGCGTTTACGTACCCTTCTGGCTCTTCGACGCTCAGGTGTCCGGCCTCGGAAAATACGATGGGCAGGACAGCGTGACCCAGCGCAAGGGCGACTACAACGTGACCACCACCATGCACTACAACGTGGAGCGGGGCGGCACCGCCAAATTTGACAAGGTGCCGGTGGACGCTTCCAAAAAGATGCCCGACAACTATATGGACTCTCTGGAGCCCTTTGACTACACCCAGCTCAAGGATTTCTCCACCGCTTACCTGCCCGGCTTCCTCGCCGACCGCTTCGACGTATCCGCAGAGGAAGCGAGCCCCAGAATGGAGGCTCGGTGCAAGGACACACTGGAGCATCTTTTGCGTAGTGACATTGACCACGCGGTGGTGGTTCCGGAGAGCTTTCAGGCAAAAGTGGACAAAAAGGAAGCCCACTATGCCCTGCTTCCCGTGTGGATGCTCACCACCAAATGGCGGGACAAAACCTACCTCTTCGCCATGAACGGACAGACGGGAAAGTTTGTGGGTGAATTGCCCACGGACAACGGTCTGTTCTGGCGGAATCTGGGAATCCTGACCCTGATTCTGACGCTGGTTCTGCGGTTTTCCGGCATCACCCGGTTCCTGCTGGGCTTATTCTAAGGGGGTAGGGACATGAAGCGACTTATTTCCATTTTCACGGTTATTTTGCTGCTGACCCTTTTCATCGTCCCGGTCTCGGCGGCGGAGGAGCCGGAATGCTGCATCTACGATCTGGCGGGCCTTCTGACCGACGAGGAATACTGGGTGCTGGAGGACTATGCACAGGAGATTTCGGAAGTACAGCAGTGCGCTGTGTATTTCCTGACGGTGGACGACTACCGGGACTATGGCGACGGTGTGATCTTTGACGTGGCCCGGCAGATTTTCCTTGTCAACGAGCTGGGCATGGGCGAAGATCAGGACGGCGTGCTGCTGATTCTGTCCATGGCGGACCGGGACTACTGCCTGCTGGCCCACGGCTTCGGCGACACCGCTCTGACGGACTACGGTAAGGACTACATCAGCGAAGAATTTTTGGACAATTTTGGCGTCAACGACTGGTATGGCGGCTGCATGGACTATCTCACCTACACCGATGAGCTGCTGACCATGGCCCGGGACGGGGTTGTTTTCGACCGGGGCAGCTGGATCACCAGCGGACACCTGTGGATCTTCAGCCTGATTCTCGCCGCGGTACTGTCCGCTGTTATCTGCCTGATTCAGCGGGGCCTGATGAAAAAGAAGGTCCGCCAGCAGACCGATGCCATGGGTTATCTGAAGGGCGGCGCTGTGAACATCACCCGTCGGCGGGATGTGTTCAGCCACGCCACCGAGGTAAGGCAGAAAATCGAAACCGACAGCGGCTCCTCCAGCAGTTCAGGAGGGCACTCCCACTCCTCTGACGGTTTTTCCGGCAAAAGCGGCAAGTTCTGACAGGGTAGTCAACAAGCCTTTCCCCGAGGGGAAGGCTTGTTCGGCAGTCTGAGGCTCCCCAAAGGGGTGCCAGGCAGAGTAACATCGGGAGCGGCCCACTGCCGGTGACGGGTTATGGTTTCCGGCCCACAGTCCTATGGACTGCGTTCCGAAAACCATGGACTCTCCCCCGAGCTAAAAAAGTGTCCACCGGACACTTTTTTACCCGCCTGACGGCGGGCCGCTCTCTTCGAGTCCTTATCCACCCCATAAAAATAAGACACCCCTGTTGGGGTGCCTTATTTTTATGGGGTGGATAATGGGACTCGAACCCGATTAAAAAAACGCTAAACCCGTTGCGGCTCTAAGACAATTTATTTTTCGTTGCCAATTCCGTTGCCAATTTGGCCTTTTCACTCTCCGGGAGGAAGAAGTTTGAGAAGTCCTCAGACCGCTTCGCGATGTCCTTCTTTGCAAGGTGGGTGTAGATGTCGTGCATGGTTTTGCTGTCCTCCCAGCCGCCGATTTCCATGGCGATCTTTTCTGGGATTCCGAGATGGTAGGCAAGAGACGCAAAGCTGTGCCGAAGGCCGTGATTACCAACCTGCGGCAGGCCGTTGGCGGCGCACACCCGGTTGATCTGCTTGTACACCCCGGCACAGGTCATCTTCACAATGTAGTCATCCGTCAGCGTCCGTCCTTCCAGCGCCTGCCGGAGCGGCGGGATCAGGGGGACGTAGCGGTCAGAGGCGGCGGTTTTGTTTGCTTCCTTCTGCACCAGCTTCCCGTCCTTCCCGTACACGGCGGCTCCGTGCACCCGGACGCGGTTATTTTTCATGTCTATATCTGTACCTCTCACGGCGCGAACCTCGGAGAAGCGCAGGCTGGACAGCTCCAGAAGGGCGGCTATCTCTGCCGTCTTGCCTTTCATTGCTTCTACAAATGCGGGTATTTCGTCCGGCTCAAGGAAAGGCCGTTCCTTCCTGACCGGGTTGTCGATCTCTATCTTTGGGCGGTGTCCTGTTTCTTCTTCGATAGCGGACGCAAAGAACATCCACACATTTTTTCTGTATTTATCGGACAGTTTGCGAAAATCCCGGTCAACCGCCGCCTGCCACTGGGCGTCTGTGGTGGTGTACACGTTGGCGCCCATCATGGATTGCAGACGGTTATCCTTGTAGGATAGATAGCCTTTTATGGTGGCCGGAGACTTCCGGCCGTCCCGCTTGTCGATGTACTTTTTGAGTGCTTCCGACAGGGTGACATTCTTTTTCTTCGTTTTTTCTTCTGCTTCGATCACTCTGTGTTTCAGTGCGAGATACTCAGCAATGCAGGCTTCTTCTGTTTCCTTGGTGATCGATATGCGCTCACCGTTTATCAGAACACGGGTGTGGGCCATTCCAGATGGCAGGATGGTGATTTTCGGCATCTTTATTGACGGCTTGTTTTTCCGTTTTGCCATTTTGGCCTTGCCTTTCCGGGGCTTTTCTGGTATCATAAATAGGCAGACTGCCCCTATCGTCGTGGGTGGGTGCTGACTGTATTGATTGGCAGTGCTGGTAACACTTCCAATCGCTGACCGCTTCGGTGCTGGTAACACCGGGGCGGTTTTTTACGCTAATTAATCCTCTCCACTATTCTTTAGCTTTTTCTGCTCACGCTCAATCTGTGCAATACTTTTTTCGGGAGTTGGAAGATCTTCCGGCATTGTTCCTCCGAGTTCCTTTATGGTTTGCCGAACTTTTTTTCCAACTTCGTAATGCGTATTGTAGGCAGCCTGCTTCCCTTGAATATTTTCGCGTCGGAGTTTTTCATCTGTCTGCGTGGCTCGGAATAGATTTGCTGCTAGTTCTGTACTTCCCATGTGATCTAAAATTTTTTGATTCTTTTTCAAGCCTTTTCGTGCGTGAATCTCTTTCACGCCAAGTCCTCCATACAATCCTTGATAGCCTTTATTCTGGAAGATGGCGTAATCTCGCTGATCTGCGATACCCGCCATCTGAGCCGCTTCTGCCAAGGACTTATTATGGGCGGCCATTTCGTTTCGTATCGATAGGCGTTTCTGGTCTTCGGAAAGTTGATCGTAGTTATCAATCAATTCCTGCTGGCGCGTCTTTACCGCGAAATATGTCTGCCCAACGGCAATGACGGATTTCGACGGGTCACCGTTCATCACGATCAGGTAGCACGCGTACCTGCTTAGTGCATAATCACTAATTTTTCTTGGTTTACCGTTATTCATTTTTGTGAAACTGGTGACTTCGCCGAAATTGTCATCCAAAGAAACGCCACTGTTTTTGCAAGCATCCATGGCCTTGAAAATCGCATTTTCAAAGTTACGCCAATCCGCATATTGCAAAGCACGTCCAAGCTCGCGGGCCAACCAGTATTCCTGTCCATATTCGTTTATATGCTTAATGCTTTCAAATGTTTCTTCGCTGTATTGTTCCAGTTCATAGTTTTTCACAGCCATCAAGCCTCTTTCCTCTTGCATTATGTTTATGGTTTTGTATTATGAAAAATCAATTCCCCGGCAGTCTCTCCAATAGGAGAACGCCTTCATAACATCCTGCTCCGGCAGGTCGAAGTATTCCGCAAGCTGCCAAGGCTCGGTATACCCGGCGGCAAAGGCTTCCCGGAAATCTTCCTCTGTCAGGATGTGCTCCGCTGTCCAGCGGTTGGCGCGGTGTTCGCTTCGCTCCACTGTCTCGAATGGACTGCTGACTTTGTGCAGCGCCCCGGTGGAAACATGGCCCAGCTCATGGGCACAGATGCCGCGCAGTTGGCGGGTGGTCATGATCTTCGTGAAGTCCAGAAAAATGCCATAGTCTGGCCCGTCACGCAGGGTGGCCCCGGCAGACGGCATACCGGCAAATGGAATGATCAGAATGTCGTGTCCCTTGCAGTAGTCGTAAAAATGGGATAATTCAAACACGTTCGTAGCTCCTGTTTACTTTTCCGAAGCCCTTCTCTTTCGCATGACGGATACCATGTCCCGGATCGTGGCCCGGTCTTCCTCGGTCAGTTCCTTGTATTCTCCGTAAAACGCAATATCCACATCGTCCAGCACATCTTTGCGCTCACCGTTCTCGGTGGGCGCTTTTTCTTTTCCTTCCCGGAGATATTCCAATGTTACGCCAAGACAGTCAGCCGCCTGCTGGAGCTTCTTGTCTGTGGGCTTATACCTTCCGGTGTTCCACTGGGAGTATGAGGCGGACGAAATACCGCTGTTCTTATAAAAGTCGGCCTTTGACATCCCAAGTTCAGCAATCCGCAGCTCAATTCGCTTAATTATTGCTAAGGTGTCCATAATTTCCCCGTCCTTTTTGTGCAAAACAGCAAACTTAGTAAAAACTAAGGAATTATGGTTGACATTAAGTCAAACTTAGCGTATACTAAGCTTGCGCTTAAAAAGCGCAGAAAATCCCCGTGAGAACTTAGTAAGTGTTTCGCAAGATATGAGTTGGTGGTACTTCTTATATTAAGCGAAACTTACTAAGTTGTCAAGTATTAACTTAGTAAAGGAGGAAGAAATTTTGAGCTTTTTATCTGCCCGCAAAAAAGCCGGTTATTCGCAGGCGTTTGTCGCAGAAAAGCTGGGAATCGCTCCGGCGTCTGTTTGCCAGTGGGAAACTGGAAAAACAATGCCAAGAGCGTCCATGCTTGTCCGCATTGCTGACCTGTATGGATGCACCATCGATGAACTGCTTTCTGACGATGATACATCATCGTAGCAGAAATACAGTCCAATAAACCGGCACTGAAAGGAGGTTCATGAAACGAACGGAAATTTAATTGCGCTGATTTATGTTTCTGCTTGGTTTGCTGCAAAGGCATCTCTTGATGCTCTGTACTTCAAAGACGTAAATAGCGCAAAAAAAGATTTACTTCATTGGCTTATTTCTGCGGGAAGTATTTTGTTTGCGCTTTGCATCTCTCTTTTCGTCAATCACTTTGGTTAAGCAGACATCGGAATTTCCAATGTTGCCAGACTGAACTGCAAAGTAAAGGTCGTCCAAAAGATACGCGAGGTTTCCGCTTTCTTTAGACCTTATTGCTGCAATTTCAGCCATTGCAGCTTGTTGGCACGATGTTCGGCCTGATTGAACAAACTTAGCCACAGAGGAAGACATAGCAGCAAATTCATCGTCGGAAGATACAACATCTTCCCGTTCCCATGTAAGGCGCATTCTTTCTACCTCTTTATTTGCTGTTGAACGCGACACGCCATATGAAATAAGAGCAGACAACAGCGCACCGCCAACAGAGATAAGTGCGCAAATTACTTCTGTAGACACAAAATCACATCCTTCCGATGTGATTTTACCACACTGAAATTCAATATTCAATAAAGGAGGCTATTTCATGCCAAGACTTCGCCAGTATGCGGAGCGGGACGCAATGAAGGATTTCGTCGGAGAAATCAACGCCCAGCGGGCGAGGCTCGGTTTCGGCACCCAGCGCACATTCGGGCCTGCAATCGGCGTGTGTCAGGTAACCGCCGGGAACTACATGAGGAACCCGGATACCATCCCCTTCGGCGTGCTCCGCGCCATCGTCAAGGCCATCAGGCCAGACCCCGGAATCTTGCTGAAGGCGCTGGGTTACACCACGCAGGATATCAAAAAATTAGCAAAGGAGTATTCATCATGAGCGAATTTGACAGAGAGAATGAGGACGTTTTCTCCCTTGTCCGGGAGAACCGGCGGCGCAGCGATCTGGCGCCGGTCATCGGCTACATCGTGCCCATGAAGCAGGCCCAGAGCTATGCGGCCTATGAGGCGGCGCAGGCCCGGAAGGGCGGCGGTATCGGCAGTCTGATCCTTGCGGCGGCTGGCCTGCTGGTGACTGTGACCGTCACAGTGCTGGCGCTGGCGTAGGGAGCGGCTATGGCTAAACTTTTCACAGAGGCAGAGTTGGAGGAGCTCCGGCGGGCCGATGCTGAGATCGAGGAGGGTTTCACACTGACGCAGGAAGACCTGAATTTCAGCCGAAACCTGGATCGGGAAGCGAAACTGGATAAGTTGGATAATCACGGCAGAAAGATCGCTGCCCAAAAGGCTGCGTATCGTGAAGCCAACCGAGAGAAGATCGCTGCCCAGCAGGCTGCGTATCGTGAAGCCAACCGAGAGAAGATCGCTGCCCAAAAGGCTGCGTATCGTGAAGCCAACCGAGAGAAGATCGCTGCCCAAAAGGCTGCGT
>CAMFBN010000018.1 GCA_945948535.1 uncultured Clostridia bacterium
CCAACACAAATATTCCCCCTTAGCTCAGTCGGTAGAGCGACGGACTGTTAATCCGTGTGTCGTTGGTTCGAGTCCAACAGGGGGAGCCATTTGTAGTGTACACTATAGATATCAACTGCGAAAAGTTGAGTTTATAGTGTACATTTCATTTTATATAGCTGTTATTGAACAGGAATTGTTTGGACTTTTACAGTAAAATGTTAACAAGATTTTTGTGGATTTCATAGATATCATTCTGCTGCGAATAGATATCACCGGAGTTCAGAAGCCCGCATCCTCGATTTGAATGGAATATGCGCAGCGCCTTTTTTGATTTCTGAAAGATTTCAAAAAAGGCACAGCTTTTTTATAGAGTTTTCAGAAAATTATCATTTGTGAATCTGCCGGGATTTTTGTGGCGCAGAGCGCCATAAGAATCCCGGCTTTTTCTTTTTCAAAAAGGGCGCTGCCTCTCAGCATCCTTTCAGCCTTTCGCTGATTCCCGGCGTTGACAGCTTCCGAAAACTGACCCAGCAGGAAATCGCCCAGGAACAGGGCTTGAGGATGGAGGAGATGAAGCAGTGAGTATTCAGAGTATTTCCACAGAGCAGCTCCGCCGGATGGGAGATCAGGTGGGACTTGTCCTCCTAGGCTGCGGCGGCGATCCGCAGGAATGGCTGGATGGTATCAACCAGATCCTAACCGAAGAAGGAATTCTCAAAAAGGGTGCCAGATTTGAGGAAGCCTATACCTTCCGGCATGACGGTCTGACGTGCCTGCTGTTCCCCTTCAAGAAAGATATGGAGCTGGATATGGGGAAGCTTTCCGTATGGCGGCTGGGAACCCATTCCACTTTCGGCGGCACCTGGCTGTCCGACTACGTTCCCAATCGACTTGCCGCCTCTGTGGAAGAAGTGCTCCGAATGAATATCGGCAATACGCCGGCAGAATTCCAAACCATCCTGGGCTGTACCGGCGCTGCCGCACAGGTTGGAAACGACGCAAAAGTGGTCTGGATTCAGGGCAATGAAGCAAAAGGTGTAAGTTTTATGCTGATTAGCCCGGATTACTCTGTAGAGGAGCTGCTGAAAATCGCAGAAAGCGTGCAGATGCAGTAGTCTGCTGTGGCGTTCTTGCTTTTTTCCTGTTATGTGATAAAATGGAGCCGAACAGACCTACAAATCGAAATTTAGTTGACAGTTGAAAGTTGACAGTGGACAGTTGTGGTATCCCTGCGGGATGAAAAAATATAAACTCAAGGATACGAAATGCGAAAGATCCGTACTGAAATACCTACTTTTTTAGTTATTATTATTTCAATTGTCCCGAAGGGACTCTTTAACTGTCCACTGTCAACTCTCAACTGTCAACTCTTACAAATTCCAATTTGTCGAACAGATACAAGTGCGCAGGCCTTTTCATTCGAGATGATTCAGAAATTTATCAGCAAAGGGTTTCTAAAGTGTTTTTTGGGATTCAGAAATTGGCAAGCAGTGTCTGGGTGCTACCCAGCCGGATTTTCGCTTGTTGGGGTTAATCCCCAATCCCCAAAGATCATCCCTGCGTTGCGGGATGGCTGCGTATTCTGAAAGAATGCTTCTGATACACGGCATTAGGAAAAAGGAAAACTACCACATAAACGCTTCAAGTATTGCAATGATCAAATAAAGCATGGCACAGGAAACAGCACAATGTGTTGATCCTGTGCCCCATTATTTTTATGAACAATCAACTGCGATATTATCTACAGGGATCCCAATAATGCATGGCGTGATGGTACATGTAATAAATATCAGATAATGTTGATGGAGGAGACTCTGCCTTTTCTGTGATTGAACACAACACTTTCTACAAAGAGGGACATGGCACAACTGCATCCTGATCGCCGCAAATCACGATCCGCAGATACAAGAGCAAGTCATTACACTGTAAAAGGAGCAGAATCATATGGACATTATGGAAGCAATGAAAGCCCGCCACAGCGTGCGGCAGTATGACGACCGGGCAGTTGACGCAGCAATTTCGCAGGAATTGCATGCAGAAGCAGATGCCTGCAATCAGGAAAGCGGTCTGCACATCCAGTTGGTTACCGGGGAGCCAAACGCTTTTTCCGGCTTCATGGCCCATTACGGCAGCTTCCGGGGTGTCACAAACTACATCGCCCTGGTCAGGCCTACGGGTAGTGAACTGGACGAGAAATGCGGCTATTATGGAGAACGGCTGGCGTTGAAAGCGCAGCAGTTGGGACTGAATACCTGCTGGGTCGCTCTGACCTACCGGAAAACCCCGGGAGCATTTCAAATCGGCGCTGGGGAAGAGCTGGCGGCGGTGATCGCATTCGGCTACGGTACAAATCAGGGTGTTCCCCAAAAAATTAAAGCCATCAGCGAAGTCAGCAATGTCAGCAACCGCACCCCGGATTGGTTTCGTTCCGGCGTGGAAGCGGCACTGCTGGCACCAACTGCGATGAACCAGCAGAAGTTTGTATTCACCTATGCGGATGAAAAAGTGACCGTCAAAGCCGGAATGGGTTTTTATGCAAAGATGGATTTGGGTATCGTGAAGTACCACTTTGAATTAGGGAGCGGGAAGAAGCTATAAAAACACTTTTCCTTCTAACAACGTTATTTCATAGCCGTATTAGAATCCGACCTCCGGTGAACGCATGAGGTCGGATTCTTATTTCCCTTTCAGCTTTTGGTCGATCTCCCGATCGGGCCAATAGCCCCAGGATTCCACAATCCTGGCGTTTTCCACTCTGAAGTTCTCCAGAGCCTCAAACGTAATGTGCCTGCCGGTTTCCCTGTGGAGACCGTCGTAAAGAACACGGGTTGCTACCATGCCGCCCTCCGCAAAGATGTCAAGCATTTCCGCACGCAAATAGGCATACTGTCCGGCCACGATTTTCAGGATGCCCACGGCATCGGCGTTGCTTCTGGCCCCGGCCGGGCTGTGATCGATGTAATTCTCCGCCACACAGTCCATGACGAAATCAAAATTGCGGTTGGTGTAGCCCTCCTGAAAAAAGCGGGTCACTGTCTCTTTTGGTGTCATAACAGGTTCCTCCTTATTGATGTTTGATTTCATTGTAAACGGTAAAACACATAATTTCAAAGGTTATTCGCGTAACGAATGACAAAAAAGAAAGTATGTATTTATGCAAAATTATACTACAGGAACTGTTTTGCCCACACCGGAAGCGCCGATCATCAGCACATGCACGTCGTCGGAATCTACCAGCGCCGTAGTTTTTCTGCCGACCTGACAACCAGCACAATGCCCTGGGGAAGGGTTTTCCCGTTGGCGGTGGGCTGTTTTCCGTTCTTCGCAGCCTGCCGCCATACTTCCGGGGTAAAGGGTACATGGTGGTAAGTACGCTGAATTTCCTGCCGGGTTGCCCACCGGGCGGTGCCGTGCTGACCGTTGCCTACGATCTTGTCCTTGATGCCGTTGAGATCGTGCTTCTGGGAGGCGTAGGTCACGAAAAACAGCACCACGAGGATGCTGCCTACTGAGAGAATCAGCATTGGAATTCCGTTCATTTCGCTCCCTCCTTCCGCAAAAATAACAAGTCCTCGTTCCAGTCCTTTCGGGCGGGAACGAGGATTTTGTTGTGGATATTCTTATCACCGAGCGCCTTGGAAATCCGCTGTGCTGCCTTCTGATCCGGTTCGTCGCCATCTAGGCAAATGCACACTTTTGTGATGTAGGGCCAGTCTTTCAGCGTTGGATTTTCTTACTTCCTCCCCACATTGCCCAGAAAAGCTGCCAAGTCTGTCCTTCTGGCCTGTTCCCGCTGCTGCTCCGTAAACGGTATGTAATTTCCCATATGACCTCCTGATAAAAATATGTCGTTCAATTCTTTACCATGCTCAGAAAAATCATATTGACTTTTTTAAATATATTGCATATACTATAAGAGTATTGAGTTTCTTGAATGTGTGGTGAGAAGATGACATCTTCAAATAAAGAAACCGCCAGAGTGTTTAAGGCGTTCTGCGATGAAAACCGGCTGCAAATTCTGGAACTGCTCCGCGGCGGGGAAAAGTGCGCCTGCAAGCTGCTGGAGGAAATGAGCATCAGCCAGCCTACCCTGTCCCACCACATGAAGATCCTGTGTGATTCCGGCATTGTCGTGGGGCACAAAGAGGGAAAGTGGATGCACTACCGCATCTCCCCCGAGGGCGTTCAGATTGCCAAGGACTATCTGAACGGGTTAACTGCTGCCGATGCTGCCCGGGAAAGCAAGCCGTGCTGTGACTGCTGAATCCATGCTCCGGCACGGCATATATAACGAATTAATAATCGATAAATTTCAATTTACCGATATGAAAGGGGATATTCTATGAATGTTTGGGATTTTATCCAGGACCAGATTCTGGGTATGAAGTGGCTGAATGCCGTCATTGGTAAGGGATTATCTGCCCTGGGTCTGGACACGGCATCCCGCTGGAGCGGAAGCGTCCAGTTCTTCCTCTACGATGTGATCAAAATTACGGTATTGCTCTGCTTCCTGATTTTTGTGATCTCCTACATCCAAAGCTTCTTCCCGCCGGAGCGGAGCAAGCGAATCCTGGGCAGCTTTCGGGGGATTTGGGCGAATATCATCGCCGCCCTGCTGGGCACCGTGACGCCTTTCTGCTCCTGTTCCTCTATCCCGCTGTTCATCGGCTTTACCAGCGCCGGTCTGCCCCTGGGTGTAACCTTTTCTTTCCTGATTTCCTCTCCCATGGTGGATTTGGGAAGCCTTGTCCTGCTGATGAGTATTTTCGGAGCGAAGGTCGCCATCGTTTATGTCATCGTTGGTCTGGTCATTGCAGTCGTGGGCGGTACAATTATCGAAAAGCTGCACATGGAAAACTATGTTGAGGAATTCATCCGTAGAGCCAAGGGCGGTGTAGATATCGAAGCGCCGGATTTGACGGTGAAAGACCGGCTGATCTACGCAAAGGAGCAAGTTGCTGGAACCTTCAAAAAAGTATTTCCCTATATTCTTATTGGCGTGGGCATCGGCGCTGTCATTCACAACTGGATTCCGGAACACTTCATTGTGAAGCTGCTGGGTAGTACCAATCCTCTGGGGGTGGTCATCGCAACCGCAGCGGGTATTCCCATGTATGCTGATATTTTCGGAACTATCCCCATTGCGGAAGCGCTGCTGGCAAAGGGCGCGCAGCTTGGTGTTGTCCTGTCCTTTATGATGGGTGTTACCACACTTTCCCTGCCCTCCATGATTATGCTGCGCAAGGCGGTAAAGCCCAAGCTGCTGGGGCTGTTTATCGCCATCTGTACCATCGGAATTGTAATCGTAGGTTATTTCTTTAACGCGATTCAATATTTACTTGTATAACAGGAGGAACAAATAATGGCAAAGAAATGGTATCCGGTCATCGACATTCTGACCTGTATGGAGTGCGGCAGTTGTGTAAACAAGTGCTCGCATGGTGTCTACGACAAAGAGAAATTCCCTGTTCCCATTGTGGTAAATCCCGATGGCTGTGTGGATCACTGCCACGGCTGCGGCAATCTGTGCCCTCAGGGCGCCATCACCTATGTGGGGGATGATACGGGCTGGACACCCCCAAATGGCAATGGCACCGTATCGTCCGGCTGCTGCGGATAAAATATCATTTTTAGGAGGTAAAAAATCATGGCACTGTTCAATTTTGGAAAGAAAAAGGAAGAAAAGAAAGCTCCCACTTGCTGTTGCGGCAGCACCGAACCCACTGCCGAAGAAAGCGCTTGCTGCTGCGCCGCGTCCAAGGCGGAAGCGTCTGCTTGCTGCTGCGGCGCACCTGTGGAGGGAATCTGCTGCGTCAAGATTCTGGGCGCCGGCTGCAAGTCCTGCCACGAGCAGTACGAGAACGCGAAAGCGGCGGTGCAGGCATTGGGACTGAACGTGGAAGTGGAGTATATCACCGACATGGAAAAGGTCATGGAATACGGCGTCATGTCCATGCCCGCCATCGTGGTCAACGAAAAGGTCGTTTCCATGGGCAAGGTTCTGAAGGCCGCCGATGTGGAGAAGCTGCTGCACAAGCTGGGATACTAATATGCAGAAGGTAGCCTTTATCTGCGTCCACAATTCCTGCCGCAGCCAGATCGCGGAGGCGCTGGGACGGCATTTGGCGTTCGACGTGTTTGAAAGCTATTCCGCAGGAACGGAGCGAAAGGATCATATCAAGCACCTAGTTGTCCCGACTGTTGCATAGCATCTCCAAAAGTAAAACAGCGTACCTTTTTTGAGAGGTAAATCCTGCCCCTCTGGATAAGTGCGCTGTTTTTTCAATTTTTAGTCAACTTTTTCCACAGCCTTGCGCAAAAAAGAGGGCTGCATTTCATGATTTTTGCAAATCATTTTGAGACAGCCTCTTTTCTGATTTTTGATGATAATTAAGACAGGTGCATTTTGCTTTTTGGGTCATACGCACAAAAAACATCCTTTTTGGGTTACTGAACAGCGGGATGGGAGGCTACTTATGCTTTCTTCCTTAGCAGTACGTCGGCTATACCGCCCGGGAGCACCGGGCGGTTTTTATGCTTCCTCCTGATGGGTTATACTCCGTCCAGAACGCGGCCATCGGTGGAAATGGTCACCACATTCCACGGAAGAAATTTGCCGCTGGCCTGCAGCGCCTTTCTTACGGCGTTTTCAATGCCGCCGCAGCAGGGCACTTCCATCCGCACCACGGTAACGCTGCGGATATCGTTGTTTTTCAAAATATCGGTGAGTTTTTCGGAATAATCCACCGAATCCAGCTTGGGGCAGCCCACCAGCGTGATATGGCCTTTGATGAAGTCCTGATGGAAGTTGGCATAAGCATAAGCGGTGCAGTCGGCGGCTACCAGCAGCTTGGCCCCGTCAAACCAGGGGGCATTCACCGGAACCAGCTTGATCTGAACCGGCCATTGACGCAGCTGGGACTGCCGGTGCACACCGGCTTCCGCCGGGAAATCCTGCCGCCGGATAGCTTTTGCCGCGGAACCGGGGCAGCCGCAGGGCAGCTTTTCTTCCTGCTTTTTCTTCGATTCCAGAACAGCAGCTTCATTGTAGGCTGCCGCCTCCCGCTCCACAAAGGTGATTGCGCCGGTGGGACAGGCCGGGAGACAATCCCCAAGGCCATCGCAATAATCGTCCCGCATCAGCGTTGCCTTGCCATTTACCATGGCGATAGCGCCCTCATGGCAGGCCGCAGCGCAGGCTCCGCAGCCGTTGCATTTGTCCTGATCAATTTCAATAATTCTGCGAATCATATTCGATTCCTCCTGTTTTCTTGACTTTACAGCCTGAGTTTACTATACTGTTGAAAAAACGTATGTTGGAATTCCAACAAAGGAGAATTTATGGAAGCATATTTTGAAATTTTGTCCCAATGTCCTCTGTTCGTGGGAATTACGCAGCCGGAAATGACGGAAATGCTTCGCTGTCTGGACGGAAAAATATCCGCAATCCCAAAAGGAAATCCGGTGTTTCTGGAGGGGGAACCAGCCCGGTTTGTGGGGGTGGTTCTATCCGGCGCGGTGCAGGTCGTCCGGGATGACTACTACGGAAACCGCAGCGTGCTGACGGTGGTTTCTCCCGGCGGGTTGTTTGCGGAGGCCTTCGCCTGTGCCGGACTGGATACCCTGCCGGTCAGTGCCATCGCCATGCAGGCAAGCACTGTACTCTTTCTGGATTGCCAGCGGATTCTGAGCGGCTGCCCCCATGCCTGCTCCTTTCACAGCCGTTTGGTACAGAATCTTTTGCAGGGCATTGCCCAAAAGAATCTGACGCTGACCCGGAAAATCCGCTGTATGTCCCAGAAGACCACCCGGGAAAAGCTAATGGCGTTTCTTCTGGATCAGGCAAAGCAGAAGGGGAGTCCGGAGTTTGTGATTCCATATGACCGGCAGGCGCTGGCAGACTACCTGGGAGTGGAACGCAGCGCCATGTCGGTAGAGATCGGAAAACTGAAAAGGGCGGGACGGATTGACAGCAAGGGCTCCTGGTTCAGGGTGTTGAACCCGGACAAAGGAGTATGACCGAACTTGCTTTTCAATGAAAAAAACAGGAAGGTTCTGGCGACACAACAATTCGAATCAGGATTCACGGCACGGCTTGCTTTGACAGGGGGTATCGGCAGCAACAAAACCCTCATGCAACACGGGATTGTGTATATGTAACAAGGGAATATTATGGATAACGGTTGATTCTTGTGCAGGTTTCGTATATAATGAAAACAAAAGGAGGCGAACGCCTATGGAATCGAAATATTCCGGCTATATGGGAAAAATCATGGAAGTGGATCTGACCACCGAGACGGTCCGGGAGTACCCCTGGAGCGATGAACGCAGGGAACTTTATCTGGGTGGTAAAATTATGGCGGCCCGCATTTTATGCGACCATCTGACCGGTAAGGAGAAGCCCTTTTCCGAGGAAAACTGGGTGGTCATCGCCACCGGCCCCCTGACAGGCACCGGCGCGCCCAGCTCTGCCCGGTTCGACATTTCCGCCTTGTCACCCCAGACCGGCATTCTGGCATCCTCCAACTGCGGCGGAAGCTTCGGCTTTCACCTGAAAAAGGCGGGCTACGACGCGCTGATTCTGAAGGGGAAGTGCCGCTCCCACCGCTGGCTGGAAATCGACGAAGATCAGTTCATCTTCCATGACGCGGACGAATTGTGGGGTATGAAGGTGGGCCAGTGTCAGGAAACGCTGACGAAGCTGGTTGGCAAGAAGAAATTCGGCAAGCTGTGCATTGGCCCCGCCGGAGAGAACCTTGTCAAGTACGCCGGCATCATCAGCGACGAGCGGGCCGCCGGACGTACCGGATTGGGCGCCGTGCTGGGCTGGAAGAATTTGAAGGCAATCACCGCCAGCGGCACCAAAACCATTCCCATCCACGACAAGGAAAAGACAGCGGCATGGTGCAAAAAATGGATTACATATCTCCAGAAGCACCCCCTTACCGGTGAGCAGCTGCCCCGGCTGGGCACTGCCGGACTGGTCAGTTCCATGCAGATGCTGGGGATTCTCTCCACGAAAAACTATTCCGAAGGTCAGTTCGCGGACTTTGACAAAGTAAGCGGCGAAACTCTGGCAGAGGAGTATAACATCACCAACAAGGGCTGCCTGACCTGCCCCATCCGATGTGCCAGAACCGTCCGGGTGCAGGGAAAAGCCGTCAAAGGCCCGGAACTGGAAACTCTGGGCCTGCTGGGCGGCAATATCTGCAACAATGACCTCCAGAAGATTCTGGACTGGAACTATGAGCTGGACGAACTGGGCATGGACACCATCTCTGCTGCCAACACCATCGCCTGGGCCATGGAGGCAAACGAGAAGGGACTGTGGGACAACGGTCTGGAATTTGGGAAAACCGACAATCTGTCGGAAGTTTTTGAGGATATTGCCTACCGCCGGGGGATTGGAGACGAACTGGCCGAGGGAAGTAAACGGCTGTCTGACAAATACGGCGGCAAGGAATTTGCCATGCAGTCCAAGGGGCTGGAGCTGGCGGCCTATGAGCCCCGCCGGGCGGTGGGACAGGGCCTTGGCTATGCCGTGTCCAACCGGGGCGGCTGCCACTTAAACGGCGGATATCTGGTTATCATGGAGGGCCTGGGGCTGCATATGGACTCCCAGACTCCCAAGGCAAAGGCGGATCTCACCATGACCTTTCAGGATCTGATGGAAACCATTTCCGCCTCGGGCCAGTGCCTGTTCACCTCCTACGCCTTCTTCCCTGGATTTTTGCTGACCAAGCCCAACGGTATTCTCACAAAAACAGTCAACGCTGTTGCGCCCCACATTGGCTGGGCCGTACGCCTGATTAACAAACACCCCAGAATCGCCGCGATTCACCTGCCCATTTTCCAGCATACGAAGATGATCGAACTGGCGGTGGGCATGAAGATGAATTTTGGGCGCTATCTGGAAATCGGCGAACGGGGCTATACCATGGAACGCTATATCAACACAAAATTCGGCATCAGCGCCGCCAACGACAAGCTGCCCAAGCGGCTTACCGATGTGCCTCAGGACCCCGGCGATCCCAAAACAAAAATCCCGCTGGAAACCATGAAAAAGACCTATTATCAGGCCCGGGGCTGGGATCACAATGGCATTCCCACCGAGAGGCAGCTGCGGCGGCTGAAAATCAAATGATTACAGTGAAATTGTACGGCCTGCTCCGACTGGATTCCGGAATCCGGGAGCTTTCAGTGGAAGCGGCAACTGTGGCGGAATTGTATACCCGGCTGTCTGAGAAGGTAGACCGGCTTACGAAGAAGGACCTGGAAGGCTGCGTCCTTCTGGTCAACGGAAAAGTGAGCAGCAGAAGAGCAAAACTGGCAGATGGCGATGTGGTGCAGCTTCTGCCTCCCGTCGCCGGCGGATAGGAGGAAAGACAATGTCAATGTCTGATACGTTAGAGGTCATCTGGTGCCGTACCTTTCAGGCTGTTCTGAAAATCGGCAACTACTTTATGGGCTATCGGATGCCTACATATCTGGAGGGGCCGGGAAAAATCAAAGAATTGGGCGGCTTCCTCAAGCAGAAGAATATCAACGATGTACTGGTAGTTACCGGTTCCGGTATGCTGCGCCGGGGACAGGTGCAGCCCCTGCTGGACGGCTTTGCCGCGGCGGGAATCCGTTACACCGTGCAGGCCTTCGACCATCCCGATCCCAGCAGCGACGATGTGGAGCTGGGCTACAAGACCTACAAAGAAAACGGCTGCAAGGCCATTGTGGCCCTGGGCGGCGGCTCCCGGATTGACTGCGCCAAGGGCATTGCCGCGAAAGCCGTGCACCCGAGGAAGAAGGTGTCCCAGCTTCAGGGCCTGCTGAAGGTGCACTGGCCCATCCCGCCCTTTGTGGCCATCCCCACCACCGCGGGCGCCGGCTCCGAAACCACGGTGGCGGCGGTGATTACAGACTCGGCCACCCACCGGAAGGCTGCCATCAACGACCCCTTCCTGATCCCCAGATACGCGGTGCTGGACCCGGAGCTGACTGTGGGCCTGCCGCCGTATACCACCGCCACCACCGGAATGGACGCGCTGGCCCATGCGGTAGAGGCTTATACCAACCATACCTACAACACGAAGCTGGAGAATAAGCTGGCAAAAGAAGCGGTGAAGCTGATTCATGACAATATTTTGACCGCTTTCGAGGATGGTTCCAATCTGGAGGCCCGTCAGAATATGCAGCGCGGCGCGTTTTACGCCGGCCGTGCCTTTACCCGGGGCTGTGTGGGCTATGTCCACGCCGTTGGTCACACGCTGGGCGGTCTCTACGGCGTAGCCCACGGGCTTGCCATGGCGGTACTGCTGCCCCACGTCATGCGGGAGTATGGCGCTTCCGCCCATAAGCGGCTGGCAGAGCTGGCGGATGTCTGCGGCATCGGCGGCGAAAATGAAGCGGAGAAGGCAAATGCGTTCATCCGGTGGATTGAGGACACCAACAGGAAAATGGGTCTGCCGGATTCCTTCGACATGATTCGCGATGAGGATATTGACCAGATGATCACCTGGGCAAGAAAGGAGGCCAACCCCCTCTATCCCGTTCCCGTGGTCTGGAGCCGGAAGGACTTCCGCAGATTTATTGAAAGCATTCGCAGATAGATCCGCCGGAAATCGGAATAGGTTGCCCCGCACGGTCAAAGTGACTGTGCGGGGCGCAAGTGTATATAGCTGTGACGACCACTTCATACAATAAAAAATTTGGAAAAGACCACATCGGCTGCCGCAAGAATTCCCACATTGGGGTCCTGAGCGGAGGGGAAAATGCGGATGTCGCTTTTGCTTCGATCCAGCGCCTTGGCGCTGATCTCCCGCTGGAGTCGCTGAGCCAGCAGCTCGTAGCGGTAGCAGATGTCGCCTGCCAGATAGATGGTGTCCACGGGAATCAGGTTCAGAAGGTTGATGAGGCCAGCGGACAGATACATGGCTTCCTGATCCAGAAGCCTGCGGGCTTCCGGATTCTTGCCCACATTGTCAATCAGACTGTCCCATGAGGAAAAACCAGATCCGTCCAGCAGGGCCGGGATGGAGGCGTAGGTTTCCAGACAACCCCGGTTTCCGCACTCGCACTGCCGTCCGTCGAAGCGGATGGTGGTATGTCCCAGCTCGCCTGTGAAGTATCTGGAATTTCCCAGCAGCTTGCCGCCGGACATGATGGCCGCGCCGATACCGATGTCAACAAACACCAGCATAAAATTCTGGCTCTGGCCCATCTCCAGCTGGTGCAGCGCCAGGGAGCAGACATCGTGCTCAAGATGGGCGGGCATATCCAGCGCTTCGGACAGAAGCTGACTGATTTCCACGCCGTGCCAGCGTTCAAACCGGGGAGGGTTCAGAATTCGTCCGTTCCCGCAGTCCAAAGGGCCGGGAGAGCTGATGCCGATGCCCAGCACCTTGTCCCGCTCCACGGTTTCCAGCATGGCCTTCAGCTCCGCAATGATCGCTCCTACCATATTGTCCTGATCGGGGAGCTTTTTGCACTGCAGCAGGTGTCCTGCCATATCGCACAGTCCCACACTGCATCCCTTTCGTGCCAGATCCACCGCAAGGGCGTAATAGCAGTTGGCGCGCAGAGCGAGGGGGGTGGCGCTGCGGCCCCGGCCTACAGACTGGGGCGCCAGCTCCGTCACGATGCCAAGCTTCAGCAGCTCCTCCACAATCAGGGAGGTGGCAGCCCGGGTCAGCCCCGTGGCACGGGCCAGCTCGGCCCGGCTCATGGCGTTGTGCCGCAAATTGCGCAAAACGGCCTTGCGGTTGTATTCCTTTGTATAGTCAGCATTGCGTGGTTTTTGCGCCATTTCCAAATCTCACTTCCGTTTTTTCCGCTACTCTTTTGGGTTGCTTGCTTCCATTATACGGTTTGCCGGTTCTTTTGTCAATCCGCTTGACTCTCCGTATCCCAAAGACTATAATAATTCTGTAGAACGGCAGCCGGGAGGGGAATCTATGAAAACATTGGGACTGGATATCGGAACAACATCCATTTCTTCTGTGATATATGAGGAGAGGGCCGGAGTTTTGGAAGCGCAAACCCTTGAGAACGGGACCTTCCTGCCGTCGAACGGCTGGGAGCGTTTGCAGGACCCCGCAGCCATTTGGCAGAAGGCTTCCACGCTGACGCAGACGCTTCTAAAGCGGCATCCGGATGTAGGGGCCATCGGCGTCACCGGTCAGATGCACGGCATCGTGTATCTGGACAGCAGGGGAGAGGCGGTGAGCCTTCTGTATACCTGGCAGGACGGTCGGGGAGACCTGCCCTATGACGATACAGGAAGCTGGGCGGACCGCCTGTCCGGCATCACGGGGTACCCGCTGCCCACCGGCTACGGCATGGTGACCCATTTCTATAATCTTCGCAACGGGCTTGTGCCGAAGAACGCCGCCGCACTGTGCACCATCGGCGACTACATCGCCATGAAGCTGGCGGGAGCCGCTGCCCCGAAAATGGAACCGACGAATGCCGCAAGCATCGGCCTGTTTGACCTGCCGGGAAGGCGCTTTGACGAATCCGCGCTGAACAGGGCGGGTATCGATTCTGCGCTGCTGCCGGAAATCGCGGATGCCCCCTGTCTCGGAACCGGCCCGCTGGGCATCCCGGTCTATATCGCCATCGGAGACAATCAGGCGGCGTTTTTGGGGGCGGTGGGAGACCGGCGGGATGCGCTGCTGGTGAATGTGGGCACCGGCAGTCAGGTGGCTGTATATTCCCCGGTATTTCTGCGTGTGCCAGGTCTGGAAACCCGGCCCTTCCCGGATGGGGGCTGGCTGCTGGTGGGAGCCTCCCTGTGCGGCGGCAGAAGCTACGCCCTGCTGGAGAATTTCTTCCGTCAGACGGTAAAAATGGCGACGGGCTGTGATGAAAGCGTGTATGCCGCCATGGACCGGGCGCTGACAGAAGCGGGCGAGGTGGAGAACTTCCCCCACGCCGTCACCACCTTTCAGGGCACCCGGCAGAATCCAGACCTCCGGGGCAGCATTTCCGGCATCGGCATGGACAATTTCACCCCGGTGCATTTTATGCATGGCATCATGGACGGTATGGCCCGGGAGCTTTATCAGATGTATCGCGGGTATCTGGAAGCGGGGGGAGCGACACCGAAGGGCATCATCGGCTCCGGCAACGGCCTGCGGAAAAATCCCCACCTGTGCCGGAGATTTGAAGCGGTGTTCGGCTGCAGGCTGACGCTGTCGCCCAACGAAGAAGAAGCCGCCTGCGGCGCCGCGATTTATGCCGCGAAATACGAAATTACCCGGAGATTCTGAAGAATCTCCGGGTTTTTGGTTACATTGCGTTCAGAACCGCTTCTTTTTCGGGAATGCTGGGAATTCCGCCGGAGCGCTCTGTGGACAGGCTTGCCGCAGCGGCGGCGAACTGCCCGATATAGGCAAGGTCGTCTGCCGTCAGATCGTCAATGGGCTTATTCAGCTCCAGCAGCCGGGCCACGGCGCTGCCGCCGAAGATATCCCCTGCGCCGGTGGTATCGATGGGATGCACCTTGGGGCAGGCGGCGCGGAAGGCGGCGTTTCTCGTCTTCAGCAGGCAGCCGTCGGGGCCAAGGGTCACCATGGCAAGGGACACGCCGAATTCCTGTAACAGCTTGTCCGCCCCTTCCTCCGGGGTGCAGTTCCACAGGAACTCCACCTCGTTGTCACTGATCTTCACCACATCTGCCTGCCGGAGACTCCAGAGTATCTGCGCCTTGGCGGCATCCTCATTGGGCCACAGGGGCAACCGCAGATTGGGGTCGCAGGTGATGAGCTTACCCTTTTCTTTGGCGTAGGCAACGCACCTTTGGGTGGCGGTGCGAATCGGCTCGTCGGTCAGGCTCAGGGTGCCGAAATGGAACACTCTGGCATCGTCAATGAGAGACTTATCGATCTCCTCCCACCTTAGCTGGGTGTCCGCGCCGGGCTTCCGGGCGAAGGAGAAGGAGCGGTCGCCGCTTTCATCGAAGGTCACGAAGGCCAGAGTGGTAAACACCGAATCATCCACCACAATACCCTTTGTCTCAATGCCCGCTTTTTTCAGGGTGCCCAGTAGCAGGTGTCCAAAGGTGTCATTGCCCACCTTGCCCAGAAAGGCGGTCTTTCTGCCGTAGGCGTTCAAGGCCGCCAGAAAATTGCCGGGGGCGCCGCCGGGATTGGCAGCCATGGTGGGATAACCGTCCGCATCCACGGATTTGGAAGCAAAATCGATCAGCAGCTCGCCCAGCGCCACTACGTCAATCATCGCTCGGCCTCCTTATCAGTCCTTCGCGGCGGGGTACTCGTTGCACAGAAGCCGGTAGGGCGGCTCGTCCTCCTCGATGGCGGGGAAGCGGCCCATCAGGGGATTGAAGCGGTTGTCGATATTATCGTCGTTACACTGGCTGACCTCGCCCAGCAGCACGTCACCGGTGCCGGGCTCTACGGTAAAGTCGTGGTACAGCCGCTGCTGGATATAGATGGACTCGCCGGGGGTCAGGCGGATCTGGGTTCCGGCGGGAACGGTGTAGGTGCGGCCGTCGGTGTGCACCGTCACGTCGCTTTCATAGTCAATTTCTTCATCGGGGGTGGAGTTGTAAACCCGGATCAGCACGTTTCCGCCGCCCCGGTTGATGATATCCTCGGTTTTGTACCAGTGGAAGTGGTTGGGGGAATACTGGCCCTCTTTTAAGAACAGCAGCTTCTCGGCGTAAACCTTGGGATATTTGTCAGCCATGGTCTGGCTGCCGTTGCGGATGGTGATGAGGGAGAAGCCCATTTTGTCGAACTCGCCCTTGCCGTAGTCGGTGATGTCCCAGCCCAGACAGCAGTCCCGGACCTCGTCGTATTCGTGGCCCTTGGTTTCCCATTCCTCCGGGGTAAAGTGGCAGAAGGGGGGCAGGTAGCAGCTGTATTTTTCGCACATGGCTTCCAGCTCACGCAGAGCCTTGTTGACTTCGGAACGTTTCATAAGTAACTCTCCTTTGTATGAGATGTGATCTGCGCATAAGGCAGGGGGATACCTCCGCCCAGTCGGGAGCATTCCTCCACCTTATGCGGATATGATAGCACATTTTTATACCCAATTCAACAAAAGCGCCGGAAAACCGGCGCTTTTGTGTTGAATCGGAAGCGCTTACTTGGTCAGAACAGACACGCCGGTGTCGGTGACAGCGCCGCCCAGATTTTCGCCGTTCAGCGCGGCGACGGCAGCCTTCACGCCCTCAGCGCCCATGACATCGGGGTTCTGAGCCATGGTAGCCAGAATGTAGCCGTCCTGAATCAGACCCAGAATGGCATCGGACTTATCAAAGCCCACGCAGACCACGTCCGCGCCGGCGGCCTTGACCGCGTTGCCCGCGCCGTTGGTGGAGCCTTCGTTGCAGCCGAAGATTCCCACAACGCCCTGGGTGATGTAGTTCTCAGCAATGCCCTGAGACTTGGCGGCATCGCCCTCGCCGTACTGGGTTTCCAGCAGCTCGAAGCCGGTGCCCTCGAAAGCGGAACGGAAGCCGGTCTCACGAGCGACAGTGGAAGCGGTAGCAGCGTTGACGTTGACAATGCCGATCTTGCCGGAGGTAATGCCCTTGGCGGTCAGTTCAGCCAGCATGGTCTCACCGGCGGTCTTACCGGCGGCGGTGTTGTCGGTGGAGAAGGTAGCCTCAGCGGGCACGTTGGCGGGGGAGTCAACGTAGACAATCTTCACGCCGGCGGCCTCGGCTTCCTTCAGAGCGGAGGAGATGGCGTCGGGACCGTTGGCGGCAACGATGATGGCGTCACAGCCGGCGGCAACAGCGTTGTTGACCTGCTCGATCTGCTGCGCGTCGTCCTTGGTGTTGGGGGCCATGAAAACCAGCTCCACGCCCAGCTCGGCGGCGGTCTTCTCGGCACCCTCCTTCAGGGTGATCCAGTGCTGGTCAATGGAGTCCATGGTAATCAGAGCCAGCTTGTAGTCGCCGGCGGCGGCAGCGGGAGCCGCAGCGGCGGGAGCGGAGGAAGCCTTCAGGACGGAGACACCGGTATCGGTGACGGCGCCGCCCAGCTTTTCACCCTTCAGAGCGGCAACGGCGGCCTTGACGCCCTCGTAGCCCATGACATCGGGGTTCTGAGCCATGGTAGCCAGAATGTAGCCGTCCTCGATCAGGCCCATGATGGCATCGGACTTGTCGAAGCCCACGCAGACCACGTCCGCGCCGGCGGCCTTGACCGCGTTGCCGGCACCGTTGGTGGAGCCTTCGTTACAGCCGAAGATGCCCACAACGCCCTGGGTGATGTAGTTCTCAGCGATGGACTGGGACTTGGCGGCGTCGCCCTCGCCGTACTGGGTCTCCAGCAGCTCAAAGCCGGTGCCCTCGAAAGCGGAACGGAAGCCGGTTTCCCGGGCCACGGTGGAAGCGGTGGCGGCGTTGACGTTGACGATACCGATCTTGCCGGAGGTCACGCCCTTGGCGGTCAGAGCCTCGATCATGGTCTCACCGGCGGTCTTACCGGCGGCGGTGTTATCGGTGGAGAAGGTGGCTTCCGCATCGACATTGGCGGGAGAGTCCACATAGACGATCTTCACACCGGCGGCAGCGGCTTCCTTCAGCGCGGAAGAGATGGCGTCGGGGCCGTTGGCAGCCACGATAATGGCCTGGTTGCCGGCGGAGACGGCGTTGTTGACCTGCTCGATCTGCAGAGCGTCGTCCTTGGTATTGGGAGCCATGAAGGTCAGCTCTACGCCCAGCTCGGCGGCGGCCTTCTCAGCGCCTTCCTTCAGGGTGATCCAGTGCTGATCGATGGAGTCCATGGTGATCAGTGCGATCTTGTAGGTTTCGCCGGAGTTTGCAGCGGCGGGCTTTTCGCCGCCGGAGCAGCCTGCCATCAGGCACAGGATCATGGCCAGAGACAGCAGGATGGATAATGCCTTTTTCATTGTTGTTCCTCCTAAATATTTTTTATTCACGCGGGATTCCGCGAAAATAACGACGGTAATTATTTCTTGGCCTTCTTGGTGCCCTGACGGAACACAACATCCACCAGAACAGCGCCGGCGACGATGACACCGATGACGATTCTCTGGATGCCCACAGGCGCGCCGATGATGCCCAGGCCGTTTTCCAGGGTCTGCCACACACCGGCACCGGCGAAGGCGCCCAGCAGCAGGCCGCTGCCGCCCAGGGGAGAGATGCCGCCGATGACGCCTGCGGCGACACCGTACATTTCGTAGCAGTTACCGGCTTCCATGTTGCCCATGCCAGCCTGACCGGCCAGGATCAGACCAACCACAGCGGCGCAGAAGGCGCTGATGAGATACGCCTTGGTGGTGGTTGTGAACACATTGACACCGGAGAGCTTAGCCGCTTCTACGTTGGAGCCGATGGCGTAAATGTGACGGCCGGTGCGGGTCTTGCTCATGATGAAGAACACAGCCAGGAAGATTACGAAGGCAATCCAGAAGGCATTGTAGATGCCGAGAAATTTGCCGTAGTAGAAGAAGTTCTGAAACGCATCGCCGGCTTCCTTGCCAAGACCGGAGACGATGGCGTCGGTGTTGCGGTTGCCGTTTGCCATGTAGGCCACGCCTCTGGCGCAGAACATGGTGCCAAGAGTAGCGATGAAGGGAGGCAGCTTGAACTTGCCAACCAGCAGACCGTTGATGACACCTACGACGAGGCAGCAGACAATGGCTGCGACAATGGCGATGATAGCGGAGATGCCCTTGCTCATCATGGTGGCGGAAATCATGGCGGACATGGCCACCACGGAGCCGATGGACAGGTCGATGTTGCCGGTAATCAGGATGACGCCCTGACCCACGCCCACCAGCAGGTATTTCGCCATGGAGCGCAGCAGGTTCAGCATATTGTTGGTGGTGAAGATATTGGGCTCGATCAAACCAAAGACGATATACAGGATAATCCAGCCCGCGAAGCCGACCAGCGCAGCGCCCATGCCGCGGATGGCGGTGATTTTTTTCTTGTTTTCATTCAGTGTGCTCATGATTTTCCGTTCCTCCTTAGTTGGCTTCCGCTGCGAACTTATTCTCAAACCTGGTTGCCAGGGTAAGAATCTCTGTCTGGGTTGTCTGCCGGGCCATGACCTCGCCGGTGATGCGCCCGTCGCACATGACGATGATCCGGTCGGCGATGCCCATGACCTCCGGCATTTCGGAGGAGACGAACATGACCGCGATGCCCTGCTGCTTGAGCTGGTTCATCAGGTTGTAGATTTCCACTTTAGCCGCCACGTCGATGCCCCGGGTCGGCTCGTCGAAGATGACCACACGGGAATCCCGGGCCAGCCACTTGCCCACGACCACCTTCTGCTGGTTGCCGCCGGACAGGCCGCCGGCGTCGATTTCCACATTGGGAGTCTTGATCTTCAGATCGGACACGGCCTTGGCGCACATGGCGTCCTCTTTCTTCCGGTTGACCACGCCCAGCTTGTTACACAGAAGATCCAGGTTGGGAAGCGCAATGTTTTCGCGGATAGGGAGCTTGGTACACAGACCGTCCTTCTTTCGATCTTCGGGAGCCAGAACGATGCCGGCCTTGATGGCGTCCTCGGGGCAATGGATGGTGACTGTCTTTCCGTCGAGAATGATTTCGCCGGACTCTTTGGGATCTACACCGAAGATCGCCCGGGTAGTCTCGGTACGACCCGCACCCATCAGTCCTGCAAAGCCCACAATTTCACCGGCGTATACCTCGAAGTTCACATCCCGAACCATCCTGCCGGCGTTCAGATTGCGAACCTCAAAAACCTTCTCGCCCTTCTCGCATTCCACCCGGGGGAACTTCTCCTTGATTTCCCGGCCAACCATGTTGGTGATGATTTCGTCCATGGTGGTGTCCTTAAAGTTCATGGAGGTGATGTACTGACCGTCCCGCATGATGGTGACCCGATCCACAATGTGCTGCAGCTCCTCCAGCCGGTGGGAGATGTAGACGATGCCGCAGCCGTCCGCGCGGAGCTTGCGGATGATTCGGAACAGCTCGTCGATTTCCTTGGCGGTCAGTGCGGAGGTAGGCTCGTCCATGATGAGAACCCGGGCGTGGATGGACAGGGCCTTGGCGATTTCCACCATCTGCTGCTTGGACACCGGCAGGTTGCCCACCGTCTCGCTGGGGGAAATGTCGATGCTCAGGTCGTCCAGAATCTGTTTTGCTTCTGCTTCCATGGACTTGCGGTCTACGGTGAAGCCCTTCATCTTTTCCCGGCCCAGGAACATATTTTCCGCCACACTCAGGTGGGGGCACATATTCAGCTCCTGATGGATGATGGCCACGCCCAGCTGCTGAGCCTGCTTGGGGGTCAGGTCGTCGTAGGCCTTGCCGAAAATCTCCACCGTGCCGCTGTCTCTGGTGTACACGCCGCTGAGAATTTTCATCAGCGTGGACTTGCCCGCGCCGTTCTCTCCCAGCAGAGCCATGACTTCACCGGAACGCAGTTCAAAGTGAACATTGTCCAGCGCCTTCACGCCGGGAAAGCTTTTGCAAATACCCTGCATGGAAACAATGGTTTCGTTCATTTGCTCACTCACCTATCTTATATTGAATTATCACAGAAAAAGTTGCACAGATTCCTTGCGCAAATTCTTGACAATACTGTATCATTTTTCCAGTTATTTGTCAATCGGCTTAACAATAAAAAGTATGTTTTTGCCGTGATAATCGCATTTTTCTTGCAGTATGAACAATCTGTAAGTATATTTTTAGTGCAATATGACTATAGAAAACCGGTAAATTGGGACTTGCGCCGGAGGGGCAGCCACGGTAGAATAGAAATAGAAACGTTTCCATTCTCATTTTCCAAATTCAGGAGGGTTTTGTATGATGTTCACAATCCGCAGCGGGAGCATGACGGCTGTCATTACTTCTGCCGGCGCCCAGCTCATGAGTCTGCAAAGCGCGGATGGTACGCAGTATCTTTGGCAGGGAGACCCCACCTACTGGGCCGACCGCAGCCTGACCATTTTTCCTTATGTGGCCCGGCTCACCGATGGCTGTTACCGGTACCGGGGACAAATCTACCATATGCCCATTCACGGCTTTGCGCCCACGTCGGTGTTCTCCGTCACGGAACAGACGGACAGCGCAGTGACCCTCACACTGGAAGGTGGCCCGGCGCTGTACGGGCAGTATCCCTTCCTGTTCCGCTACGACATCCGTTACCGCATGGAAGAAACCACGCTCCACGTTGCAATTACCGTGGAAAACAAAGACGAAAAGACCATGTATTTTGGCCTTGGGGGACATCCCGGCATCAACGTTCCTTTGGAGGAAGGACTGCGTTTCGAGGACTATGTGCTGGAATTCCCACCCTGCCGGCCCCGGCGGGTGGAGTTCACCCCGGCGTGCTTCATCACGGGCCGGGAACTGCCCTTCCCGCTGGAAGAAAACCGGCTCCCCCTGCGTCACGAACTGTTTGACGAGGATGCCATCGTACTCAAGGGCATTCCCGGACAGGTGACCCTGAAAAGCCCCAAGGGAGCCCGGAGTGTGACCCTGAACGCACCGGATTTTCCCGTTCTGGGCCTCTGGCATATGCCGAAAACCGACGCACCCTACGTCTGTCTGGAGCCATGGAGCAGTCTTCCGTCTCATCAGGACGTGATCGAGGATCTGGAAAAACAGGCGGACCTCATTTCTCTGGAAGCGATGGGCGTGTATCATACCGAATGGTCGCTGCTATGCCGCTGAAGGGAAACATTCCCTGATCTATTATGGCCGATTTTCTGATTGTCGGCGGCAATCCTGCCGCCGCAACAATTGGTGAAACCCTTTCGTGACAACAAAGGCCCAGACCGCCGCCGGATTCCGGCATAGGGTCTGGGCTTTTTCCTTTGACAAAGGGGGCGCGGAATGGACGGGATCAGCAAGCACCGCCGGGGATTTTCCCTCTTTTCGGACAGCTCCCGGGGATGGGGAAGCCTGAAAACCGGAGAAAACCTCCAAATCCATCCGGCTTGATTGACGAACAGGGAATACCGTAGTATAATATGCGTCAAAGACAGGAAAGCAGATGCAGACAGGCAAGCAAAACGGCGGGCCTTTCTGCGCGGATCCGCAGAAACAAAATAAGGGAGCAAGAAAAATGAAGAAATTCAACGCCCGGTGGCAGCTGGTCGTCTACGATATATTGATACTGTTCGTGGTTGACCTGCTGCTGCTGGTGTTTTACAGAAGCAATGAGGAGCTGTCCCTTGACGGCATCGTCCTTCACGCGGGGATTTCCTTTGTGTGCGTGTTTACCGCCCGGATTTTCGGCAGCATCTACCGGCAGATCTGGCGCTACGGCGGCATCCAGTGCTACATAAGGCTCCTCATCGTGGACGCCATCGCCTTTGCCGCCACGCTGGCCATTGAGCTGACCCTGCCCCGGTTTGTGTCCATCGAGAAGGTCACCTTCTCGAGACTACTGTCCATCGCCAGCATGAATCTTCTGGGCGCGCTGGCCATCCGCATGATCTACCGCTACTGCTTCAAGTGCGGCACGGCGGATACCGCCTTCGGCAAATTTCTTCGGCTGCTGCTTCGCATTTTCGCCGGGGAGGAGCTGATCCACCCCAACCGGGAGGCGGAGCACAAAATCAAAATTGCCATCATCGGCGCGGGCCGGGTAGGCGTGACATTGGCGGAGGAGCTGCTTGCCAATCCTGCCGCCGCCTACCTCCCGCGGTGCTTTATCGACGTCAGCCAGGAGAAGGCCGGGCGGGAAATTCACGGCATTCCTGTGCTCATGGAGGATGAAACGACCTTGGAGACCCTGAGCCGTCACGAGGTGCAGGAGGTGGTCTTCGCCATCCCCAATATGTCCGACGAAAAGAAGCGGGAGCTGTTTGCTGCCTATTCCGAGGCAGGCTACAAAATCAAGGTCTATGACTACCCCATTATGCAGACCGCCGAAAAAAAGCGGTATCTGCGGGATTTTGACATTGAGGAGCTGCTGTTCCGCAAACCCATTGCCATCGCCAATGAAAAAACCGACGCCTTCTACCGGGATAAGGTGATTCTGATCACCGGCGGCGGCGGAAGCATCGGAAGCGAGCTGTGCCGCCAGCTGGCAAAGATGGGCCCAAAGCAGATTATCATTCTGGATATCTACGAAAACGGGGCTTATGACGTGCAGCAGGAGCTGAAGATCGCCTACGGCGACAAGCTGAATCTGCAAATTGAAATCTGCTCCATCACCCACCGCCAGGCGCTGGAGCGGGTGTTCGAGGCCTACCGGCCCCAGATCGTCATTAACGCGGCGGCCCACAAGCATGTGCCTCTGATGGAGAGCAACTGCGTGGAAGCGGTGTACAATAACGTGTTTGGTACGAAAAATCTGGTAGATTTGTGCGAAAAATACGGCGTGGCCCGGTTCATGATGGTGTCCACGGACAAGGCGGTGAATCCCACCAACGTCATGGGCGCAACGAAACGGATGTGCGAGATGATTGTGGGCAGCGCCAGTGTCTGGGGCACCGCCACCTACAGCTCTACCCGCTTCGGAAACGTCCTTGGCTCCGCCGGATCTGTCATTCCGCTGTTCAAGCGGCAGATTGCGGGCGGCGGCCCCATCACCCTGACGGACAAGCGGATCATCCGCTACTTCATGACCATTCCCGAGGCCAGCCAGCTGGTGCTGGAATCCGGGGCCATGGCGAAAAACGGCGAGCTGTTCGTGTTGGACATGGGACAGCCGGTGAAGATTCTGGATTTGGCGGAGAGCATGATCCGGCTGTCCGGGGTCAGCGGCATCCAGATTGTGGAGACGGGCCTGCGTCCCGGCGAGAAGCTGTATGAAGAGCTGCTGGTGAAGACCGAGGAGCTGGACAAAACCGAAAACAGCCTGATTTTTATTGAGAAGGACACCCCTCTTCCCAGAGAAGAATTGGAGCGCCGGCTGGAAATCCTGAAAAACGCTGTCGATACCGGCAGCAATGAAGCGGTGCGCCGGGCGCTGAAGCAGGTGGTGCCCACCTACCGCTCCCCGGAGGAGGTCAACGCCCGGGCCGAGCAGGCGGCGGAGATGAAAATGCAGAAGGAATCTGTCGGGGTCTAGGGAAGCCATGAATCATTCGGCAAGAGCTGACAGGAAGAGAATTTGGTATATCCGAAAGGATGGAAAACGGGGGGATGCTGTATGCATTCCCCATTTGATGGAGGAAAATAGGGATTGCATTTTGCCGGGAGTGTGCTACAATAGAAGAGAATTGAATACGCAAAATGACAGGTGCCTCCGGCGCGCAGACCGCGTGTCAGAGGGTAATAGGGAAACAGGTGCAAATCCTGTACGATCTCGTCACTGTAAACGGAGAGCAGCATTGCACAATGCCATTGCGAAAGCGAGAAGGCGCGGTGCTGTGACGACCCGCAAGTCAGGAAACCTGCCTGTCATTGGTACAGGGCGAAATGCCCGGGTCACGAGGAATTGGCCGCGCCGAAGCTTGCCCCCCTTCCGGGGCATTACCAAGCCTGAATCAGACCTTCCTCCTGTGGGAAGGTCTTCCTTTTTTTCGTGTCCGGGGGATTTCCCTGTCCGTGTTCTGTTCAAATCATTTTTGTGCGAAGACACAAGGAGGAAACACGTATGAACAGGAAGAAAACAAGTATCTGGATCGCCGCTGTACTGGCGGCGGCAATGCTGGCGGGCTGCGGCGGCGCATCTGCGCCTACAGCAGCTCCCGTGGCGGAAACCGCGGCGACCACAAAGGCATCGGAGCCGGCGGCCACGGAAGCGGTGGTGGACGATCAGGCCGCTGCCGATGCCGTGGCGGAACTGATTGATGCCATCTATGTCCAGAAGCGCACCGCTGATACCGATGCTCAGTGCGCTGCCGCCAAGGCCGGCTGGGACGCGCTGACCGATGCCCAGAAGGCGCTGGTGGAGGGCGACAACGCCGACCCCGACTACTTCGGGCGGGATACGGGAAATGCCGCGTTGGATGATCCGCGCAATGCCGACGGCATCGGCGAAAAGGAGATTCTGGTGGTCAGCTTCGGCACCTCCTTCAATGACAGCCGGGTGCAGGATATCAAGAGCATCGAGGACGCCATTCAGGCAGCCTTCCCCGACTGGTCCGTGCGCCGGGCCTTTACCGCCCAGATCATCATCAACCACATTCAGGCCCGGGACGGCGAAGCCATCGACAACATGGATCAGGCGTTGGAACGTGCGGTTGCCAACGGCGTCAAGGAACTGGTTGTGCAGCCGACCCACCTGATGCACGGCGCGGAGTACGATGAAATGATGGAAGCGCTGGAAGGCTACAAGGATAAGATCGAAACAATCCGCGTCGCGGAGCCTCTGCTGGGCGAGGTCGGTTCCGACGCTGCTGTCATCAATGCCGATAAGGAAGCGGTTGCCAAAGCCATTGTGGCGGATACCGCCGCGGACGGCGGCTTTGCCGATGCTGCCGCTGCCGCCAAAGAGGGCACGGCATTCGTGCTGATGGGCCACGGCACGGCCCATGTAGCGAAGGTCACCTACAGCCAGATGCAGACCCAGATGGGTAAGCTGGGCTATGACAACGTGTTTGTCGGCACCGTGGAGGGCGAGCCGGAGGAAACTGCCTGCGAAGCAGTCATCGAAGCCGTGAAGGCCGCCGGCTATAAGAATGTGATTCTGCGGCCCCTGATGGTGGTTGCTGGCGACCATGCCAACAACGACATGGCAGGTGACGAAGAGGACTCCTGGAAGAGTCTGTTTGAAGCCGATGGCAGCTTTGACAGCGTTACCGCCCAGATTGCGGGCCTTGGCAGCATTGCGGAGGTTCAGGACCTCTATGTTGCCCATACCCGGGCTGTGATCGGATAATATCCCGTCCCGGAGGCGGGAATCCGCCTCCGGGAGATGGCACCCCATACGATGCAGATTTTCATGGAATAGGAGAACGGAGTATGAACAAGATGAGGAAGCTGATTTCTGGATTGCTGGCCTGCCTGCTGCTGGCGGGCTGCGGCGCGGCTGCCGAGCCTGTCCAGACGGCGGCGCCAACTACCGCGCAGGTTACGGAAGCAACGGTGCCCGTCACCACGGCAGCGGAGACGGAACCCGAAGAAGAAACCATCCGGGTGCTCCCGGACGGCGTGTATACCGTGGATTTCGTGACGGACAGCAGTATGTTCCGGGCCAACGAGGCCTGTGACGGCAAGGGAACCCTGACCGTCAGCGGCGGCGTGCAGACCCTGCATGTGAGTCTGCGTTCCACGAACATTGTGAATCTCTATGTAGGTACTGCCGAGGACGCCCAGAAGCCCGGCGCGGTGCTGCTGGAGCACACGGTGGACACCGTGACCTATTCCGACGGCCTCAGCGAGGAGGTATTCGGCTTTGACGTGCCGGTGGCCTCTGTGGGGCAGGAATTTGACCTTGCTCTGATCGGCACCAAGGGCGTGTGGTATGACCACCGGGTCAGCGTGCAGAACCCGGTTCTCCAGGAAGGGACGTACACCTGTGAGGTGGTTCTGTCCGGTGGCTCCGGGCGGGCCAGCGTCACCTCTCCCGCGAAAATTGTCTCCGATGGAAAGACACTCACTGCCACCATCGAATGGAGCAGCCCCAACTATGAGTACATGATTGTGGACGGCACCCAGTATGATCCCATCCAGACAGAGGGAAATTCCACCTTCGAAATTCCCGTAACGCTGGACACGGAGCTGGCGGTCAGCGCCTCCACCGTCGCCATGAGCCAGCCCCATCTGGTGGACTACACGCTGTATTTTGACAGCGCCAGCCTGGCTGCGAAATGAAAAAACTGACCTTATGGGCGCTGGTTCTGGCGCTGCTGCTCACCGGCTGTGCCGGGACGCAAACCGAGGCACCCCAGAGCGACTGGGTGCCGGAGAGAAGCATGCCCCTGCAATTTGCCACCCAGTTTCAGGTGGACTACTATTCCGGTGGTTATAAGCTGATTTCTCTGGCGGACGGCAGCAAATTTCTGGTTGTCCCCGAGGGCAGTGAGGTGCCGGAATCCGCGCCCAAGGACGCGGTGCCCCTGTACCAGCCCATTGAGAATATCTATCTGGCGGCAACCTCCTCCATGTGCCTGTTTGACGCCCTGAACCGGCTGGATGCCATTACCCTGTCCGGCTCCCGGGCGGAGAGCTGGTATATTGACAATGCCCGCAAGGCCATGGAGGAAGGGAAAATCCTCTATGCCGGAAAGTACAGCGAGCCGGATTATGAAATGCTCCTGTCCCACAGCTGTCCGCTGGCGGTGGAGTCCATGATGATCGGTCACGCCTCCGATGTCAAGCAGAAGCTGGAGGAACTGGGCATCGCGGTGCTCACCGACCAGTCCAGCATGGAGGAGCACCCCTTGGGCCGCACGGAGTGGATGAAGCTCTACGCCGCGCTGCTGAATGAGGAAGACCGGGCCGAGGCGCTGTTCAACGAGCAGGTGGCCTACCTGAACGATGCCTTACAGGGGGAAAATCCCCAGAAAACCGTGGCCTTTTTCCACATCAGCTCCTCCGGCTATGTAGTGGCCCGAAAAAGCGGGGACTACGTTACCAAAATGCTGGAGCTGGCGGGGGGTAGGTATGTCTTCAGCGATCTTGGCGACAGGGAAACCAAAACTTCTACGGTCAATATCGAGATGGAGCAGTTCTTTGCCGCAGCCAAAGACGCGGATTATATCATTTACAACAGCACCATCGGCGGTGAGATTCACTCCATGGAGGAGCTGCTGGAAAAGAGCGCACTGCTGGCCCAGTTCAAGGCGGTGCGCAACGGCAACGTCTGGTGCACTCAGAAAAATATGTATCAGGAAACCACCCAGCTGGGCCAGATGATCCAGAGCTTCCGGAAAATCTTCTCCGGGGAGGCGGACGGCCTTACCCAGCTGCCCTTCCTCTATAGACTGCAATAAGGGAGAAAATCGGGAATGAAAGAAAACACGGAAACCCTGCGGCTGGGCAATCCGGGCAGGTTCTGGGGCGTCATGGCGCTGCTGTGGGGCCTGCTTCTGCTGGCGCTGGTGCTGAATGTGAATATCGGCTCCGTCTCCATCCGCCCCGGCGAGATCTATGCCATGCTCTGGGACGGACTGCGTCACGGCGTGGGAAGCTCCACGGAGAGCCAGATTCTGTTCCGCATCCGCATTCCCCGGATGCTGCTGGCAGCGATTCTGGGCGGGGCCCTGTCTGTGTCCGGCTATCTGCTGCAGGTGTTTTTCCGCAACCCCATTGCGGGGCCCTTCGTGCTGGGCATTTCCTCCGGCGCGAAAATGGTGGTGGGCATTACTCTGATTTTCCTTGCGGAATTCTTAGGCAGCGTCCGTCCGGTGACGCTGATTCTGGCGGCCTTTGCCGGGTCGCTGCTCATTACCTCCGTGGTTCTGCTGTTTTCCCAGAAGGTTCACTCCATGTCTATGCTGCTGGTCATCGGCATCATGGTGGGCTATATCTGCGGCGCGGTGACGGACTTCTGTGTCACCTTTGCCGACGACCACGATGTGGTGAACTTGACGAACTGGTCTATGGGCACCTTCTCTGGGGCCAGCTGGGAGGATGTGGGCCTGTCGGCGGCACTGTGCCTGCCGGGGATTCTGGGGGCGCTGGCTCTGTGCAAACCCATTTCCGCCTATGCTTTGGGGGAGGGCTACGCCCAGAGCATGGGCATTCGGGTCAAGCCCTTCCGGGTCGTCCTGATCTTGCTGTCCAGCCTGCTGTCTGCCTGCGTGACGGCTCTGGCGGGACCGATTTCTTTCGTGGGCATCGCGGTGCCCCACATTACCCGGAGCCTGCTGAAATCCTCCAAGCCCGCCTATGTGATTCCCGCCTCCTTTTTCTGCGGGGCGGTGTTCTGCGTGTTCTGCGATCTGCTGGCCCGGACGGTGTTCGCCCCCACGGAGCTTGCCATCGGCACCGTGACCTCCATCTTCGGCGCGCCTGTGGTGATCTATATGATGATCCGGCGGAAACGGCAGGAGGTGTGACATGGAACCCTATTTTAAGACGGAAGACCTGGCGGTGGGCTATGACGGAAACATCCTGATCCATGACATCAACATCCGGCTGGAGAAGGGAAAAATCCTGACCCTCATCGGCCCCAACGGCGCGGGAAAATCCACCATCCTAAAGTCCATCACCCGGCATTTGCAGACCATCTCCGGCAGGGTGTTCGTTGGCGGGCAGAGCTTACAGCAGTGGCAGCCCAAGGAGCTGGCAAAGCAGGTGGCTGTGGTACTCACCGACCGTATTCGGCCGGAGCTGACCACCTGCGCCGAGGTCGTTGCCATGGGCCGCTATCCCTATACGAACCTCTTTGGGCGCCTGACGGAAGAAGACAAGGCGGCGGTTTGGGAGGCGATGGAGCGTGTCCACGGGCTGGAACTGGCCCAGCGGGACTTTTCGGCCCTGTCCGACGGGCAGCGGCAGAGGATTCTGCTGGCCCGGGCACTGTGTCAGGAGCCGGAGGTCATCGTGCTGGACGAGCCCACGGCTTATCTGGATATCCGCTATAAAATTGAGCTTTTGGACATTCTGCGGGAAATGGCCCGGGAAAAGGGCATTACCGTGATCCTGTCGCTGCACGAAATCGACCTCGCCGCGAAAGTCTCGGATTATCTGCTGTGCGTCAAAGGAGAGACCATTGCAGGCTTCGGCACCCCGGAGCAGGTGCTGCAAAGCCATGCCATCGAGTCTCTTTACGACATGGAAGCCGGCAGCTACAACCGGCTGTTCGGCAGCGTGGAGATGCCAAAACCCGAGGGGAAACCCCGGGTGTTTGTGATTGCCGGGGCGGGCTTTGGAATTCCGGTGTACCGGGAGCTGCAAAAAAAGGGGATTCCCTTTGCTACGGGAATCCTGTTTGAAAATGATGTAGATTTTCAGGTAGCCCAGACGCTGGCAAGCGCGGTGGTATCGGTTCCCGCCTTTGAAGAAATGACGGATGCGCATTTTGCGCAGGCGGCCCGGCTGCTGCGGCAATGCGCGGCGGTGATCGACGCGGGCACGCCGCTGGGACAGATGAATGAAGGAAACGGGAAACTACTGAAACTGGCCCGGGAAGAGGGAATTCCGGTTACAATATGGAAGGAAATGACCGCCTGCTGAAATAGCAGACGGTCGTTTTCTTATGAAGTTACATCAGCGGGGCAAACAGGCGCAGGATATACTGCCAGGTCCGCAGGACGGCGCCCCGTCCGGCCCGGTAGCTTTCCGTGACCTCCCGGCACTGGGGGAAGGTATTCGCAAAATCCGCGGCAATGTCAGTGATGGCATCACAGCCGTAGAGCACCACGTTGTTTTCAAAGTGGTGGTACAGACTCCGGTAGTCCAGATTGGAGGTGCCCACCGTGGCAATGCGCCCATCGCACAGGCACTGCTTGGCGTGGCAGAAGCCGGGGGTGTACTCATAAATCCGCACCCCCTGCTCGGCAAGGGCGGCGTAATAGGAGCGGGTCACGGCGTAAACCAGCTTTTTGTCGGGAATGCCCGGGGTGATGATGCGTACGTCCACGCCCCGCTTGGCGGCAAGCCGCAGCGCGCGGTTCATCTCATCGGTGATGATGAGATAGGGCGTCATGAAATACAGCTGCCGGTTGGACTGGGAGACGAGGTTCAGGTAAACCTCCTCCGCCGCCCGCTCCTGCCCTAAGGGGTTGTCGGAAAAGGGCTGGACGAAGCCCTTTGCGGGAACGGTATGGACGATATCCAGATACTGCCTGTAATTTTCCGTATGGTGGGCCTGAACGCTCCACAGCTCCAGAAACGCGGCGGTAAGGCTGCGCACGGCCTCGCCCTCCAGCCGCAGACCCGTGTCCTTCCACTGACCGTAGGGGTGCTTCCGGCCAAAGTATTCCTCCGCCAGATTGTAACCCCCGGTGAAACCCACCTTTCCGTCAATGACGGTGATCTTCCGGTGATCCCGGTGGTTCAGGAAAATGTTCAGCAGGGGAAGGGCGGGGTTGAAGGGACGGCAGGCGATGCCCTCCTCGCACAGCCGCTTGGCGAACATCATGTTCACCTTGCCCACGGAGCCGATATCATCGTATAGGAATCGGACTTCCACGCCCTGGGCCTGCTTGCGGACAAGAATGTCCTCGATTTCCCAGAAGCAGGTGCTGTCCTCCACGATGAAATACTCCATGAAGATGAAGGTTTCCGCCTTTTCCAAATCGGCCTTCATGGCCTCGAAAGCGTCCTTTGCCTCGGCGTAGAAGGTGACGGCGGTGTTTTCATACACAGGCCACCGGGTGCAGTTCCAAAGATACCGGGCCTGATTGGCAGAGGGAAGGTCGGTCTGCTCCAGATGCTCCAGAGCGGCGTCAGCATTTTCGGGAATTTCGTCCTTCATGTCCTCCCGGACGGCGCGCAGGCGCTTGCCGACGCCGGGGTTTCCCAGTATCTCCACCAGCAGGTACAGGCTCAGACCCATCACCGGCAGCACCAGAATCAGCATGATCCAGGGCACCTTCATGGCGGTGTTGGTGTGCTTGCTGTTGAGCCGCAGCACCACCAGAAGGCTGAGCACCGTAGTCATGGCGGACAGCACCGCAGAATACGCGTTGAGCTTGATGGTCAGCGCCAGCAGCCAGACAATCTGCAGCAGGAAGGAAAGCGCCACAAATACGACACGTAAAATGCTGTTTCCGCTGGGTTTTCGCTCTTTCATAAGGATGCACTCCCTTCATCTTGACGGTATGGCGGCCACAAAAGCGGAATAACCTTCCCCCAGGGGGAAGGTTATGGGGGCAGTTTTATCAGTTATCCTGATCCAGTTCCTTCAATAGCTCGTCCGCCAGTTTCTGGTTTTCCTTTGCCTTGTCTACGCCCTCGGTGCTTTCCTTGCTGAAGAGAATCCGGATGGTCAGAATCATCAGTTTGATATCCAGAAGCAGCGAGTAGTTTTCGATATACATGAGATCCAGCCGCAGCTTGTCGTAGGCGCTGGTGTTATATTTTCCGTAGATCTGGGCATAGCCTGTCAGACCGCCCCGAACCTTCAGCCGGTAAGCAAATTCGGGGATGTCCTTGCAGTATTCGTCGGCAATGACCTTCCGCTCGGGCCTAGGGCCGACGATGCTCATGTCGCCCTTGAGAATGTTGATTAGCTGGGGCAGCTCGTCGAGGCGGAAGGGACGGATAATCCGGCCCACCCGGGTGATCCGGGGGTCATTGTCCGTAGCCAGCACGGCCCCGGCGTACTTTTCCGCGTCTACTACCATGCTGCGGAACTTGAGAATGTCAAATTCCCGCCCATGCCGGGTCAGGCGCTTCTGCCGGAAGAATACGGGCCCGCCGTCCTCCAGCTTGATGGCGGCGGCAATCAGCAGCATAAGCGGCGACAGAATCAGCAGCACGATGGCGCTGATAAGAATGTCCATGGCCCGCTTGGTCACCCGCTCCGCCGGAGTCAGGCCGGTACCCTTGACCAGAAGCAGGGGCGTATCGAACAGGGTGATGTTCCGTGCGCCCCGGAGCATGATGTCCGTGAGCTTTGGGGAGACGTAGGTGCGCACCCGGTAGCGGTAGCAGTATTTCAGCAGGTCGTTTCTCAGCTGGGCCGGCACGTCGTTAATGACCACCGCATCATACTTGGGGATTTCCTGAATGATCTTGTCGTAGCCTTCGTCGGAGGAAATCAGGCCGCTGATGTTGTACTTATCCTTTCGGGCGTCCATCTTGATTTTCAGCTCCACGCCCCGGCGGTGACCGTAAATGAGGAGCATATCGTGGGGCGCGTACAGCCGGTGATACAGGCTGGTGTACAGCAGAATCAGCACAATGGCGATGGCGATATCCGCACCGGTCAGCGCCAGCATGGGGGCCAGCGGCAGAATCCCGTTGGCGATCAGGCACAGCTGAAGATAGGTGATGGCATTGACCAGACAGATGGAGATGATCTGCCCCATGATGAGATCGCCCCGGTGGAGCTGACCGAACATGGTGCATTCGGAGTTCAGGAACAGGGCGTACAGGAGAACGGCGTACACGCCCATCAGCACATACTTGCCCTTGTAGGCGAAATAGGCCAGATCGTAGCCCTTCATCCAGACAATATAGTAGGCCAGCGTGAGAATCAGGATTTCCAGCAGCGTTTCCGCCACCCGGACGAAGCCCTTCATATCCTCAAAAGCGCCGCGGCTCAGCTTTTTCATTCTATGTCTACACATCCTTTTTCTGAAATAAGCGCAAATGACTACCTTAGTATCAGAATTTTACCATATTTAAGAGAAAAATGCAAGGGGCGGCAATGCCGCCTGATAATGCGTGCATGGCGATCCGGTATTCGTTACACCATAGGGTATCGCTCGGTATCGTTCCCCTGTGTCTGCTGTTCTTACTTATGGAAAATGGGCTTTCGTCCTTCAAAGGTGCACACATATCCGAAAATATCCTTGAGAAGCTCACAGGCCTCGTTGGAATACTGCCCCACCCTGGCGCACTGGTGGGCATCCGACCCCACGGTGACGATCTCGCCGCCCAGTTCCTTAAATCTCCGGAAATAGTCCGCCGTGGGGAGATACCCGCCGCAGCGGTCAAGGCCGCTGGTGTTCAGCTCCAGACCCTTGCCCTTATCCGCAAGGGTGCGCAGGATTTCGTCAATCAGCTCCCGGTGGTCGGAAAACTCCACAGGCCGGGGGCAGGGATGGGCCATGGTTTTGCCGATGTAGGTCAGGTGTGCCAGCACATCATAGTCCGTGTGCACCCGCACGCAGGCAAGCGTTTCCTCCAGACACCGCCGTTCGGCCTGAAACACGGTTTTCCCCTCCCAGAAGGGAGGCATATACACATCCAGCCCATCCACAAAGTGGATGGAGCCGAGAACAAAATCAAAATCCCGGCGGCTTACGTCCTTGCGGAACTGGTCGCGGTTATCCCGGGTCATGCCGAATTCCATACCTCGCCGGATCTTCAGTCCCGGAACCTCCAGAGAATCGTATTCGGCGTTATACGCAGCGGTATCAAAGGCCATATTGCCCATGGTGCCGAAGGGGTCATAGTCGATATGATCCGTAAAGCAGATTTCCTTCAGCCCGGCGTCCGTCGCTGCCCGGGCCATGGAAAGACCTGTGTCGTGCCCGTCAAAGGATACCCGGGAATGCATATGGTAGTCGTACATTTCTATCTCTCCCAAAACTGGCGGAACGCCGTAGGCAGCGCCGCCTGCAAATTAATTTCTTTTTCCGTAAACCATTGGAAGCTGCCGCCGCACGCATCAACTTCCAGATAGATGCCCTTCATATTCCACTGAATATGGGTAAAAATGTGGATTTTCTCCGTCTCCCGCAGAATTTCCCTGGGGTGCAGCCCCATGGCGCTGACCGCGTCCAGCGCATCCTGTGTGTTCAGCTTTCCGGCCACGTTGGGAAATTGCCACAGTCCGGCGAGAAGCCCCGTTTCCGGGCGCTTTTCCAGAGCGAAGCAGCCGTCACAGCTGAGAATAAATACAGTTCTGTCCTCCTGTCGCCGGGCTTTTTTGGGGGATTTCACCGGCAGGGACGCCGCTGTACCCCGCTGAAAGCCAAGACACATTCCCTTACAGGGGCAGTGTTCACAGTCAGGCACCCGGTTTGGGCCGCAGACTGTGGCGCCCAGCTCCATCAGGGCCTGGGTGAAATCCCCCGCCTCTTTTGGATAGATCCCGGAAAGCAGCTGCGTGACCCGGCGCTTTGTCTCCGGCAGGTCGATGGGGGAGGGGTTGTCCAGCAGCCGGGCGAGAACCCGGAGCACGTTTCCGTCCACCGCCGGGGTGGGCTGATTGAAGGCGATGGAGCAGATGGCCCCGGCGGTGTACTCGCCGATGCCTGGCAGGGCAAGCACCTCAGCGTAGCTTTCCGGGAACACGCCGCCGTAGCGCTCCATAACGACCTGTGCGGCCCTTTTCAGATTCCGCACCCGGCTGTAATATCCCAGCCCCTCCCAGAGCTTGTGCAGCACCTCGTCATCGCACCGGGCCAGCGCCGGAATGTCCGGCAGCGCTGTCAGAAAACGGATATAGTAGCCCTTCACCGCCTCCACGCGGGTCTGCTGGAGCATGATCTCCGACAGCCAGACATGGTAGGGCTGCCGGTCTGCCCGCCAGGGCAGTTCGCGGCGGTGTTCCCCATACCAGGGCAGCAAAAGCCCGGGCAGCCCGGTCAGATCACATATTGCCGCCACGATACCGCCTCCTTCACGTTTTCGCTATTTTACAATACCGGCACGGGCTGTGTCAACCGCTCAGGGGCGGCAGAAAAATATTTGGCTTTTTTGAAAAAAAGGCTTGCAATTTTGAAATCGGTATGCTATTATATCTCAGTCGCTTAAGACATGCGCCGGTAGCTCAGTTGGATAGAGTGACTGACTACGAATCAGTAGGTCGGGGGTTCGAGTCCCTTCCGGCGTACCACCTGAAAAGCCCAGAATCGTAATGATTCCGGGCTTTTTTCGTACTTTTAGGTATGATTTGCTTTTGCCTGATTTTTGATTTTGGGCCATTTTTGGGTCAATTGCAAAATTTTGGGTCACCCCAGCTTCTTTTCCGTGCGGAATATAGCATCCGCAATCCGCTCTGCCGACTGGGTGTCGGCCTGTTCGATCAGGTGGGAATAGATGTTCTGGGTGGTGCTGACCTGGGCGTGTCCCAGCCGTTTGGAAATGCTTACCGGGTCTGCGCCGGAGAAGTACAGGACGGAGGCCATGCTGTGGCGGAACTTGTGGGCGTGGATGTGCGGCAGGCCATATTTCTTCTCAAACCGGGTCAGGTATCCGCTGAGGGTGTCAGGGGCCATGCAGCCGCCACATTCGCCGGTAAACACATAGGGCGTGTCCTTCCAGCGGTCACCCATGGCCAGCCGGGTTTCCAGCTGCCATAGCTTGTACTGCCGGAGCAGCTCCATGGTTTCCTTTGGAAGCTTGATTGTCCTCTCTGCGCCTGTCTTGGTGGAGGATTCATACACGCCCCTGTCCGGGGTGTACAGCAGTGTGGTGTCAATACGGATGGAGGAATCTGCCCAGTTGACACGATCCCACTTTAGCCCCACGATTTCACCACGGCGGCACCCGGTGATCATGAGCAAGTGAATAAGCATCTGCCATTTGATAGGCTCCTTGGCGGCAGCGTCACGAATGGCAATCAGTTCGGAGGTTTGGAATGTTCCAACCTCCGATTTTTCTTTTTGTGGCGGGACTGCCTTGTCTGCGGCGTTGTAGGGCACCAACATTTCCCGCTCAGCCTGTGCCAGAACGATGTGAATAAATCGGTGGTAGGCAAGAATGGAGGTGGAGGAAAGAGGTTCGTCCCGTTCGTCTGCGGTGAACAGCTTCTCAAATGGAATGCCTGCCGCCTTGGCGATTTGCTCCGCCTTTTCCTTGAGAATGGCTTCCCCCTTCCCGGCAGCGTTCACCGTGGATTCCGCTACACCGGCCAGCCGGGCAACCTTCGCCATAGACAGCTTCTTTTCTTTCAGAGCTGCCCGCAAATCTGCCTTTGGAACGGCACGGGCGGCAGTTTCCCGGATGCCGGATTCTGCAAGGTTCTGGTAAAAGCGGTTCAGATGCACGGCCCGGATATCCTGCACCGCCATGTGACCGATTGCCTGATTTGTCCGCTCAAGCAGCCGCCGATAGCCCGCCACCGTGCGGTGCTTTGTGCCGGTGCGCTCCTTCATGGAAAGTACATAATTCGCATATTCTGCGAAGGTCTGCCGGTTGTCCAGTGCATAGCCCTGCTCTATACTGCGCTCAAAGTCCGCTGCTGCCCTCTGGACAGCCTTTTCTGTCTGCCTGGCAGTCATGCCGGGTTCCGGCTTATAGGTCATTCTGTGGCGTATGCGCTTCCCAGCTGTGTCAAATCCGCCGGATACGGTGATGCGGTAGGAAGTTCCATTTTTACCTGATAGCTTTTCAATCGTTGCCATTGTTCGTCCCTTCTATAGTGTTCTGAATTTGACCTATTCTGTTTATTCCTTCCTGATTTACAGCATCGTCAACTACTCCAATGAATACAGTTTTTCTATTTCAGATGACGCAATTGCATCCCATTTTTCTATTTCAGATTGTGTGCAAATATAATCAACAAATTGTTCCATGAGTTTATTAAATGTTTTATTTGCTCTATATAGCGACAACTCCAACGCATCCTCTGATTCTTTGCACCTAAGAGAATAGTCCGAATAACCCATTTCTGGAGAATAATCAGGGCACTGTATTTTTGCGGCATGAAACTCCTGCGCAAAAAATCCTAAATCCTCCAGTCTTTCTAATATGCTAATGGACAGCCAGCCGCTCGAAAACAACCAGTTTAAAATATCCATCTTCTCATGTGGAGAATCCTCCTGTCGCATGATAGAAACAATCGATTCTATTGCATCTTGTGACAAACCGGTAAATTCGTGTACTTTTTGAATGTCGTAGTCTGAGCTTTTTATGTCTGAAATGCACATCAAATAATCAGCAGAAACATTGAACAGTTTTGCCATTCTGAAAAGAGTTTCTATTTTCATTCCGGCGATTGCGTTTGATCTGGTATCGGTTGCTGTGTCACGAACATTTCCCGACCCTGCTTTTTCGTAATTCTTTATCGTTTGCAATGATACACCTAATTTTTCCGCTAATTGTTCCTGCGTCATTCCAGCTTGTATGCGTATTTCTATGAAACGGCGTGACGCTTCACGGCACTTAAAATCATAAACATCATCCATAAAAAAATAAACCTCCATACGATTAAAGATAAGTTTAGTATACAAAGATCTCCTTGAAAATATTATATACCTATTATATAATAAAGTCAACAATAATTATCTTTGAGGAGGATATTATGAACAATTTAGAAATAAGGGAAGCCATAAAGCGGTCGCGATTGTTTGGGTATGAGGTGGCGGAAGCCCTTGGAATTTCCGAAACACACTTTTCCCGGAAACTGCGCAAAGAGTTACCGGGGGATGAAAAAGCAAAAATTCTGGCAGTTATTGAAAAACTGGCTAAGAGTGGTGAGTGCTGATGCCTGATGTGGTGACAATTCGTGAAGCAGTCCAGCGGGCAAAGGCTGATGGACTGCCTGTTACGGAATACAGCGTACGTCGATGGGTCAGAACAGGAGCAGTCCCGGCACGGAAGGTTGGACAAAAGGCCCTGATATTCTACCCGAATTTGGTTCGTTTCCTTCAATGCGCAGACGGTTGTGACAATGAACCCACCACCGTGATTTCCGGCCCCAGCATTCGCCGAATTGATGTGAGGTGATGCCCGTTGACAATGACAGAAATCCTCCAGCGTTTGGAGGGCGTAAAAGGTCGTAATGGAAATTATATGGCCCGCTGTCCATGCCACGACGATTCTACGCAAAGCCTGTCGGTGAGCATAGGGCAAGAAAACAAGATCCTGTTGAAATGCTTCGCCGGATGTTCCGTGGAGGGTATCGTGGGGGCTATGGGCCTGTCAATGACCGACCTGTTTGCAGACGATGCCCGCCACAGTACATACCCAACCTATAATGCCCCCAGCAGTGGCCCAAAGCCAGCAAAAGAGGCGGAGTATGTCTATGCCGGGGGACAGCTGAAAAAGGTGAAATATCGCCGTTCTGACGGCTCCAAATTTTGCTCATGGCTCCATAAGGAGGGTGACAGATGGGAAAAGGGGCGACAGAATATTGCACCAGGACTGTACCAGAGTCACACAGAGTTGCCCAATATCTTCTTCCTTGTTGAGGGCGAGAAGGATGTGGAGAACCTCAAAAAAGCCGGCTTGGTTGCCATGAGCCTGCCGGATGGTTCGCAGAGCAAATGGGAAGAATCCTATGATTCTGCATTTCGCGGGAAACAGGTGGTCATTCTCCCGGACAATGACGCGCCGGGGCAGAAATACGCCCAGATGTGCGCCGGGAAGCTTCACGGCAATGCGGAAAAAATATGGGTCGTGGATCTGAAGCAGGCATGGCCAGACATCCCGGAGAAGGGCGACATATCCGATTTGCTTCTCCGATTTGGCGAGGATGCCGCCATGCAGAAGGTCATGGATGTGCTGCACGCTACGCCGGAGTGGTCGCCGCCCGCAACGGAGCCGGACAAGTTCCTGTCGCTCTTTAAGCCGCTGACGGACTTCCAGGAAGAAGAAGCCACATGGCTGATTCCGGGATGGGTTCCAGATGGTCAGATTACGCTGATTGCGGCAGATGGCGGTGTTGGAAAAACAACTCTATGGTGCAATATCGTTGCGGCGCTCAGCTCCGGCCGCACTTGCGTATTGGATTCAGAAGGACAGAAGCGCAAACCAATGAAGGTTGCATTCTGTACCACAGAGGATTCCGTCAGTAAAAAACTGATGAAGAAACTGAGGGAAGCCGGAGCCAACATGAAGAACATAATCGCAATGGATATCACCGCCGATAAAGAGGGCGCACTGCACAATTTCAAATTCGGTTCGGCTGAAATGGAACGCTTCGTGAGGTATTATAAGCCGGATGTATGCGTATTTGACCCTGTTCAGGGGTTTATTCCTCCGAAAGTCAATATGGGCAGCCGAAATGAAATGCGGGACTGCATGGCACCGCTGATTGCCCTGGGCGAAGAAACCGGGACAACCTTCCTTGTGATTTGCCATACCAACAAGCGCAAAGGCGCCTATGGGCGGGATCGTATCGCGGACAGTGCAGACCTGTGGGACATTTCCCGGTCTGTTATTATGGCGGGGTACACGGAGAGCCAAGGCGTCCGATATCTGTCCAACGAAAAGAATAATTACGAGCAGCTTCAAGAGACAATGCTATTTTCCATCGACGGTGCCGGGCAGATTGTTCGGGAGGGAACGAGCTGGAAGCGGGACAAGGAGTATATGTTGGATGCTGTTGTGGCGAAATCTACGCCAAAAAGAGAGGATTGCCGGGACTTTATCCTTCGGACGCTGGATGCCGCTCAAGACCACTGCATGAAGTCCGATGATTTGGTGCGCGATGCGGAGAACCATGGACATTCATATTCCACCTTCAGACGTGCAAGGGACGAACTCAAGAAGGATAACGCTATTGAGTTTTACTCCACCGGCAGTGCAAAGAAAAAGGATCGAGTGTGGTATACGCGGCTCAAAGAATCCGACACAGAAGCGTTCCAAGAATTACCCTATGATGAACCAACACCGTTCGATTCCCCGTCAGCTTGAGGGAAATGAGCAAATTAAAGAAATCTCTTAGAGTACCAACGGTTTTTTAATTTGCTCAGGTGAGCAAGTTAAACCAAAGTTTGAGCAAATTAAATGGCTTTTCAGTTTTAAGATGCTCATGTGGACAAGTTAAAAACCTGTTGCGGCTCTAAGGGAATCTTTAACTTGCTCAACTTCTGTGTTTCTGACGGTGCATGAATATCTTAAAAACCAGTGAGATTCTTTAAAGGAGGAACTATGTACAGGATTTGCCCGGATTGCGGGGCGTATTTAGACCCATGCGAAATCTGCGATTGCAGATATTCAGATAACGGGGAGAACCCAGAGAGGCCCGCAGCATGACGGCTGAGGCAAATAAACGGGGCTTCATCCTCTGTCCAAAATGTGGGCGCAGAACAAAGACCATGGTATACCAGGAAACTGAAATGATTTCTTTCCCGCTGTGGTGTACATGGTGCAAAAAAGAAACCATCATTGATTTTCGCCAGAGCTTAGAGCCGGAGCAACCCGAAAAGTAAAATCGGGCAGCTACGGTTATTTTTATACCCAGCGCCCCATGACAGCCAAGGAGGATTATAAATGGCTAACGAAAAGAAGTTTGATTATGAAATCACCCAGCACATCGTTACTCTGAAAGAGGCGGGCTACCGCACCAAAGAGTTGAACATGGTTGCTTACAACGGCGCAGCTCCCAAGTACGATATCCGCGTCTGGATGCACTTCGACGAGGGGATCAAGATGGGCAAGGGCATTACGTTGGATGCAGACGAAGCACGAGCCTTGAGGGATGCGCTCAATGGTCTGGAGGGCCTGTAATGTCCGATCAGAAGCAGACTCGCAAGCAGGCGATAAAGGCAAAATGCCTGGACTGTTCCGGCGGCATTCGCGCAGAGGTTCGCCGATGCCCCGCTACCAACTGCCCGCTGTGGCCGTTCCGCATGGGTACCGAGCAGCGCAGCCCCGGCACGGATGAGGAAGCACCGGAGGAAGCACCGGAGGAACCGGCCGAGGCCTGACCGGGATTATTCTGGGGTTTATTATTTTTTTCGGGGCCTCCGTTTCGGAGTGCCCCACCCCTTTTTCCGCCACCGCCACCCTACCAAAGGAGGACACATATGAGAACGACCATGACAACCAAGCCACGGAAAACCACGCCGAAGGATGAACGAGCGGACGATTTGAAACACACCCTCACCGTGAGCATAATTCAGAAACTGCAGCGCATGGATCTGCAGGAGCTGCGGAAGGTCTACAACCACGCAGTAAAGGTCATGGACAAGAAGAAATCCGGCCGATAATTCTTTTTTAGGGGCGCAGACCGTGCGCAGTATGTATTAGTCCGCCAAAACGGACATTTACAAAACCCCCTCAAAAAGCCCACATTCACAGGCAATCGTTATATGCCTACAAACTACATTTCCCCTCATACAATTCTCAGAAATACCCCGCAAAAAGCAATCATTCCTACGCCCAAATAAAGGATAACGAGGGCAGGAAGGAGGGCATTCTGCAGGGAGGGATATACTGGGAACACTGCGAACAATGGCTAGAAAGAGGGGGGCAAGCAACCACAGAAGGAGGGATAGCATTGGTATCACCGGCTCAGAAATTCGCCACAGAGGAGTACAAGCGCAGGCACTACGATTTCACAGCGGTACGCTTACCAGCCGGACAGCGGCAGCGGCTTAAGGAGTACGCATACTCCACAGGGAGGTCTATGTCTGGCCTGATTATTCAGGCAGTCCGGGAGCTGCTGGAACGAGAAGGCTGTACGTCCGTGGAAATTAACAGAAATAATGAGAAATGAAATTCCATGAACTTTTTGGAAATACATTGAAAATGTACCATCGCAATGATACAATACGCAATAGATTGGAGGTATGAACATGGAGCTGTTGGAAAACCCAAAATTTATTCTTGGTGTTCTTGCTGGTCTGTTTGTTTCGTTTGTTGTGTTCAATCTTATAGAAAGTAAAAAATACAGCAAAATGTCCAGCGAAGCTTACCTTGCAAAAAAACGCATAAATAATATGTTAGAATCAGCTCGCTCAGGTGCCCGTATAAATCTAAACGAGTACTACGCACCCAAAAAAATTTCAAAAAACAGTCGGTCAGTAGGCTTTTTATTTTGGAAAGACCTCGCGCTTTGGCTGACCTGCGTTTATGATGAATACAAGTATGTTGATTCTCCGATTGATGAATTCTTTGAACTTGCTAGAATGATTTTCGGCCACAGCTGCGCATATGAAAAACTGGAAGCGCTGAATGAAACTTTGAACAGATCTACGGCATATATACTTCCCGGTTGGCCAGATCAAAAAGAAAAGAAAGTAGTTTGCAGAAAAAACCTGTTGAAGATGGTTTTTATGATAATCAACTCTTATTCTGATGAAGTTTACGAAAGAAACAGAGTTGATGTTAAACGTACATAACGAAAGACCGGCCGCCCGTGCGATTTTCCTTTTTAGCAGTTTTCTGAGTAAAGAACAGGTGGTACGCTTTCATTACCGCACACAGAAAAATTGAAAAACACTGGGAATAGTCGTGTTTTCCAGCGTCAGAATGGAAAGTAGACGGTTTGCACAGCCACAGAACCCAGAATGTTTTTCACCTGAATTATTTTTTGAGCCGGGAAATGCGAAAGCACCCCGGCTCTTTTTTCGCCACCCCCCCTGCGGTGTGTTGACATGATATTGTTCTGGAATACTGTGTTTTTACGGTGAAATGTCAAATTAAGCGGGGTGTATGTGTCATATATATCTATACATATATAGGGTAGCCCACCCGTTTTTCCGCTATCCCCCGGTGGGGGGGTATCTTCAAGGGGCATGATTGATTGATAGATAGCCCTGCCCCGCGCCGCCGTCCTTTATTGGCCTGCCCTGCAGGGCCAGCGGTGCCAGGCACACAGGAAGCACAACAGGGCACAGCCCATACAATATATGCACGAGGCCGCGCCCCGGAGTAGAACAAGCGCCCCCGCCACAGGTCACAACGATCTGGGCGGGGGCGTTCTTTTATTCTGCGGTGGTCTCTTGGCCTGCGGTGTCTGCGGCAATCTGGGAAGTGATGGCCCGGCATATGAAGCCGTTCACGCTGCCACCATCGAACCGATCTGCGTGGGCCTTTATGTTGTCCTTCTGGCCCTTCGGCACTCTGACCTTGATTTCGTCGTAAGCCTTGGCGTTGTACCGATCCTTTACTGCGCTGGATGTTTTGCTCATGTGCTGCACCTCCTATTGTCATTATATAGTATATCAATTATAGCACAAAAAACATAGTGGGTACAGTATACAAAACCAACAAAACATACTGGGTACACTTTGTGCAATATCCCATCTTTACATACTGGGTACAGTATGTTATTATATAGCCAGAACGAAGGGGACAACAGAGGGCACACCCGGTAAGCGACCCCTTTCAAACGCTACAACATGGGTGAAAAAAGAAAAGTCCTCCCGCCAAGCCGACCAAAGCGCACGGGAGGACACCACCACAGAGGGGCACCGATATTATAACACGCCCCTCCACGAAATACAAGGAGGAAAACACATGAGTATGAACGAACTGGAAGCCAAGGTTGCAGAACTGCGAGAGCTGCGCCGCATGGCTG
>CAMFBN010000019.1 GCA_945948535.1 uncultured Clostridia bacterium
TCTTTGAAGGTGTGGCCTTTAGCCTTATGTCATTATCTTAATGGCATTGGCCATTGGCAGCCTCCTTTTTTCGCGCAATCAGGTTCCCAGATATGCCGCCTTCACAGCTTCGTTGCTGAGCAGTTCCGCACCGGTGCCCGTCAAGGTGATCCGCCCGGTTTCCATCACATAGCCCCGGTCGGCGGTTTTCAGAGCCATGTTGGCGTTCTGCTCGATGAGCAGCACCGTCACGCCCTGCTTGTTAATTTCTTTGATGATGTCGAAGATGCCCCGGACGATGATGGGGGCCAGACCCAGAGAGGGTTCGTCCATCATGATGACCTTTGGGCGGCTCATCAGCGCCCGGCCTACCGCCAGCATCTGCTGCTCGCCGCCGGACAGGGTGCCGCCGGCCTGCCAGGAGCGCTCCTTCAGCCGGGGGAACAGGTCAAAGACCCAGTTCAGGTCGTCGGTCAGATCGTCGCTGCGCAGATACGCGCCGATCTTCAGGTTTTCCAGCACCGTCATATCCGGGAAAATCCGCCGTCCCTCGGGCACCAGCGTGATGCCCCGGGAGACGATCAGATTGCTGTCTTTACCGGTGATGTCCTCGCCCTGAAAGGTGATGGCGCCCGCGCTGGGCTTCACCAGTCCGGCGATGGCCCGGAGGGTGGAGCTTTTGCCCGCACCGTTGGCGCCGATCAGGGTGACGATTTCTCCCTCGGGAACGTCCAGCGAAATGCCCTTCACGGCTTCGATGCCGCCGTAGTGCACCTGCAAATCCCGAATTTCCAGAATATTATTCATCCTCCGCCACCCCCAGATAGGCCTCGATGACCCGCTTGTTGTGCTGCACCTCTTTGGGCACGCCCCGGGCAATCTCGCTGCCGAAATCAATGACATAAATGTAGTCGGAAATCTTCATAACCAGATCCATGTGGTGCTCGATGAGGAACACCGTCAGGTGATGGGTGTCCCGAATCTCCTGAATGTACTGGGCCAGCTCCAGGGTCTCCTGAGGGTTCATGCCCGCGGCAGGCTCGTCGAGAAGCAGCAGTTTGGGTTCGGTAGCCAGCGCCCGGGCGATTTCCAGACGGCGCTGAAGGCCGTAGGGCAGGCTGGTGGCGATTTCGTCGCAGTACTGATCCAGCCCCTGCTCCTTGAGAAGCTCCATGGTCTCCTCCCGCATCCGGGCCTCCTCTTTGGCGTTGGTGCGGAAGGTGGCGGAAAATACGTTCTGTTTGGCCCGCATATGCTTGGCAACCAGCACGTTTTCAAACACCGTCATGCTCTTCCACAGCCGGATGTTCTGGAAGGTTCGGGCGATGCCCAGCTCCACCACATGGTCGGGAGCGGGGTCTACAATCTTCTGGTTTGCGTAAGTCTCAGCGTCCTTACCCAGATAATTTTTCTTCATCTTTCCCGTGGGATGGCTGCAAATCATGGTTTTGCCCATGAATTCCACCCTGCCGTTGGTGGGCTGATAGACGCCGGTGATGCAGTTGAAGGCCGTGGTCTTACCCGCGCCGTTGGGGCCGATGAGAGCCACGATTTTTCCCTCCGGCACGTCCAGCGACAGGTCGTTGACGGCTACAACGCCGCCGAACTGCATGGTCACATGCTCCATGCGAAGAACCATTTTTTCATCCATGGCTTAGCCCTCCTTTCCGGCGGACGCCGCTTTCTTTTTGGGCTTTAATTTCTTTAGCAGGCCTCCGATTCCGGCCCAGGTCAGCTCCTTCTCGCCCATGATGCCCTGAGAGAAGAACAGGACGATAATCATAATGACCACGGAGAAGACCACCATCCGGAAGCCGCTGCGCAGCAGGGGCACCTTGAAGGAGCCAATATAGGTCTCGGCGTCCAGGAACCGCAGCCACCACTCGGAGCAGGCCACATACAGGAAGGTGCCGATGACGGAGCCGGAGATGGAGCCGATGCCGCCGATGACCACGATCAGCAGGATTTCATAGGTCATGGTGGAGGTGAAGGCCTTGGCCTGTGCGTTGGAAACGTACATGGCAAACAGCGCGCCGCCCACACCGGAGAAGAAGCTGGAAATCACAAAGGACAGCATCTTGTGCTTGAACAGGCTGATGCCCATGGCTTCGGCAGCCACTTCATCGTCCCGGATGGCCTTAAAGGCCCGGCCATAGGAGGAGTGAATCAGCAGCACAATCACGGTGATGCAGAGTATTGACAATAGGAAGGGCACGAAGGTGCTCAGCCGCAGCACCACCTGACCGGCGGCGTTCTTGATGTTGAAGTCGGCAAAGGTGGGGAAGCTTTTCAGCATATTGGCGCCGTTGGTGATGGGGCCAAGGGTCTGCCACTGGAAAATGGCCCGAAGAATCTCTGCAAAGCCCAGCGTCGCAATGGCGAGGTAGTCACTTTTCAGCCGCAGCACGGGGGTGCCGATTAAGGCGGCGAACAGGGCTGCTACCAGACCGGCGCAGACGATGCCCACCAGCACGGCGCAAATCATGCTCACCGCGCCGCCGAAGCCGGCCGTGCCGAACAGACTCTGGAAGGCGTCAACCAGAGAGAATTTCACCGCGGAGCCGCCGTAGAGGTAGTAGACCTGATCTTTCGCGGCCATGGGGACGGTTAAAATCGCGTAGGTGTAAGCGCCCAGCAGCATGAAGCCCGCCTGACCCAGAGAGAACAGGCCGGTGAAGCCGTTGAGCAGGTTCATGGACACGGCAACCAGAGAGTACACCGCGCCTTTTTTCAGCACGGTAAACAGCTGGCTGGTGGGGGAGAAAATGGCGGGCATTCCGGGGATCCAGCTGCTGATGTTTTCCAGCACGATCACAAACAGCAGCAGCACCATAATGGCGAGCATAGCCCGGAGGGTGCCGGCACGTTTTTCGTTTTTTTGCAGCATTTCGTCCACCTCCTTAAACCTTATCGGTGGCCTTCTCGCCGAACAGGCCCGTGGGCTTGCAGGTGAGAATCACAATCAGCAGCGCGAAGGTAAAGGCATCAGAGAACACGGACACATTCCAGCTCGACGGCAGGCCCTTGATGATGGTCTCGCAGATGCCGATTAAGAACGCGCCGATCACCGCGCCGGGGATGGAGCCGATGCCGCCGAACACCGCCGCCACGAAGGATTTAAGACCGGGCATGGCGCCTGCCGTGGGGGTGATGGCAGGATAGGTGGTGAAGTAGAGGATGGAGCCAACCACCGCCAGCGCCGAGCCGATGACGAAGGTCATGGAAATGACGTTGTTGATCTTGATGCCCATGAGGCGGCTGGTTTCAAAATCCTTGGACACCGCCCGCATAGCCATGCCGATTTTGGTGTGGTTAATCAGGGTGGTCAGCAGGGCAATCAACACCAGCACCAGCACGGGGGTGATAATGACCACCAGCTTGGTGGAGGCCCCGCAGATATTGATGGTTTTGGTCAGGGCATTGATTGCGGGATAGGTCATGGGCTGGCCGCCGGTGACATACGTCGCGGTGTTTTGCAGCAGGTAGCTGACGCCGATGGCGGAGATCATGACGGACATTCTCGGCGCGCTGCGCAGGGGCTTGTAGGCCGCCCGCTCGATGAAAAAGCCCAGCCCGATGGTCAGGGCAATGACGATGGGAATGGCGATGTACATGGGCAGAGCCGCGGAGATGTAGATACCCAAAAGTCCCGCGACCATGAACACGTCGCCGTGGGCGAAGTTGATCAGGCGCAGGATGCCGTAAACCATGGTATAGCCAATGGCGATCAGGGCCAGCTGTCCGCCGAGGGAGATACCGCTGAGCAGGATGGATACAATGTATTCCGTGGATAGCAGTTGTTCCATGGGGAACCTCCTGTCTTTATAAGCTGTTGATAATACAAATTGACAATTGACAATTGACAGTTGACAATTGTGGTATCCTTTCAGGATGAATTGAAAATAATGAACCCAGGCGGGGTTCCTGTGCCCGCCGTTTTGTTTTGAATTATCCCCGCAGGGGATTCTCTAAATTGTCAATTGTTCATTGTCAATTGTCAATTCCAACTGAAAATACGACTGTTGGCGGGGGCGTTTGGGCCCCCGCCAGAAATAGTCGATTGCGGCGAAATAATCAGCTCGGAGAACCGGTCTGCACGGTCTCCAGCACCCAGGTGCCGGTGGCGGTGTCGGCGGTCTTGATGTAGGCGGTGTCACGGACGGCGTCGCCCACGGAGTCAAAGGCGATGGCGCCGGAAACGCCGGTGTAGGTGACGGAGGGCAGAATCTGCATCAGAGCGGCCTTGTCGGGGCTGTCGGCCTTCTTCATGGCCTCCAGAGCCACGAAGTAGGCGTCATAGCCCATGGCGGTGACGGCGGAGATGGTGTCGTTGCCACCGTTGGCAGCCAGAGCCTCGGAACTGCCGTTGATGTAATCCTTGATGCCCTTGTCGAATTCAGGGGAGCCACCCTCCTGATAGAAGGTGGAGACGTAGACCTTTAGATTGGTGCCCTTCAGAGCTTCCAGAACCATGTTATCATCCAGGGTGTCGGAGCCAAGGAAGGGGGCCTCAATGCCCAGAGAATCGGCCTGCTTCAGAATCTGAACGGCGTAGGCGATGGACACGGGGGTGAAGATGACATCGGCGCCCTCGCTCTTGGCCTTGTTCAGGTAGGAGTTAAAGTCGGAGTTGCCGGTGGGGAAGGAGTCGGTGATGACCTTGCCGCCGGCGGCCTCAAAGACCTGCTTAAAGAAAGCAATCAGGCCCTGGTCGTACTCGTTGCCAGTCTCGCCCAGGCAGTAGGCAGTCTTGGCGGAGAACTTATCCATGCCGAAGTTGGCCAGAACGTCAGCCTGGAAGTTATCCAGGAAGCAGATACGGAAGTAGTAGCTGTTGCCGGCGGTGACGTTGGGGTTGGTGCAGGTCACGCCCACGGCGGGGATGCCGGCCTCTTCAAACTTGGGGCCGCCTGCCATGGAAACACCGGAGCCGTAGGAGCCGAGGACGATGGACACGCCGGCGCTGACCAGAGAAGAGGCAGCGGAGGGAGCCTTGTCGGTGGAGGAGCCGTTGTCGCCGTAGACCAGCTCGACCTTATAGGTCTCGCCGCCCAGAGTGACGGTAGGCGCCTGAGAGTTGGCGTACTGCATACCCAGGATTTCCTTCTTGCCGCCGGAAGCGGAGTCGCCGGAAGAGGGCTCGAAGACGCCGATCTTCACGACCTTTTCGCCGGAAGAAGCGCTGCCGCTGCCGCCGCAGGCGCACAGGGACAGAACCATGCACAGAACCAGAAGTAACGCTGTGAGTTTTTTCATTTTTCATATCCTCCCATCTTCGAAATCTCTTGAGAAACCCTCTGCGGCAGATCAGCGAATCTTTTGTCCCATCCGCGCAGAGATGAAAACGGGAAATACATACAGTATTCCTCCCTTTCCATATCTTTCGGCTGGGCCAAAATCTCCCGCTGTCAGCGTTTGCCGATTTCTCAGAGCTTCCTTAAAACAAGTATCCATGGAATATGGACATCTGTCTTTATGAGGAACATTATACTCAATGGAAAATCAAATTGCAATCGTTATTTCTTACGCAAAAAGGAAAAATCAGAGTTCATTTTTATGCAAAAAGCACAATGAAATATGCACACGTCCGGCGGACGGTTCCGGGAACCCCGCCTATATAGGGCCGCCATCCCTGCCGGATATGATATAAGGTATGGTGCGGGATTTAACCGGCGTAATGTCGACACCTCTCTTGCAATCTGCCGGAAAGCTGATATAATGATGACATAACGGGGGGAGGATTGGTTTTTATGCGGAAATTTCTTTCGATACTGATGCTTGTCTGCCTGCTGTGGGGCATGGTTCTGCCTGCCGGGGCGGAAGAGGGAGGAAAAGCCGCCCAGCTGTACGCGCAGACCGGGGATGGCACGGACTATCGGACAAGACTGACCTTCGAAGCGGGAGAAACCCTGTTCGCCCGGTTCTACACGGCAGCGGCGGCTGAAAGCCTGATTGACGCTGGAACCTTTACATCCGACAAGACCGGTCTGACCATCGGCGAACCGGGCACGGACGGAAATTGTGTCCTCAGTTCCGAAACCCCGGACACTTATACGGTGAGCTATGAAGAGGACGGGATTACCTACCGCATGGAAGTTGCCGTTACGGAGCCCGCCGCTGCCACCAACACTATTACGGTTCCCGATGCCGCGACGCTGAGTACAATCCTGTCCGATCAGGCGAAGTTCGATGCTTTCCTGACGGCGAACCACTATAGCAAAACCGGTGATTTAACCCTTGTGCTGCCCGTCGGTGACCTCGACAGCGTGACCTGCCGTGTTCAGCTTTCCAATGGCGCGAAGTTGATTCTGAAGGGCGCAGCAGACAAGAAAACAAATATGAAAGATGGCATTAGGGTTAGCGTACCCAATGTATGTCTGGACGGGATAAAATTTGGTAACAGTGTCACTGTAGACCCCGGCTGTAATCTGACGGTTTCAAATTGTGGTTTCACCACTTCCAGTTCCAAGTACGCTTTTCGCTTAATACAAGATGCTGATGAAGAAGTGTCAAGACTCTCGTTAACGTCTAATATCTTTTCTGGTTCCTCTACCATATGCATGGCATCCATATTAAAAGCTAGCACGAGCACCGAGGATACCGCAGAAATAGGAAGATGGTTGGCTACGACGGAAAGTAGAAACACAACTGAGGTTATCGACTTTGGAGTCCACATCGACGAAGAGGAAGGTGAAGCTCTGCACATTACCTTCTCTAGCTCAAAGGCCTCCCATGTTAATAACGGCTGGAGCTTTAACTTTATTACAAACTGTGATTTCAAGGATGCGTATGTGGTTTATGGTAACAAAAGGACCATCTACAAGCTTGATTCGGCAAAGAAACAGATCACGATAGGCGCACACACCAAAGGTGAATACACTGTTGTCAACGGCTCTTATCCTAAGCTGGAGAAAAAGAGCGGCTACTATGTAGTCAAGGTTTCCGAGAAGCATGAATTCTATCTTAACGAAATCATACTGGACAACTTCCCCTACGCAGCGGCAGATATCACTCTGAGCGGGAAAAAAGTGGATTATACCATGAGCACGGTCAGCGGCAAACGCACCGTGACCATCCCAAAGCTTTCTGAGGGAACCTACACCATCAAGGAAACCACCAAGACAGTCACCAAAACCACCAAAACCAAGACCACCAGCCGGAAATATACCACTTCTCAGGATTATTTCTTGGTCACGCCTCAGGGCTTCTCCAACGCCGTGCGCTACGTCCGGGATAACCTTGTGACCCTCAACTGCACCGAGGCCGGCATGAAGGCCATCAGCCTGCCCGTGCCCTCCATGGCTGCCGCCGCGGAGAAGGGCTACAGCGTGCTGGTGAAGACCAAAGGCGCGGAGCTGACTCTGGATGCCGCCGCCCTCAAGTCCCTTGCCCAGCAGGCCAAGGGCGACACGGTTCTGCTGCACTACAAGTCCCTGAACCACAAGACCCTGACTGCCGTAGGACAGGCATCGGTGAAGAGTCATCTGGCCCAGCATCCCGGCGACAGCGCCGACCTCGCCTTCCTGGTGACGGCGACCAGCGACTCGGAGACCATCGAGGACTTGCAGAAGGGCACCATTACCCTGAAAATCCCCTTTATCATCCTGCCCGGCGCGGAAGAAATTGACAATATGGTCTACGCCCTTCAGGGCGAGAGCCTCAGCGAAGCCCGGGACACCACCGTGGCGGACGGCTACCTCACCACAAAGCTGCTGGACCTGACGGAGTACATGGTGTTCCAGGTCGGCGAGCCTGTGGAGACCACCGAGGAACCCACGGAAGCCACCGTGGAGACTACGGAAGAAACCACCGAGGAAACCACGGAGCCGGATACCGGGGATTACACGGAGGACTTTGATTTTGAGCAGGAGGAAGAAGAGGACGGCTTCCCTGTCTGGATTCCCGTTGCCGCGGTGCTGCTTCTGGCAGGCGGCGGCGCGGCGGCCTGGTTCCTGTTCTTCCGTAAGCGGTTGAAGAAATAAAGTCCCTGCGCACCGGCCCGGGGGCTGACCCGGCATCGGGTACGATGCTCTGCGCAAGAGAACGAATATAAATCACTGCCCGCCGCGGTTTAAGACCCGCGGCGGGCAGTTTTCCTGTTTCGTCAGCGCCTCGGCGCTCAGCCGGAAACGTTCTCCACCGTCACCGGCTCCCAGCCGGTCTGACTCAGGGGCTTTGTGGAAATGACCACGCCGTCAGGCGGTGTATCAAGAAAGAGTATAAAAAAATAAAAAAATTTCCTATAAATCAACCTGTTTAGTATCAATTTGACTCCCGCAGCGGTAAGGCCAGCCGGAGGAAACCGGAATAGCCGCCGGGCCGGCAGGGGAGATGCAGACCGGCTGAGCAGTCAAAAGACCTCGCAGAGTTTGTCACGAATGCCACAAATCAAGTTTCAATCCATTTCACGCCGGGGCGTGTACCTGGCGTGAAATACCTCTCAGGCTGCAAGTGTGCGAGTTGTGCGCCCACGGCGCACAAGGAGTGCGCGCAGCAGTCTGCAAAAATCTGGCGGAAAAGCCCGAAGGGGTTTTTCGACAATTTGAAAAGCGGGGCGCTTCCCAACGTCCCGCTTTGGCCTATATCACATAGTCGTCTCCGGCAGCGCCCTGTTCCATCAGGTCGGCAATGGTCACGCTTTCCAGATAATCGTGGATGACCTTGTCCAGCCCCTGCCACAGCTTGAAGGTCCGGCAGTTCCCCGCCCGGGAGCAGCCGCTGGCGTTTTCCTCCAGACAGGATACCGGTGCCAGAGAATCCTCCGTCAGACTGAGAATGCTGTACACCGTGTAGTGGTCCGGAGACTTTTTCAGGCGGTAGCCGCCGCCCTTGCCCCGAAGGCTGTCCAGCACCTTGGCTTTTACCAGCATCCGGATGATACTTTCCAGATACTTCTCGGAAATCTCCTGCCGCTGGGCAATGCCTTTCAAGGAAATAAACTCGTCCGACTGATGCTCCGCCAGGTCGATCATGACCCGCAGCGCATAGCGGCCCTTTGTGGAAATTAACATGACTTCTTCCCTCCGCGTAGTCTTGTTCCTTAATCCTATTATACAGCAAGGTTTATGGGGAATCAAGAGAAATTTTTTAAACCCGGCTATTGACAAACCACAATACCCGTTGTATAATCCATATATTCCTAGCGTAGAGATAGGAAATAACATGAAAAATGTAAAAGTATTTTTTCGATGTCGCCGCCATACAATGCGTTTATCGAGTTGACGCAGCCGTGCACGCATTGCCCGCGGGGGCATCCCCGTAAAATTATCATACAATCAGGAGGAATTGCATTATGTCAAACATTTATACATCCGCCGATCAGCTGATCGGAAAAACTCCGTTGCTGGAGCTGGTACACATCGAGAAGGAACTGGGGCTGGAAGCGAAAATCCTTGCCAAGCTGGAATACTTCAACCCCGCCGGTTCCGTAAAGGACCGCATCGCCAAGGCCATGATCGACGACGCGGAAGCCAGCGGCAAGCTGAAGCCCGGCAGCGTCATCATTGAGCCCACCTCCGGCAACACCGGCATCGGCCTTGCATCCGTAGCCGCCGCCCGGGGCTACCGCATCATCATCGTCATGCCCGAGACTATGAGCGTGGAGCGCCGCCAGCTGATGAAGGCCTACGGCGCGGAGCTGGTACTGACAGAGGGCGCCAAGGGCATGAAGGGCGCTATTGCCAAGGCTGACGAGCTGGCAAAGGAGATTCCGAACAGCTTCATTCCCGGTCAGTTCGTGAATCCCGCCAACCCTGCCGTCCACCGGGCCACCACCGGCCCCGAAATCTGGGAGGACACCGACGGTCAGGTGGATATCTTTGTCGCAGGCGTGGGCACCGGCGGCACCGTCACCGGTGTTGGCGAGTACCTGAAGAGCCAGAATCCCGAGGTCAAGGTGGTTGCCGTGGAGCCTGCCGGTTCCCCGGTGCTGAGCAAGGGCACCCCCGGCGCCCACAAGATTCAGGGCATCGGCGCAGGCTTTGTTCCCGCCGTGCTGAACACCGGCGTGTATGACGAGATCATCACGGTGGAAAACGAAGCCGCCTTCGCCACCGGCAAGAAGATCGGCAAGTCCGAGGGCGTGCTGGTGGGTATTTCCTCCGGCGCTGCTGTCTCCGCCGCCATCGAGCTGGCAAAGCGCCCGGAGAACAAGGGAAAGACCATCGTGGCCCTGCTGCCGGACACCGGAGACCGCTACCTCTCCACCCCGCTGTTTGCGGATTAACGCAATATTTTGTGGGGCAGCCGCATTTCCTGCGGCTGCCCCTGAATTGTTTGTATTGCAAAGCCCCCATGGGTCATGGACCCGTGGGGGCAATCCTTGCTTTCTTCAAAATGTCACGGTGACGGTGGTTCCCTTGCCGGGGGTGCTCTGCAAGCGGATATCCGCGTTGTGGTATTGGGCTGCGTGCTTGACAATGGACAGGCCCAGACCGGTGCCGCCGGAGGCCTTGGAGTGGCTCTTATCCACCCTATAAAACCGCTCGAATACCCGGCTCTGGTGCTCCGGCGGGATGCCGATGCCGGTATCCGCCACGGTGAGAACCACATGACCGCCTTTTTTCGCCACGGTCACATCCACCCTGCCGCCTTTCACATTATACTTGACGGCGTTGCTGCACAGGTTCTGCACGATCTCGAACACCAGGCCCCGGACGCCGGGGAAGGTGCAGTGCTCACCGGACACCTGAATGGTGACCTTTTTTTCCTCCGCCGCAAGGCGCAGAGAATCGGCGATTTCCTCGGCGATGTCCAGAATGTCCACGTCCTCTTTGGGCATCTCCACGCCCTCGTCCAGATGGCTCAGGCGGATGACGTCCTCAATGAGCAGCACCAGCCGGGAAGCCTCCCGGTGGATATTGCTGATGAAGCGCTGGGTGTCCTCGGGCTTTACCAGCCCGTTTTCCAGCAGCTCCGCGCTGCCGATGATGGATTGCAGGGGCGTTTTCAGCTCATGGGACACGTTGGCGGTGAACTCCCGGCGGCTCTGCTCCGCGTTCTGCACGTCGGTGATGTCCAGCGCCAGAATCATCAGGCCGATCACGTCGTCGCCGGAGGAAATGCGGCTCAGGAGGAACTGGTAGGTTCTGCCCTGCCGCTGGGCTTTCAGCTCGCTGTGGCCCTGCCGGAGGGCGGCGTCCACCGCGGCGGTCATGTCGGGCTTCCGGTCCACGGCACAGAAGGGCCTGCCAACGCTGGTTTCATCCGCGCCGAACAGCTTCTCCGCCGCCGGATTCAGGCTCAGCACCGCGCCGCTGCCGTCCAGCAGCACCAGCCCCTCCTGCATATGGAACGTAATCTGGTTGAATTCGTCGGTTTTTCGCTGAAGTGTCTGAAGTTGATTTTCAATTTTCTCATGCTGCTGGTGGATGCGGCCCAGCAGGGGCGACAGCTCCTCGTAGGTGTCGTTTTCCAGCGGATGCTCCAAATCCAGATGGTTCAGCGGCTCCACGATTTTTTTGGACACCCGGCGGGCCAAAACCGCCGACAGGACAATCGCCAGCAGCACCACCACGCACACCGGATGGAGCATTCCCACCACCAGCACCAGCAGGGTCTGCTGGCTTGCGGAAATCCGCAGCACGCTGCCGTCTGACAGGCGCTTTGCCTCATACATCCGCTTTTCCAGCAGGGTATCCGACTGACGCACCGCGCTGCCGGTGCCGTATTGCAGGGCCTGCCGGATTTCCTCCCGCTGTAAATGGTTCTCCATCTGCGCCGATTCGGCGTGGGTGTCGAAGATCACCGTGCCGTCGCTCTGGATCCAGGTCAGGCGGAAGCGTTTGGCTTCCACGGTTTTTAAGAAGTCCAGTCCGCCCTGCTCGGTGCCGGCGGCGGCAATGCTCAATTCGTCCTTGAGCTGGGTGGTCTGCACATCGCTGGCGTAGCCATACAGCACGCCCATGACGATAAGCAGCGAGCAGCACAGAATCACCGCCGCCACGGTGACGATGGAACGAAAAATTCTACTGGTCATGGTTTCCCTCCAGGCGGTAACCCACACCCCGGATGGTTTCAATATACCGCCCATAGTCGCCCAGCTTCTGGCGCAGGGTGCGGATGTGCATATCCACCGTGCGGGTCTCTACCGCGTAATCCGTATTCCAAACGGTTTGCAGCAGCTGTTCCCGGCTGAAGGCCATGCCGGGATGGGACAAAAACAGCCGCAAAAGTTCATATTCCTTATAGGTCAGGGTAATCCGCTGACCGTCGATGGTAACGGTATGCTGGCTTTCATCCAGCGTCAGGCCCTCCAGCTTGAGCAGAGCCGCCGGCTGCTTCGGCTGACTCCGGCGCAGGACGGCCTTCACCCGGGACACCATTTCCATCATGCCGAAGGGCTTGGTGATGTAGTCGTCGGCGCCCAGATCCAGGCTCTGCACCTTGTCAAATTCCGTACTCCTGGCGGTGGCCATAATCACGGGGATGTCCCGGTACCGCTCGTCGGCGCGCAGCCGCTTCAGAATCGCCACGCCGTCCTCTCCGGGCAGCATCACGTCCAGAATCACCAGCTCCGGCCGTTCCTTCTCCAGAGCCTCCCAGAATTCAGCCCCGTCGGCAAAGCCCCGGGCCTCCAGCCCGGTGGAATGCAAGGCATATACTTCAATTTCCCGAATGCTCGGGTCGTCCTCTACGCACCAGATCATACGCATATCTCCCTCTTTGTCCCGCGTTTCCTCTATACTACCCCATTCGGCCCGAAAACGCAAGCGTGTTACTGGCATTCCTCCCGGATACCGGTGAGGGAGAACTCCACCCACTCGGCGATGTTTGTGCAGTGGTCGCCGATGCGCTCGAAATACTTGGCGATCATCAGCAGATCCAGCGCGTACTCTCCGTCGCCGGGATTGGATGCGATCATGGCGATAATGTCCGACTTGACCTCATTAAAATAATTGTCCACAATGTCGTCGTTGCCCATGACCTTTTTCGCCAGGGCCAGATCCTGCTTGACGTAGGCGTCCACCGCCTCCGTCACCATGGTCTGGGCGGCCTTTGCCATATCCTGAAGCTGGCTTTCCTCCGCGCTTCTGGACATTTTGGGAATCAAATCCACAATATCCTCCGCCTGATCGCCGATACGCTCCATATCGGTGATCATTTTCATGGCGGCGCTGATCTGCCGCAGATCCCTTGCCACGGGCTGCTGCCGCAGCAGCAGCTTCAGGCAGATATTTTCAATGGTGCGCTCGCTCTCGTCGATGACGCTGCCCACTTGGGCTGTTTTTTCTTCCAACTCGTCGCTGTAGGCCGTCAGGGACTGGGCCGCGAGGGCGATAATCTCCTCGCAGGCAGCGCCCATCTGAATCAGCTCCTGATTCAGGTTCCACAGCTGTTCCTGATATAAATTTCTCATGGTGCTTCCTCCATTAGCCGAAGCGGCCTGTGATATAGTCCTCCGTCCGCTTGTCGCTGGGCGTGGAGAACAGGGTTTCCGTGCTGCCGTACTCCACCAGATCTCCCAGCAGGAAGAAGGCGGTCTGGTCGGAAATCCGAAGGGCCTGCTGCATATTGTGGGTGACGATGACGATGGTGTACTTCTCCTTCAGCTCCATTGCCAGATCTTCAATGCGGGAGGTGGAAATGGGGTCCAGGGCGGAGGTGGGCTCGTCCATCAGCAGCACCTCCGGCTCCACCGCCAGCGCCCGGGCGATGCACAGCCGCTGCTGCTGACCGCCGGACATACCGAGGGCGTTCTTTTTCAGCCGGTCCTTCACCTCGTCCCAGATGGCCGCGCCCCGGAGGGCCTTCTCCACGATGTCGTCCAGCTGGGCCTTGTTGCGCACGCCGTGAGTCCGGGGGCCGTAGGCGATGTTGTCGTAAATGCTCATGGGGAAGGGGTTTGGCTTCTGGAACACCATGCCCACGGCTTTGCGCAGGTTGTTGACCTCCGTCTCAAAGATGTTCTGCCCGTGGTAGGTGACTTCTCCGGTGATCTTCACCCCCGGCACCAAATCGTTCATCCGGTTCAGGGTCTTGAGAAAGGTGGACTTGCCGCAGCCCGAAGGGCCGATGAGGGCGGTGATGGACTTTTCGGGAATGTCCATGCTGATGTGCTTCAGTGCCTGGGTCTGACCGTACCAGAGGTTCAGGTCGTTCACGGTGATGATTGGTTGATTCATATGATAGCTCCTTGCTGTTATCAATTGACAATGGACAATGAACAATTGACAATTAAGGTGTCCCTGCGGGACAAATTTAAATAATACCCCGAAGGGATACCACAATTGTCAATTGTCAACTGTCAATTGTCAATTCGTCTATATCGCGTTTTTCTTCTGATAATAGTTCGTCACCGCCCCAGCGGACAGGTTGATGCAGAAGGACAGCACCAGCAAAATTGCGGCAATGCCGAAGGCCACGCCGAATTCGCCCTGCTCCTTGGCGTAGACATAAAGGGCAACGGTCAGGGTGGCGCCGGCGCTCCCCAGCCCCTCGAAAAACCCGTTCAGCGCGTGGGCAAAGCCCGCGGTGAAGAGCAGAGCGGCGGATTCGCCCAAAATTCTGCCCACGGACAAAATACAGCCGGTGATAACGCCGTCCACGCAGCCGGGCAGCACCACCGTGCGCACCACACGCCACTTGCCCGCGCCAAGGCCGAAGGCCCCTTCCCGGTAGGACTGAGGCACGGTTTTCAGGCTTTCCTGGGTATTGCGCAGAATGGTGGGCAGGTTCATAATGACCAGCGTCAGCGCGCCCGCCATCAGGCTGGTGCCGAAGGTGCCCGCGAACATGAGCATTCCCACAAGGCCGTAGATAATGGAGGGGATGCCGCTGAGGGCCTCCGCCGCGTACTCGATGACCGCCACCAGCTTTTTGTTGGAGGCGTATTCCGTCAGGTACACCGCCGCGCCCACACCCAGCGGAATCACGATGACCAGGGTTGCGATGACGATGTACACCGTATTCAGGATGTCCGGCAGGATGCCGATATTGCCGCTTAAGTAGCTGGGCTTGGTGCTGAGGAACTGCCAGCTCAGGTTGGGAATTCCCTTGACCAGCACATAGGCGACGATGAACAGGGTCAGCAGCGCCGTCAGCGCCGTGGCAAGGTACATTCCAAACCGCACCAGCCGGATAAACCACTTTCTGCTTGCACTCATGACCTTCTTTCTCCTTTCAGGAAGAAATTCAGAATCGCGTTAATGAGCATGATGAACAGGAACAGCACCAGCGCGATGGAGAACAGGGCCTGCCGCTGCAGGCCGCTGGAGTAGGACATTTCCGAGGCAACCGCCGTGGTCAGGAACCGCACGGACTGGAAAAGCGAAGGCATATTTGCCGCGTTGCCCGCCACCATCATGACCGCCATGGCCTCGCCGATGGCCCGGCCCACGCCCAGCACCACGGCGGCGGCAATGCCGCTTTTCGCCGCCGGCACGGACACCCGGAACCAGGTCTCCTCCGGGGTGGCCCCCAGCGCTAGAGACGCGTCCTCATATTCTTTCGGCACCGCTTCCAGAGCGGTGACGGACATTTTAATGATGGAGGGCAGAATCATAATGGCAAGCACGATAATCGCCGCCAGCAGGCTGGCTCCGTCGGGGATATGGAACAATTTCCGGATGCCCGGCACCAGCACCATCATGCCCACAAGGCCGTAGACCACGGAAGGGATCCCCGCCAGCATGGACACTGCCTGTCCCACAATTTCCTTGACGGATTTGGGGGCCATTTTCGCCAGATACACGGCGGTGAGAAACCCCACAGGAACGCCCAGCAAAATCGCCCCGGCGGTGCCGTAGACGCTGGTCAGGATGAAGGGCAGGATGCCGTATTTCGGCTCCGCCGCCGTGGAGGCCCATTCCTTTCCAAAGAGGAATTTCACAATTCCGATTTCCCGGATGGCGGGAATGCCGGAAATCACCAGATACGCGGTGATCAGCAGAACGCAGGCCACCGTCACCAGACCCAGCAGCAGGAAAATGCCGTGTACCACCGTTTCCAGATAGTTTTGTTTTGTCTTCATATTGTCAGCCTTTCCTAGGGTATTTCCACCATCTTACCGCCGGAATGTAAAATACGAAATCGGTACATTGTAAAATTTGTGTCAAATCGCTGTCCAGCCCCGGTTTTTTCCTTCTTTCACCAAAATTTGACATTCCGTTCACACATTATTGAAATCCACAGACTAGACTGGTGCCGGATAAAAGAAGTGGAGGTATGTGCCATGGCTGAGGAAAGCGGCAAGGATACGTCTGAGCTGGAGCAGCTGGGACAGGAGACCTTGGACGCGGCAGAGCGTCTGGAGCAGAGCATTCAGAAGGTCTATGCGGAGATCCCTGAGACGGAAAATCTGGAATCCTTTGAGAAAATGGCGGGGGAATTAAGAGAAACCGCCGGAAAACTGACGAAGGCAGGCACCCAGGTTTTTGCGGTGAGCGATGAGCTGAGTGCACGCTGCCGGGATACCCGTCAGCAGCGCCGCAAGCGCAAGCTTATCGCGGCGGCCCCCGCCAACGGAACCATCGATCTGGAGGAGCGGGAGGGCAACCACTTCGCCAGAGGACTCGGCGTCTACAAGCTGCTGCTCATCTGCTTTATCGGCAGCTTCGCGGGCGTGGTGGTGGAGCTAATGTGGTGTCTCATCCGCAACGGCTATCTGGAAAGCCGTTCCGGACTGGTCTACGGCCCCTTCAACCTGCTCTACGGCGCGGGCGCGGTGGCGCTGACGGTGTGCCTTTACCGGTTCCGCAACCGCAGCGGATGGATTTCCTTTTTCGGCGGGATGCTGGTGGGCACGGTGGTGGAGTACCTGTGCTCCTGGGGGCAGGAGGTTCTGTTTGGCTCCCGGTCCTGGGACTACAGCGCCATGCCCTTCAACCTGAACGGACGGGTGTGCCTGCTGTACAGCGTCTTCTGGGGAGTTCTGGGCGTCTTCTGGATTAAGGACCTGTACCCCAGAATGGCCCAGCTGATTCTGAAAATCCCCAACAAAATCGGGAAAATCCTAACCATCGCTGTGACGGTATTCCTGATTTTCAACAGCGTGGTGTCCCTGCTGGCGGTGGACCGCTGGTCGGAGCGCGTGGCGGGCCAGGCCCCCGCCAATTCACTGGAGGAGCTGCTGGATGAGCGGTTCCCCAATGAGCGCATGGAATCGATCTACGCCAATATGGATTTCTAGGGAAGCACCGCATAATGGGGCAAAAGATCCGCCAAAGCCCACAGTTCCCATTGTGGGGTGCTGCCCTGGCCCTCCTCTCCTGGGGAGGGCTTTTTCGATATGTTGGCGAAACGGAAACGTGAAGGTGAAACGGCGCAAACCCTGCCGGACACCGTGGAAAGGCGGGGTTTGCAGGTTTCAATGAAATAGGTTGCAAAATCGATTCCGATTTGCTATAATGTACCACAAGATTTTTTTATCGGCCCATCGGCGGGCCGGGAAAGAGGCTGCTTATGTGTGGCATTGTTGGTTATACCGGAAAGAAACAGGCGGCGCCCATTCTGCTGGACGGCCTGAGTAAGCTGGAATACCGGGGCTATGACTCCGCCGGACTGGCTGTCCGGGACGGGAGCAAGCTGGCCGAGGTGGTGAAGGCTACAGGGCGTCTGAAAAATCTGGCGGAAAAAACCGACGACGGCCGGGCCCTGCCCGGCACCTGCGGTATCGGTCACACCCGCTGGGCCACCCACGGCGTGCCCTCCCAGACCAATGCCCATCCCCATGTCTCCGGCAACTGCACCGGTTCCGGCTCCGGCAGCGTGGAGTCCGAGGTGGTGGGGGTTCATAACGGGATCATTGAAAACTACGCCGAGCTGAAGGAAAAGCTTCTCAAGCACGGCTATCAGTTCTACAGCCAGACCGACACGGAAGTGGTGGTCAAGCTGGTGGACTACTATTATAAAAAGTACAAGATCGGGCCCATCGACGCCATTGCCAAGACCATGGTCCGTGTCCGTGGCTCCTACGCGCTGGAGCTGATGTTCAAGGACTACCCCGGCGAAATCTGGGTGGCCCGGAAGGAAAGCCCCATGATTATCGGCATCGCCGATGGGGACACCTATGTGGCATCCGACGTACCGGCCATTCTCAAGTACACCCGGCAGGTCTATTACATCGGCAATCACGAGTTCGCCCGGCTGCTGCCCGGCGAGGCCCATTTCTACAACCTGGACGGCGAGGAAGTGCAGAAAGAGCCGACCCGCATCGAGTGGGACGCCGAGGCGGCAGAAAAGGCGGGCTTTGAGCACTTCATGATGAAGGAAATCCACGAGCAGCCCAAAGCCGTGGCGGACACCCTCCATTCCGTCATCAAAAACGGGGCCATTGATTTCAGCGAGGTGGGTCTGACCGACGAGGAAATGCGGGAAACCAGCCAGATTGTCATTGCCGCCTGCGGCTCCGCGTGGCACGTGGGCATGGCGGCCCAGTACGTCATTGAGGATATGACGGGTATCCCCGTCCGGGTGGAGCTGGCGTCGGAATTCCGCTACCGGAAGCCGCCATTGGATAAAAACGCGCTGGTCATCGTCATCAGCCAGTCCGGCGAGACGGCGGACACCCTGGCGGCCCTGCGGATGGCCAAGGAGCGGGGGGTGCGTACCCTGGCTGTGGTCAATGTGGTGGGCAGTTCCATCGCCCGGGAGGCCGACAAGGTGTTTTATACGCTGGCAGGCCCGGAAATCTCCGTGGCCACTACCAAGGCCTACAGCGCCCAGCTGGCGGCAATGTATTGCCTCGCGGTGCAGTTCGCACTGGTGCGGGGCGCCATTGACGAGGAAAAATACAGCTACTATCTGTCGGAATTGGAGACGATTCCGGCGAAAATCGAGAAGATTCTGGAGGACAAGGAGCGCATCCAGTGGTTTGCCGCCAAGTATGCAAACGCCCACGATGTGTTCTTCATCGGGCGGGGCGTCGACTACGCGGTGTGTCTGGAAGGAAGCCTCAAGCTGAAGGAAATTTCCTACGTCCACTCCGAAGCCTACGCGGCGGGAGAACTGAAGCACGGCACCATCAGCCTGATTGAGCCGGGCACGCTGGTCATCGGCGTGCTGACCCAGAGCGCCCTGTACGAAAAAACCGTCAGCAACATGGTGGAGTGCAAGAGCCGGGGGGCCTATCTCATGGGCCTGACCACCTACGGCAAGTACGAAACGGAAGACCACGCAGACTTCACCGTCTACGTGCCCCGGGCGGATGAGCACTTTGTGGGAAGCCTTGCGGTGGTGCCCCTGCAGCTCATGGGCTACTACGTCAGTGTTGCCAAGGGCCTGGACGTGGATAAGCCCAGAAATCTGGCGAAAAGTGTCACTGTGGAGTGATTCTCCCAATTCAGTGCGCATAATAACGAATAACCTTCCCCTCAGGGGAAGGTTTTTTGTCACGCTTCGGCAGGGTGGGATTTCGTTGCTGCGCCCCAAAGCAAAGAAAAACTTCACCATTCCTTAAGCAAACCTTAAACATCAGATGGTTGATTCCGACACGGGAAAACCGTATAATAGGGGAAACAACTATGGATATCGGAGGGAAACGGATATGAAACGGAAATTTGCAGCGGCGCTGGTCTGCGCCCTGTGCCTGACGCTTTCCGCCTGCGGCGGCAGCGGGACGGCGGTGTATGTGCAGTCGGTGGAGCGGCTGGCAGCAATGGGCGGCATCGCCCCCGGCAACCGTTTTCTGGGACTGGTGGTGTCCGAGCACACGGCAGAGGTCAGCCGGGACGCGGATAAGACCATTCAGGAATTGCTGGTCAAGGAAGGCGACGATGTGAAGGAGGGCCAACCCCTCTTTTGCTACGACACCGAGGAATTGCAGCTGAATCTGGACAAGAAAAATCTGGAGCTGGAGCAGCTGAAAAGCAGCATTGAGAGCTACAAGGAAAAAATTAAGTCCCTGGAGCGGGAGCGCAGCGGTCTTTCCGGCACCGCCAAGCTGCAATACACCGTGGAGATTCAGTCCGCTCAGGTGGACCAGAAGGAAGCAGAGCTGAAGCTGAAGACCAAGGAGGACGAGGTGAAGAAGGCGCAGGAGCTGCTGGACAACTCTACCGTCACTTCTCCCATCACCGGACGGGTGCAGAAGATCAACGAAAATGACACCACCGGCTCTGACGGCAAGCCTGCCGCTTACATCACCATCCAGCAGTCCGGCGCCTACCGGGTCAAGGGCGTGCTGGGCGAATTGCAGCGGGGCAGCCTGAAGGAGGGGGATCGGGTGAAGCTGGTGCCCCGGACGGAGGAGAACGCGGCGTGGACGGGCACCGTCACGCTGGTGGACTACGAAAATCCTACCCAGGGCAGCGATACTGACCGCTACTACGGTTCCTCCTCTGACGAAATGACCACCGCCAGCCGGTATCCCTTCTATGTGGAGTTGGACTCCACCGACGGCCTGATGCTGGGCCAGCACCTGTACATTGAGCTGGACACCGGCGCCGATGCTCCCGGTGTAGGTATCAGCGGCGCGTTCCTGTGCTACAATGAGGACGGCTCCGCCTACGTCTGGGCGGAAAAGGGTGGTAAGCTGGAAAAACGGGCGGTGACGCTGGGAGACTATGACCCCATGACCGATGTACAAAAAATCACGGAAGGTCTTTCTTTGGAAGACTACATTGCCTACCCCGACCCGGAGCTGTGTAGAAGCGGCGCGCCCACCACCCACGACCAGCCGGTGGCTGACACCGAGCCGGTGATGGAACCGGAGGAAGGCGGTGGGATGTGATGCCCATTCTGGAACTGAAGGACATCTGCAAGGACTACCAGCAGGGCAGGGAGCCTGTGCGGGTGCTGAAAAATATCAATCTGACGGTGGAAAAGGGCGATTACCTTGCCATCATGGGGCCCTCCGGCTCCGGCAAGACCACCCTGATGAACATTATTGGCTGTCTGGATGTGCCCACTTCGGGCCGTTACACCCTGGAGGGCCGGGATTTGAAGGATTTAAGTGACGATGATCTGGCGGAGGTGCGCAATAAGCACATCGGCTTCGTCTTCCAGTCCTTCCACCTGCTTCCCAAAATGGACGCTCTGGACAACGTGGCCCTGCCCCTTCTCTATGCCGACGTGCCGCTAAAAGAGCGGCGGGCCCGGGCGGAGGAAGCGTTGAAGGCCGTGGGACTGGGGGAGCGGATTCACTTTCTGCCCAACCAGCTGTCCGGCGGACAGTGCCAGCGGGTAGCCATTGCCCGGGCCATCGTGGGAAATCCGGAGCTGCTGCTGGCGGACGAGCCCACCGGCGCGCTGGACACCAAGGCGGGCAATCAGATCATGGAAATTTTCCGCCGTCTCAGCGGCGAGGGTATGACCATCATCATGATTACCCACGAACCCTCCATCGCCGCCTGTGCGGACAAGACCTTCCGCATTCTGGACGGCGAGCTGCGTACTCAGGAGGAAAGCAATGAGGAAACTTAACGTGAAGCTGACGGGCAAGGCGAAAAAAGCCGTGATCTCCGTCAGCGCGGGGGTGGCTGCTGTCGCCATTGTCGCGGGAATCGTGTTTGGCCTGCGGGGCCGGGGGGAGCCGGTAGGCGTGTACCCCTTCACCATGGTGGGCATGACGGAATTCTGGGGCGACAATCAGGAGAGCTACGGCCCCGTCACCACTGATCGAATTCAGACCGTGTTCCTGTCCGACACCCAGACCGTCACCGAGGTGCTGGTGAAGGAAGGGGACACGGTGAAAAAGGGCGACGTGCTCATGACCTACGACACGACGCTTTCGGAACTGGAGCTGGAGCGCAAGCGGCTGGATGTGGAGAAGGCTAAATTGCAGGTCAAGGAGGCCGAGGAGGAACTGGCCCGCATCAACAAGCTGGAACCGATGGGAGATGTGGATATTGACATTCCCACGGTGAGTACGGACTATGGAGATACCATTCAGAAGGTGGCCTCTGGCGAGGATTACATGGTGGTATCGGACGGGAAAGCGGATGGCAGCAGTCCGGAGAAACCTTTGGTGGTCTGGCTGTCTAAGGACAGACCGCTTGACAACGGCCTGCTGAAATACCTGTACACACGGGCGGTGAGCTTGCAGAATGCGAATCCCGACCAACCCGGGAGCAGCGCGTCGGCAATTCCCGAGAGCAGCGAACCATCCGCATCCAGTGAACCATCTGAGCCTTCTGCGCCCAGTGAGCCTTCCGTGCCCACGGAACCCTCCGCGCCCAGCGAGCCTTCTGTGCCCACGGAACCCTCCGCGCCCAGTGAGCCTTCCGCGCCAACAGAACCCTCTGCACCTAAGGAGCCAACCACACCCATGACGCCCGCTTCCCCTGAGACGATGCTAGACTGGTACCAGCAGGAGATGGCGACCCTTCAGCAGACGGCTCCCAAATCTATCAGCATTTCCAGCTGGAGCGTGGTAAATGGAGGCGTTTATTCTGTATGCAGGGGAAATGCGGCAAATCTGTATTTCACAACGAATATCACCGACCCAGTACACAGAAAGTATGTGGAGTTCAAACTGAAATTCCTGAATCCCAAAAACGATACCGATAAAGGTTCTTTGGAGTTTGTAGACAATGGCTATGGTAACAAAATCCTGAGGGGCACCCCCAACAAGGAAGAGAAGTATGAGCTCACCGCAACCTACAAGGGGACTGATACGTTCAGCAGTCTCCCCTATAGATTTACCCTGTCCGTAGAGGAACCGGTTGAAGAGCCGGTGTGGGCCAACGACTTCTATCTGGTTCTGCGGGTCACGCAGGAGGACAAACAGTACGCGCCGAAAACTGTCTGGCAGGGCATCCATGTGACGGCCTATGACGGCGGCGGCTTTGGCTTCCAGCTTTATGACGCCCCCATTGCCGACCCTCTGGAGAAGGAATCCGACATTTCCTTCCCCAACATCGACTTCGGCAGCGGCATGACAGCGGCGGAAATCGCCAAGCTGCGAAAGGACCAGGAAAAGAAAATCAAAGAACTGTCGGCCTCCGCCAAAATGACGGAATCCGAGTATAACCTCATGGTGCGGGAGTTCACCGACGGCAATATCCGGGCCACGCTGGACGGCGAGGTGGTGAGCCTGCTTACTGAGGAGGAATCCCGGCAGAACAAGCAGCCCATGATGAAGGTTTCCGGCGGCGGCGGGTTCTATGTGCAGGGCAGCGTCAGCGAACTGGAAAAGGACAATCTTAAGCCCGGACAGGAGGTCACCATCAACGACTGGAACACCGGCGCCATGTACACCGGCACGGTGGAGTCTATCGGCGATTTCCCCACCCAGAGCGACGGCTGGAACGGCATGGGCAATCCCAACGCCTCCTACTATCCCTTCCGGGTCTTCATTGACGGCACCGCCGATTTGCAGGAGGGCAGCTATGTCAGCGTGACCTACTCCGCGGCGGAGGCGGAAAACGGCGTGTATCTCGAAAATCCCTTCCTCCGTACAGACGAGGGGGAGCCTTACGTCTACGTCCGGGGCAAAAACGGTCGCCTGGAAAAGCGCACCGTCACCACGGGCGAGTCCCTGTGGGGCAGCTACACGGAAATCCGCAGCGGCCTGACCGCCGATGACTATGTGGCCTTTCCCTACGGCAAAAATGTGAAGCCCGGCGCGGCCACAGAAGAAAGCGACCTGTCGGCGCTGTACGGCTACTAAGGAGGCGGTTCCATGCGAGAGAATATCGGACTTGCCTTTCAGGGCATCTGGGGCCACAAAATGCGCTCCGTGCTGACCATGCTGGGCATTATCATCGGCATCGCCTCCATCATCACCATCGTGTCCACCATTCAGGGCACCAACGAGCAGATCAAGGAAAACCTCATCGGCGCGGGCAACAACGTGGTCACCGTTCAGCTGAACAAGGACGGGCAGGTCTACGACCTGAGCTGGAATCCCATCCCGCAGGGCGTGCGGTGCATCACCGAGGAAACCCGGCAGGATTTGGAGAAGATCGACGGCGCGGAGCAGGTGTCTCTGTATCACAGCCGGAGTTATGTCGACCAGCTGTTCTACCAGAATACCCAGTTTAACGGAAAACTCTACGGAATTGACGAGAATTTTCTCAGCGTTTACGGCTATCAGGTGAAATCCGGCCGGGGATTCACACAGGATGATTATGGTAACCATAAGAAGGTCATGCTGGTGGACACCGGCGTGGCAACCAACCTGTTTGGCGGCGTGAACCCGGTGGGGAAAACCATGGAGCTGCAAGGCGACGCCTACATTGTGGTGGGGGTGGTGGCCCAGTCCCAGGAGTTCGCCCCGGTCATCAATTCCATGAAGGACTATCAGCTTTATGTAAACCAAACCGCCGGAAACGTCTACATCCCCGACAGCGTGTGGCCCACGGCCTACCGCTTTGACGAGCCCCAAAGCGTGGCGATCAAGGTGGAGAACACCGACGCCATGACCACCGCCGGCAAGGAAGCGGCAGACCTGCTGACGGAAAAGCAAATCCTGGACACCACCTCCAAGCTGGACTACCGCAGCGAGGATATGCTGGAACAGGCCCAGCAGCTGCAAAAAATGTCACAGGCCACCAACAGCCAGCTGATTTGGATCGCCAGCATATCCCTTTTGGTCGGCGGCATCGGCGTTATGAACATCATGCTGGTGTCCGTCACCGAACGAACCAGCGAAATCGGCCTGAAAAAGGCCATCGGCGCCAAGAAAAAGCGGATTCTGCTGCAATTTTTGACGGAATCCGCGGTGCTCACCAGTCTGGGCGGCATCATCGGCGTGGTCAGCGGTGTGATTCTGGCTCAGGTGATTTCGAAGATTATGCAGATTCCCGTGTCCATCAGCGTGCCCGCCATCGGCGTGGCGGTGGTATTCTCCACCCTGATCGGCGTGATTTTCGGAATGCTGCCCGCCATTCAGGCGGCGAATCTGAATCCCATCGAGGCATTGAGGCGGGAGTAAGGAGAGAAATATGGAAGAAAAATTCATTGCGGCCTGGGCATCCGCCCGGGAAAAGGCTGCCGCGCTGGGGGTCAAAATGCACCCGGTTTCAGCGGAGGAAGCCATGAGGGCGGCCCATCGGTGTCTTTCCGGGCGGCGGCTCAGCGACGGCTTCAACGCCCTGAAAGACAAGGGCCGTCTGGAACTGACGCTGGAAGCCCTCGCCATCGACAAGCGCTATACCGGCTTGTTTACCGACGAGGAAGCCAACGAGGCCCTGACTCGGTTATTGGAAGCGGGCTACCTTTTTTGAGTGTTGCAGGGCGGGGTCATGACCCCGCCCTACGAAGTGTTGGCAGCGGAAACCCCGCGGATTTTCACATCCGCGGGGCTGCTTTTTACTTATCCTCGTCCGTCCGCTCCGAAATGATGAACCGGGGTCGGGCCTTGGTTTCCATGTAGATTTTTCCCACATACTCACCGATGACACCCAGAGAAATCAGCTGGATGCCCCCCAGGAAGCAGGTGACAATCAGGGAGCTTGCCCAGCCGCTGACCACATTGCCGGTGAAGTAGGACACCAGCGCATAGACGATCAGGGCGAAGGCCACCAGAGAAATGACCACCCCCAGCCCGGTGATGATACGGATGGGCCGGATGCTGAGACTGGTAATGCCGTCAAATGCCAGCGCCAGCATTTTTATCAGGGGATAGTGACTTTTTCCGGCGATGCGTTCGTAGCGCTCATAATAGACGCAGGTGCTCTTGAAGCCTACCAGTGGAAACATACCCCGGAGGAAAATGTTGACCTCCTTGAAATTGGCGAATTCCTTCAGCGCCCGGCTGGACACCAGCCGGTAGTCCGCGTGGTTGTACACCGTGTCCGCGCCCATCCACTTCATGAGCTTGTAAAAGCTCTCGGCGGTGAAGCGCTTGAAGAAGGTGTCGGTGTCCCGCTTACTGCGCACACCGTAGACAATCTCCGCCCCGGACAGGTACTCGTCCACCATGGCGTCCATGGCGTTTATGTCGTCCTGCCCATCGCAGTCGATGGAGATGGTGATGTCGCACCTGTCTTTGGCCTCCATCAGGCCTGCGAGCAATGCGTTCTGATGGCCCCGGTTCCGGCTCAGGCAGATGCCTTTGTAGTGTTCGTCCTCTTTGGCGAGCTGACAAATGAGATTCCACGTATTGTCTTTGCTTCCGTCATTGACGAACAGCACCCGGCTGTCCGGGCTGATCTTGCCCCGGGCGGTCAGGGACTCCAGCTTTTCCCGGAACATGGGCGCGGTGATGGGAAGCACCGCTTCCTCGTTATAGCAGGGAATGACGATGTACAAAACGGGTGTAGGATTCATACGGTTACCTCTATTGTATCGTTACTCAAGAACGGGCAGAGAATACCGCCAATTGGCTTCCATTGACGGAACGGTGTTCACGGTGATTTCCCGCCGAAGCAGACCGTGCTCCAAGAGACTGCCTGCCATGCGGGGGCCAAGGAACTCGGGCATAAGAGGCCACCCGCGATAATCGTCGCACATTGGGATTTCCAGTGTGATTTCGCTCAGACCCTTTTCATCGGCAAGGAGGATCTCATCAATCAGATCCTGCATGATTTCGTTGCAGATAGCGGGATTCAGATTGGAATAATTGGATTCCAGATAGGTGACGCCCGGCGTGTTGCATTCGCAGAACAGGACGCACAGCCCAATGGGGACAATATACAGAACCTTGGGCAGCTTTTGCACCAGGTAGCCAAAGCACAGCATCACCGTCATAAGAAGGAAGAAGAACAGCGCGAACAGGTATTCACTGCGATAGATATAGCTTGGTTCCACAGCCGTGCACAGAACCAGCGTATAAACAGCCATGGCGGCAACAGCCACCAGACACGCAGAAAAGTGCTTTCGAAAGGAACGGTCTTCCTCGGTGTCACCGCGGGAGCGAACCAGCAAGATCAGCGTGGTCCCGACAATCAGCACGCAGACACTAAGTATTACCCAGTTGCAGCGCGTGGCCAGTGAAGCAAAACCGCGGGCGGTTTCAGCCAGCTTGTTGAGCAAGCTTACACGGGGGCCGGAAAACGTGTGGGCACGACCGCCGCACAATTCAAGAACGGCGCTGAACAGCCACACGCAGAGAACACCCACAAAAAAGAAGTTATCCCGAATAAAGGCTTGCAGGTTCACTTTGCGTTTCAGAAGTTCCAGCCCATTCAGCAAAAGGACAGAACCAGCGTACACGGCGAGAATGCCGCTGTCCGGCAGATTGGAGAACACCACGAGATAAAGAAGCAAGAGGAACAAGCCGACTGTTCCCGGACTGGCAGATTTCAGGGACGCGAAAAAGGCGGGATTCCCGATTATCCACATGACCAGACTGGCATTAACGGCGGCAGGAATTATGTAATAATAGTAGCAGGTCAGGTCCCAGCAGTAGAACAGGTAGGTGTTTCCTGTGATTCCTGTTCTGAAGATGATAAAATGCGCAACGAGAAACAGAGCAGAAGAGAAAAGGGCGCCCGCTGTGGATAAACGGAACAGCCGCCGCATCATTTGGGTAAAGGACCAGATGTAGAGTGTCAGGAATGCGGAAATCACAAAGCCATGGGTGAAAACCATGGCACGCAGATAATTTCCGAGGAGAGGATATGCCAGACGGGCGGCAAGAGCGGAACAAAGGGGCATGAAAATCTCCGGGAAAATCCGGGAAGGATTCCAGTATTTCCAAACCGGAACGGCTCTGCGGGTGTAGTGGATATACGCCCAGTCATCCACGTCAAAAACAGTGAGAGGGTGAATCTGGGTGAACCAGACGAAGAAAAAGCCAAATACAAGAAGGCAATAAATGGTTACAATGGGGGATAGGCGTTTAGATTTTGACATAGTCTCTTTCCCTTTGCCAGAATGTGAACGGTTGCCTACAGTGTGTATTGACGTACCACTTCCGTGGGGCCTTCCAGTTGGATGGCGGTCACGGTTTCTCCTTTGCCGCCGACAGTCACCTTTAAGATGCCGCCCCGGTTGTGGGCAGTCAGCGTATTGACCGGCAGCTTCCCTTCCAGCCACAGCACGGAAGCGGTGGAGCCGCAGCCGGTGCCGCAGGCAAGGGTGAAATCCTCCACGCCCCGCTCAAAGGTCAGCATCCGCACCTCGCCGGGCGCGATGGCCTGATAGAAATTCACGTTGGCTCCCTTGGGGAAGGCAGGGTCAAACCGCAGCTCGCGCATTATCTCCCGCAGGGAATCGGCGTCGGCCCACAAATCACCCTTATATTCCGCAACGGCGTGAGGGACACCGGGATTGCCCAGCTCCACATAGGCAATGTCCCCCTTGCGGTGCAGGTCCAGCACGCCGGGGTTGTTCAGCTTCACCCGGTACTGGCTTTCACTGAGCCGCTTACCGGGCACCAGTCCCGCGTCCGTCTCCACCACCATGTCCTCCCCGGCGATGCCGTGATCGAAGGCGTAGCGGCAGATGCACCGGGCGCCGTTGCCGCACATCTCGCCCCGGGAGCCGTCGGCGTTGTAAAAGTGGAGCTTGAAATCGGCCTTGTCCGAGTTGTCCACCGCCATAAACCCGTCGGCGTTTGTAAGTTTACATAATTCTTTTGCCAGCGCTTCAAAATCCAGCGTCTGGCCCCGGGCATCGATGACCATAAAGTCATTGCCCGCGCCGTTCATATAGGTTACAGTCATAAATAGCCTCCGTTCAGAGTGGAGTGTTGAGAGTGGAGTGTGGAGCGATGGTATCGCCTTCGGCGATGAATTAAAATATCTTCACTCTGCACTCTCCACTCTTCACTCTCCCAAAATGCTCTCCATATTGTACAGTCCCACGCTCTTTCCCAGCATGAACCGGGCGGCGTCTACCGCGCCGTCTGCCAGCATGGCCCGGGTAATTGCCTCGTGCTTCAGGGTCAGCTGCTGGGTGCCGGTGTGCAGAATCACCTCGTGAACACCCACCACCGTGCCCATACGGAGGGAAGAAATGCCGATTTCGTCCTTGGTGCGCTTGCACTCGCCGGAGCGGCCGCAGTTTGCCACGGCGTTGGGACGAACCTCCTTCACAGCGTTGAAGAGCATCAGCGCCGTGCCGCTGGGGGCGTCCACCTTCCGGTTGTGGTGCGCCTCCACGATTTCAATGTCCGCGTCGGGGAAGTATTTGGCGGCTTCCTTGGCAAGGCGGCACAGCACTGCGACGCCAAGGCTCATATTGCCGCTGAAAAACACGGGAATCTCCTTGGCGGCGGCGTAGATCAGGGACTTTTCCTCCTCGGTGTGGCCGGTGGTGCCGATGACGGCAGCCGCGCCGATTTTTTTCGCGTAGTCCAGAACGCCGGAAATGGCAGTGTGGTGGGAGAAGTCCACCACCACGTCCGCTTCCACCGGGCCCAGCGCGTCAAAGGTTTTGGGAACGCCGTTTTCCCCGTCGATGCTGACCTTGCCCACGACCTCGTCACCGAGAATCCCGCAGATCAGCTTACCCATGGCGCCGTTGGCGCCGCAAATCACAGCTTTCATACGTTAATACCCAGCTTTCTCATCTCGGCAAAGAGAACGGCCCGGGTGGTATCCTCCATGGGGGTCAGGGGCAGCCGCAGGGTGTCGGTGCCGAAGCCCATGGCGGCGGTGCCGGCCTTGACAGGGATGGGATTGACCTCGCTGAACAGGGCATTGATGAGAGGCAGCAGGTCGCACTGCAGCTTCGCGGCGGCGGCGTAATCCCCCCGCAGGCAGGCGTCGGTCATGGCAACGGACTGCTTCGGTGCCACGTTGCTCAGCACGCTGATGGTGCCCTTGGCGCCCATAGCCATCATGGGTACGGTGAGGGCGTCCTCGCCGGAGTAGACGTCCAGCTTGTCGCCGCACAGGTGCATGATCTCCACCATCTGGGCCATGCTGCCGGTGGCTTCCTTGACAGCCGCGATGTTGGGATGCTCGGCAAGCTTCGCGATGGTCTTGGGCAGCAGGTTGCAGCCGGTGCGTCCGGGCACGTTGTAGAGAATCATGGGCACAGTGGAAGCGTCGGCCACGGTGGTGAAGTGCTTGATGAGGCCGTTCTGGGTGGCCTTGTTGTAGTAGGGGGTCACCACGAGAATGGCGTCCGCACCCACCTCGCAGGCGTTTTTGGTGTTGTGCAGCACGTGCTCGGTGTTATTGGTGCCGGTGCCGGCGATGACGGGGACACGCTTAGCGACCTTCTCCACGGTGTAGGCGATGACCTTTTTCTGGTCTTCGGGTTCGATGGTGGCGTTCTCGCCGGTGGTGCCCATGACCACCAGCGCATTGATGCCGTTTTCAATCTGGAATTCGATGAAGCGGCCCAGGGCTTCGTAGTCAATGGAGCCGTCGGAGACCATGGGAGTGACAATGGCGGAAGCCATGCCGGTGAAAATGGTGTTCTTCATAGTCTTATCTCTCCGATTCTTTGTGTTTCGTAGGGCGGAGTCATGACTCCGCCGACGCACCGATTTTTGTGACGATACCGTCTTTTTGGAAATGCACCGTGTGCGTCGTTTTTAGCCCGCTGCATTTTTTCAACTGGTCGGCGGGGTCATGACCCCGCCCTACGGTTGGTTAGACGACATATTGATTGAAATACTCGTAAAGCGGGGTGAGCTTTTCGAAAAAGTCCTTCACTTCTCCCTCCAGCTGGGGGCCGAACAGGGCATCTCCCGGTTCGATGCTGCGGGTGCAGCCGATCTCGCCCTTCCAGGCGAAATAGGGGGCAAGGGCCGGATTTTCGGGGATTTTCGGGCGCTTATAGCACTGGGCGGTGACGCTCACGCCTGTTGCTGCTTCTGTGTCACGAATCAGCTTCAGAAATTCGTCGGGTTTGGCGGAAATCCGTTGGCGGAAGGTCTCGAGAACCGCCGTGCGGGGCTTCCAATAGAAAAAGCCGTAGGACGCCCCCTCCGGGGTGATCTCAAAGTACAGGCAGGGGTTCTCCGCCCACCAGTCCACCTCCTGCCGGATGCACAGCCACAGGCTTTCCTTGTAGGGCGTGGGCGGGTGCAGCCGGGCGTCCCGGTAGATGCGGCTGACCTTCAGAATATTGCCGGGCTTGCCGAGAAAGGGCTGAAATACCGCCTGCCCCAGTGCCTTCATGGGCTCATACAGGGCGTCCGTATACTGCTTCTTGTGCTCCAAAAACCAGTCCCGGTTGTTGTTCATGCGGATTCCCCAGAGAAAATCCACGGTTTCCGGGGTAAAACCGGTAAACATAGGCTTACTTTCCTTTCAGCGCAGGGTCATACTGGGGGCACCGGTATGGGATCTGCGGGTTTTGTAAATGACCTGATAGAGGTTTCTCGTCTTAACGGGGCGATCCTCTATTTCAAAGACATACCGCTCACAGGCATTGAGAATCCGGGTGCCCTGATACGAAATTTCCCTCGGAATCTGGTGGTTGTAGGAGGTATGTACATGCCCGTGCACCAGAATCGGGGGGTGGTACTTGTCCAGCAGCTCCACCAGCGCGTCAAAGCCCCAGTGGGCCGGGTCCTCGTCGTCGCCCAGACCGGCCGGGGGCGCGTGGGTTACGACAATGTCCACGCCGCCCATCCGTTTGAGCTTCCAGCTGAGCTTTGCGATGCGCCCGCGCATCTGACTGTCGGAATACTGGTGGGGGCCGGGATGATACCGGCGGCAGCCTCCAAGGCCCAGAATCCGGATGCCGTTATATTCCACGATGTGCCCGTCGATGCAGTCGCAGCCCTCGGGGGGCACCTGATCGTAGTTTACGTCGTGATTGCCGTGAACATACAGCACCGGGCATTTTGCCATGGTCACGAGAAAGCTCAGATATTTGGCGTTCAGGTCGCCGCAGGAAAGAATCAGGTCGTAATCATCCAGCCTGCCGGGGGTGTAGTAATCCCACAGGGCGGGGCACTCCTCATCGGAGATGGCCAGAATCTTCACGGATAACAGCCTCCTTTTCCGGCGGAATGGAATCCCGGTAGATACCCAGCTGACGCACCATCCTCTGGGAAACGGGGAGAATTTCTTCAAAGGGCGGGATGGAGCCCATGACGTTGTCACACAGCCAGTCCATGTGCAGCACTTCCTCCGGGGTGAAATGCCGCTGTCCGTCGTTTTTCACGGTGCCATCCTGGGCCACGATCCGGCGGAAGAAGGGGTCGAGGGTGCCGCTTTCCAGATTGGCCTTCAGCAGGTTTGCCATCTGGCGCACACCCTCGGGCAGCTTGTCGGACAGGCCCACGCCGATGACGCCGCTGTCCATGCCCAGCCAGAAGTTCAGGGCGGTGGTATCGGCCTTGTCCCGCTTCCAGCCGCCGGAGAGAATGCTGCGAATCACGAATTCATAGAATTTGCCCCAGACCCACACAGGGCTGGCAAGAGAGATGAGGCCGCCCCGGCTGTCCATCAGGTAGGTGCCGTAGCTGCAAAAATCCAGATACATTTTCGACTGGGTGGGAGTGTCCCGGTTGGACATCACCCGAATACCGTCGGCAAGGAAGTCCGCCTGGGGCGTTCCCGCCACGCAGGACCACCGCAGCTCGATCTGTGCCCGGGGGTTGGTCAGCTGGGCGCCCAAGGCGAAGGCGTTGATGGAAGCGGGTACGCCGAAAATGGGGTAGGAGGCGATGTAGCCGATGCGGTCGTCGCCTGCCATGGCACCGGCAATGGCGCCGGTGATGAATTTGGCTTCATAGATCCGCCCGTAGTAGGTGCGGATGCTGGAATAGGCCTGATCCACGGAGCAGTTGAGGAAGCGCACCTTGGGGTATTTCACAGCGGCCTTCAGCGTGGCGGTGCTGAGGGGCGGGGCAGTGGTAAAAATCACCTGAGCGCCCTCGGCGACAGCCTGCTCAATTTTGGCCTCCGCGGCTTCCGCGGTATTGGCGTCAAAGTAGCTGCGCACGGTGATCTTATCGCCGAAGACCTCCTCGATGTGCGCCCGGCCCTCCTCATGGCCCAGCACCCAGGCGCTCTGGGCGGGGTTCATCTGGTGGATGAACGCCACGTTCAGGGTGTCCAGACCGGACACCAGTCGGGTGACCAGGTTGGTTTTGGTCTGGTCCTCGGCCTTGGTCTGCACCTTGACGGCATCCTCCTTGGTGGAGGTCACCATGTCGTCCCACAGGGCGGCGACACTCTTTTTGAGATCCGCCGTGGAGAGCTTTCCCAGATCCTCGTAGGGGTACAGTTCCAGCCACAGCAGCAGCGCCTCGCCGGGGAGCACGTCCTCCTTCCGGGAATCCATAGACAGATAGGCGTCCCGGAAGTAGTGGAAGTAGGCCCGGAAAGTCCGCTGCTCGTCCTCGGTCCAGGGCTCGCCCATTTTCTTATCCAGATGGCTAAGAAGCTTGGCATAGTCGCCGGGGCGGCGGAACTGGATGCAGTAAAGCTTGGAACCCTTATAGAAATCCAGAAATTCATAGTAGGCCCGGACACGGGGGTCGTCGGAGGGCGGGGGCATGATCCGGCGGACATTGCCGGGAATCTGGGGCGAATCGAAATACCGAAGCACGCTGACCCGCTTGTTTCCCTCCTGCACGTAGAAATTGCCCAGGTATTCATAGCACAAAATGGGGTCGGTGATGCCCGTGTCTCCCAGATGGGCAGCGCACAGGCTGATCCACTTGGCGGCGAATTCCGACTTGGAATCCAGCAGGGGCTTGAAGGTGGGGGTAAAGGCGGTGATGCGTCCGGCGGACTTGGTGCCGATGATCCGCTCCGCGGGAATCTCAATGAGGCCCACGTCCACAACGGTTTCGGCGGTATTCTCCGGCAGCAGCTCATCCAGCACCGCGGGATGGGCCGGACGTCCGGCGGCGGTCAGGTCCCTGTATTCCTTCTGACCGGCCTTCAGGGCCTGGGCATATTCGTCTGTCGCCATTTGCATATTCATGGCAGCCTCCAAATTTTATGAATTGTCGATTCCTCATTAGTGTGTATCATACACCAAAATCCATGAATTTTCAATCGGCTTGGATAATTTCTCCCAATCGTGCAATTCGAGGACGGACAACCGTTTCCAATTGGCGAACATGACGGGATAAAAGAAGCCCGGAAGGCAGGACAACCTTCCGGGCGGAGGGGATTAACCGTAGGGGTGCAGGGGTGCGGACAGCAGCGTCAGCAGGGATTGGGAGATTTCCTCCACGGAGCTGTCGAAGCCCCGGACGTGCCAGTCCAGCATCATGCCGAACAGGCCGGCTATGAAGAACATCTGGGTGTCACGGTCCCATTGGAGCAGATCCGGGTAAATCACCAGCAAAATGGAGGGATTGTAGTTCAGCACGAACCGCACCACCCGATCCATCAGCAGGGCGCTGCACTGGCTGCGATCCAGTGCGTCCAGCAGAGGCTTCTGCTCCTTCCAATAGGAAAAGAACCGATGCAGGGGCTCCATTTCCGGTTCATAGGCCTCAAAGGAGCCGAGGGTATGGTCGATGAGGGCGAAGAGCACATCGTTCTTGTTTTCAAACAGACGGTAGTACACCTTCCGGGACAGTCCGGCCTCCCGGCAGATATCGCTGATGGTGATGTCGTCGTAATTGTGCCGGAGGGCCAGCCGCAGAAAGGCTTCCTCCAGCAGAGCTTGATTTTTGGCGCTTTTTTCCGTGACGCAAAGCTTATACATAACCGCACGCTCCTTATGGGCTGACCGGAACAGGATGGACTGCATTCGAACAGAAACCATGTCATACCCGGGAGCAGGCGATGAAAGCCAATACAAGGCGGTTATGAAAATGATCACCCATTAAGAGTAACCGAAAAAACCGGGTTTGTCAACAAAAAACTACGAAAACCGCAAGTTTCGCAGCGAAAACAGCGAAAACCCGGCGGCTGAGACGGCAAAAAAGGGACAGGGGAAAACCCCCTGCCCCAAAGAAAGCGGTGATTTACCAGGACAGCATATTGCGGAACAGCTCCATGTAGCGTCCGGCGGGCACGTCCCAGCTGAAGTCCGTCTCCATCTCCTTTTTCTGCAAGGCGCGGAAGGCGGGCTGGTTGTTCTCATACAGGTTCAGCGCCCGCTTGATGGCGGCGTAGAAGTCGTCGGCGTTGTAGCTCTGGAAGGTGAAGCCCAGACCGCCCTCGCCGTTTGCGTCGCAGGGAGGCACGGTGTCCTTCAGGCCGCCGGTGGCGTGGACAACGGGCACAGTGCCGTAGCGCATGGCGTTCATCTGGCTCAGGCCGCAGGGCTCGGACTTGGAGGGCATCAGGTAGATGTCGCCGCCGGCATAGATCCGGTCGGCAAGGCCCAGATTGAAGGTAATCTGGGCAGACACCTGCTCGGGGAACTGCCGGGCCAGATCCTTGAAGAAGTTCTCATACTGCGCCTCGCCGGTGCCCAGAATCAGCAGCTGGGCGTCCGACTCCCACATGAGCCGCCGGGCGATGTAGCACAGCAGGTCAAGGCCCTTGTGGCCCGCCAGACGGGTGACCATGACCATGAGGGGCACATCGGGCTTCACGGGCAGACCCACTTCCTCCTGAAGCGCGGCCTTGCACTTGGCCTTGCCCTCCACAAAGGTCTCGGAATTGAAGTGGGCGGGCAGGGACTTGGAGGTTTCGGGGTTGAAGGTATTGGTATCAATGCCGTTGGTGATGCCGGTGAGTTTCCAGGCGTTGCCCGCCAACACCCGGTCCAGACCGTGGGCGTAGTAGGGATACATCAGCTCCCGGGCGTAGGTCTCGGACACGGTGGTCACGAGATCCGCGGTCTCGATGGCGCCCTTCATCACGTTGACGGAGTTGTTCATGTCCAGCCGGGGACGGTACTCCCAGGGCAGGCCCAGCATATCGTCAAAGAAGGAGGCGTTGGCCCAGCCCTGATACTCGATGTTGTGGATGGTGTACATACACCGGGTCTTGGGCAGCTTGTCGTAGTACACCGCCTTCAGATACACGGGAATCAAAGCGGTCTGCCAGTCGTTGCACTGGATGATATCGGGGGTAAAGCCAAGGGCCAGCATGGCGTCAAGGCAGCCCCGGGAGAAGAAGGCGAAGCGCTCGCCGTCATCAATGTCGCCGTAGATGGCCCCGGCCCGGGCGCCGAAATAGTATTCGTTGTCCAGGAAATAGACCTGCACCTTGTCGGCCCGGTTTGTCAGCTTCATGACGGCGCAGTACTGCTGGCGCCAGCCCAGAGACACCCGGAACTCCGCCACCTTTTCGGTGATGTAGGCAGCGTTGTGCTTGACCTTGTAGTAGTAGGGCAGGAACAGCACCACCTCGTTCCCCTCAATGCGGGACAGGGAGGCAGGCAGGGCTTCCATTACGTCGCCCAGTCCGCCGGACTTGCAGTAGGGCGCGCCCTCAGAGGCGCAGATGGCAATTTTCATACGGTCTCCCCCCGCTTAACGATGACAGGATTCTTCTTGGTGCCGATGAGCTTGGCGCCGGGGGTCACGGTGACATCCTTGTCGAGGATGGCGTACTTCAGCTCCGCGCCCTCGCCGATGACGGTGTCGTTGAAGATGATGCAGTTTTCTACCTCGGCATCCTTGTCCACGGTGACGTTCCGGAACAGCACGGAGTCCTTCACCTGACCCTCCAGCATACAGCCGTCGGCAATCAGCGCGTTGTCGATCTCGCTGTCCTCGCCGTAGTAGGTGGGCACGCGGAAGCGAACCTTGGTATAGACGGGGTGCCGCCCGTCAAACATATCCTTGCGCACCTCGGGATTGATGAGGGACAGGGAGTTATTGTAGTATTCCTCGACGGACTCATTGAACATGGCAATGCCCTCGAAGGGGAAGGTGTTCACGCTCACAACGCCACGCTGCCAGCCGCCCAGCACCAGATCCCGATCCATGTGGAACTTGTCCCGGGCGATCATCTCCTTGACGGAGCGGATCAGGAACTGCTTGCCCAGCACGAAGATGTCCATGGAGGCGGCGTAGTCGGCGGGAGCGGCGTAGTCCACCAGCATATCGGTGACCTCACCCTTGTCGTCCACCTTCACGGCCAGGTCGATGGTTTTCTTGCCGTTGCAGATGCCGGCCTTGGTGACAACGGTCACATCCTTGCCGGAGGCCACATGGGCGCTCAGCACGGCGGTCAGGTCGATGTTGGACAGGATGGCGGAGTCGGTCATGACCACCAGCTCGTCATCGGCGCCGTATTCCAGGAAGTCCATGGCGTTGGCCAGAGACTCCAGCTTGCCACGATAGGTGTGGGTGGAGGACTGGGCGTAGGGGGTCAGGAATTCCAGACCGCCCTCTTCCAGCTCCAGACCCCATTCCTCACCGTCGCCGATGTGGTTCATGAGGGACTGGTAGTTGTGGCGGGAGATAATGCCTACGTGGCGCACACCGGCGTTGCTCAGGTTGGACAGGGCAAAGTCCACCTGACGGTAGCGGCCGCCGAAGGGCAGGGACGCCATGGTGCGCTTGTCGGTCAGCTCACCCATGGTGGCGTCATTGGTAAAGATAATACCCATTACGTTCATAGCGGTATCCTCCTTCTTACAGCATATCGCCGGGCTTCAGCACGGCATTGGCTTCGACCACAGCGCCCTTGGAGGTGACGCTGATCTTCTTCTTTTCGCCCTCGGCAAAGGCGCCGCCCACCACGGCGTTGCGGCAGATGTGGGAATCCTCGCCCAGAATGGCGTGGCGGACGATGGCTCCGGCCTCCACCACCACACCGGGCATGATGACGGCATCCTCAATCTGAGCGCCGTCGCCGATGGTGCAGCCCACGGAGATGACGGAGTGCTTCACGCTGCCGTAGACCTCACAGCCTTCCGCCACGAAGGAGTCCACAATCACGGCCTTCTCATCGATGTAGGAGGAGGGCAGAGCGGAGTTCCGGGCGTAGATGGTGGATTTTTTGGAGCCGCGCAGCTGGAAGGTGGGATTCTTGCCCAGCAGGTCCATGTTGGCCTCCCACAGGGAGTCGATGGTTCCCACGTCCTTCCAGTAGCCGTCGAAGGGGTAGGCCATCATCTTGTGACCGGCAGCCAGCAGCATGGGGATGATGTTCTTACCGAAGTCGTTGGAGGATTTGGGGTCGTCCTCGTCAAACAGCAGGGCATCCCGCAGGACGCTCCAGGTGAAGCAGTAGATACCCATGGAGGCGTTGGTAGACTTGGGATGGGCGGGCTTCTCCTCAAACTCATAGATGGTGTTGTCGGGATTGGTGTTCAGAATGCCGAAGCGGGTGGCTTCCTCCAGGGACACATTGCGCACGGCGATGGTGCAGGAAGCATTGTGCTTCTCGTGATATTCCACCATGGCGCTGTAGTCCATCTTGTAGATGTGGTCGCCGGACAGAACCACCACGTAGTCGGGGTTGAAGCGGTCCACGAAGTCGATGTTCTGGTAGATGGCGTTGGCGGTGCCCTTGTACCAGCCGGACTTCTTGTCGTGGCGCTCGTAGGGAGGCAGAACCTGCGCGCAGGAGTGGGTTTTGTTCAGGCCCCAGGGCTGACCGTTGCCGATGTACTCGTTCAGCTCCAGCGGCTGATACTGGGTCAGGATGCCCACGGTATCAATACCGGAGTTGACGCAGTTGGACAGAGGAAAGTCGATGATGCGGTATTTGCCGCCGAAGGGGACGGCAGGCTTGGCGGTTTTTTCCGTCAGAACCTTCAGACGGCTGCCCTGGCCGCCGGCCAGCAGCATGGCGATTACGCGTTTTTTCTGAAAATACATGGTCACAGCTCCTTATATATGAATTGATGGCTGACGTGTGGTCTGTTGCACGGCAGACATATGTTTCCGCACTGATAACATACCATATTTTCCCGGTTTATGGAATGGACAATTTAGCTAAAATATCGTCCAAAGTTTCTGCGTTATGCACAACTTCTGACCATGGGACAGGGGGGGTGCTGGGGAATTTTACCATTTTTTGACGTTTTTCATACCAAACCAGGCTGAGCCAGCGGCCCATTTTAAAGCCAATATCGGGAAATTCCGCAGCGATGCGGTAGCCCTGCTTTTCGTGAAACCGCCGGGAGGGGCGGTTTTCCCCGCAGACCAGGGCGTAGAGCACCTGATAGCCCTGCCGGAAGAGAATGTCCTCCAGCGTGTCATAGAGGGCATGGGCGATGCCCCGCCCCCGGGCCTCCGGACGCAGATAGACGGTAGGTTCGGCGCACCAGCCGTAGGCTGCCCGGGAAAAGGGCGCGCTGGCATAGGCGTAGCCCAGAAGACGTCCGCCCTCTTCCCAGACCAGCCAGGGAAACTGCCGGGTATAGGTCGTGAAGCGGTTGGTAAATTCTTCCGGTGTGGGCGGAACGTATTCAAAGCTGACGGTGGTATTTTCCACATAGGGGGTGTAAATCGCCAGCATTTCCGGCACATCCAGCAATGTTGCAAAACGGAGCATAAATTAACCTCGAAATGATGAAGGATAAATGCAAAATGCAAAATTGAGGTGTCCGCTTCGCGGACAAATTGAAATCATTTCCGAAGGAAATGCCATAATTCTGCATTCATCATTTTGCATTTTGCATTTTAGTTAAAGGACTGGGCAGCAAATCCTATTTTACGCTCCAATTTTCCTTCCGTCAAGGTTGACATTTTCCCCCAATGCGGATAAAATAATCATAACTATGTGCAAAAGGAGGGACCACCATGGATGCCGGCGGCAGTGGCAATATACCCGGTCGAAGTAGCTTAGGCTCTGTGATGGGCCTGCCTGCGTAAACCAGAGTAGAATTGCCTCTTATTGATTCAAAAAAATAGGAGGGAAATCATGGCTGAGCGTTTTGAAATTGTAGAAAAAGCGGTCCTCACCATGCTGGAGGACAAAAAGTACGCCACCCTGCGGGACATTCTCGTCACCATGAATCCCAGCGACGTGGCGGGACTGTTCAACTGTCTGGAGGAAAAGCAGATTCCGCTGATGTATCGTTTGCTTCCAAAGGAACTGGCGGCGGAAACCTTCGTGGAGATGGAGCCGGAGGCGCAGGAGCTTCTGATCCGCAGCTTTTCCGATAACGAACTCAAGGAAGTTCTGGACGAACTGTATGTGGACGACGCGGCGGACCTTGTGGAGGAAATGCCCGCCAATGTGGTCAAGCGGATTCTGACCCACGCAGACCCGGAAATGCGCCACTCCATCAACCAGATTCTGCGCTACCCCGAAAACTCCGCCGGTTCCATTATGACCACGGAGTACGTCTCCCTGCGGCCCAGTATGACCGTGGGCGAGGCCATCCTGCGCATCCGGCGGCAGGGCGTGGACAAGGAGACCATCTATACCTGCTACGTCACCGCCCCGGACCGGACCCTCATCGGCCTGGTCACCGTGAAGGACCTGCTGCTGGCGGAGGACGACGAGGATAAAATCGAAGATTTGATGATCACCAACCTGATCTGCGTCACCACTCAGACCGACCAGGAGGAAGTGGCCCGGATGTTCAGCAAGTACAACTTCCTGGCCCTGCCCGTAGTGGACGGCGAGCACCGGATGGTTGGTATCGTGACCTTCGACGACGCCATGGACGTCATGGAAGAAGAGGCCACCGAGGATATGGAAATCATGGCGGCTATGACGCCCTCGGAGAAGACCTACCTCAAGAGCACGCCCTTTGACCTGTTCAAGCACCGCATCCCCTGGCTGATGCTGCTGATGGTGTCGGCTACCTTTACGGGCATGATTATTACGTCCTTCGAGGAAGCGCTGGCGCTGCTTCCCGCCCTGACGGCCTTCATTCCCATGCTGATGGACACCGGCGGCAACTGCGGCTCCCAGTCCTCCGTTACGGTCATCCGCGCCCTGAGTCTGGACGAGCTGAAATTCACCGACATCTTCCGGGTCATCTGGAAGGAGGCCCGCACCGCCGTGCTCTGCGGCGCCACGCTGGCGGCGGTGTGTTTCCTGAAAATTCTGCTGGTTGACCGGCTGCTCATGGGCAATACCAGTATTAACCTTCTGGTGGACGGTGTGGTGAGTCTGACTTTGTGCGTGACGGTGGTCATTGCGAAATTTGTGGGCTGCTCCCTGCCGCTGCTTGCCAAGCGGCTGGGCTTTGACCCGGCGGTGATGGCAAGTCCCTTCATTACCACCATCGTGGATGCCCTGAGTCTGCTGGTGTATTTCCTGTTCGCCAAGACCCTTTTGGGGGTATAACGACAAATTCTTATTGATTTTTCATCCGGGGTCTGCTATAATGACCCCACAACGCAGGGTTAGTTCATCGGTAGAACGGTCGCTTCCCAAGCCACAGAGGCGGGTTCGATTCCCGTACCCTGCTCCAAAAGAGAACAGCACCCCACTGGGGTGCTGTTCTCTTTTGGGAAATGAAGGCGGGGATCGAACCCATCTAAATGCAGATGCCCGGTGGGCATCTGCCCGCCGGCGGCTGGGCGACGGCGGCACAATAGTGTTCTCGATTCCCGTACCCTGCTCCAGAAAAAAGCACTTGCCTCTGGCAAGTGCTTTTTTCAGTGAAATAAATCCCTTTCGGGATTTGTGAAATGCCTGACCGGCGTGAAATATTGCTTCGCAATGTGAGATGCGCTGCGGCGCGTGAGGGATTTATTTCATTTCACTTTCCGCAAAGCGGAAAATTTCACAATCCCGAAGGGATTATTGCACATTTTGCGCCAGCAAAATATTTCACTTAAAACGCTCCCGAGTACTTTTATCCCGTCACCCGGTTCAGCACCGCCACCGCCCCAATCAGCACCCCGGTAACGAGGAACACCCCGGCCATCCCGGCCCCGGCAACCGGCAGGGCCTGCATCAGAAGATCAAAACGCATCCATTCACCCTCCCATGCGCCGCACCAGCGCCAGAATCAGTCCGCCCGCAATGACAGAAGCAATCTGCCCGGAGACGTTGACCCCCACGGCCTGCATCAGCAGATAATTCTGCTTATCCTCCTGCTGTCCCAGCTTGTGCACCACCCGGGCGGACATGGGAAAGGCGGAGATTCCCGCTGCGCCGATCATGGGATTCAGCTTTTCCCGGCAGAACAGATTCATGAGTTTGGCAAGGAAGATGCCCCCGGCTGTGTCTGCGATGAAGGCCACCAGCCCCAGCCCCAGAATCATCAGGGTTTCGGGCCGGAGGAAAGCCTCCGCCGTCATCTGGGCGGACACGGACAGCCCCAGCAGCAGTGTGACTAAATTCGCCAGCACGTTCCGGGCGGTGTCCGACAGGGAATCCAGCACGCCGCACTCCCGCAGCAGATTGCCGAACATGAGAAATCCGATCAGCGCCGCCGCGTCGGGGGCCGCCAGCCCTGCCACCAGCGTCACCAGAATGGGAAAGAGAATCCGGGTGGTTTTGGATACGGGCTTTCCCTTGTAATCCATGCGGATTTTCCGCTCCGCGCTGGTGGTGCACAGCCGAATCACCGGCGGCTGGATGATGGGCACCAGCGCCATGTAGGAGTAGGCGGCCACCAGAATGGCGGGCAGATAACGGCTTTCCAATACCGTAGCCACATAGATGGAGGTGGGGCCGTCCGCCGCGCCGATGACGGCAATGGAAGCCGCGTCCTTCAGCGGAAACCCCAGCAAGGACGCGAGGCACAGGGTGAAGAAAATGCCGAACTGAGCCGCCGCCCCGAAAAGCATCAGCTTTGGATTTGCCAGCAGGGGCTGAAAATCGATCATGGCCCCGATGCCGAGAAACAGCAGCAGGGGAAACAGTTCATACTCCGCAATGCCCAGCTCGAACAGCCGCCGGAGCACCGCCGCCGCCCCGGAGCCGGGTAGATTCATGAGGATGGCGCCAAAGCCCATGGGCAGCAGCAGGGCTGGCTCCATATTTTTGGCGATGGCAAGATAGATGAGCACGCCGCCAATGAGCCACATCACCGCCTGCCCGGATTCCATGTTCAGAACATTCACATTTGTCCCTCCAATCCTACAATATTATAAGGGAAGCACATTGCGAAATTTGCAGAATCCTGTCCCTGCAAAAAATCCATTTGCGTGAAAAATATGAAAAATATGATTGACAGTTCCAAACGGTTATGGTAAAGTGAGCGGGAAGAATTCTGCATATGGAAGGTGAAAACCATGGAGCACATCAAGACCATCGAGACCCGCAACCTGTGCGACAGCGCCAAAAACGGCGGCTGCGGCGAGTGCCAGACTTCCTGCCAGTCCGCCTGCAAGACCAGCT
>CAMFBN010000020.1 GCA_945948535.1 uncultured Clostridia bacterium
TGGTAGCGGGCTGCTCGGTGATGCCGTCATCCCGGAACTCGTAGAACAGGGGCATATTGGCCAGGTGGCCGGAGAAACGCCAGGAAGAGGAGCCGTCCAGGCCGGGAGCGGAGAACGCGTCGAAGCCCAGGGTAGCGGCGTTGGCATGGATGTCGTCAGCGACAGCCTTCAGGGTCTCAAAGTTGGTGATCTCGTCGATGGAGTGGCCAGCCTTCTCAAGCAATGCCTTGTTGACGATGATGCCGTAGGACTCGAAGCAGTTGCCGATGGCCTTCAGCTCGCCGGCGTCGTTGTAGAGGTTGAACTCATCGGTGGTCTGCTCACCGGCGATGGCGGTGCCGGTCAGATCCAGAGCGTAGTCGTCCCAGTCGTTCAGGCCGGACTTGTTGCCGATGTTGAAGATGGTGGGAGCCTCGGACTTCGCCATCTCAGCGGTCAGGGTGTCGGAGTAGGTGCCGGAAGCAGCGGTAACAACCTTGACGGGGATGCCGGTGGTCTCGGTGTAGAGCTTCGCCAGCTCCTGCATGGTGCCGTCAGCCTCGGGCTTGAAGTTCAGGTAGTAGACGCGGCCCTCAGCGGCGGGGGCAGCGGCCTCGGTGGCAGCGGGTGCTGCGTCAGTGGCAGGGGCAGCGGGCGCCTGAGTAGCGGCAGGGGCGGAAGAACCGCCGCAGGCAGCCAGGCCCAGAACCATAACCAGAGCCAGCAGCATTGCAATCAGCTTTTTCATTATGTTTCCTCCTAATAGTATTGTCCGGGTGTACCGGAATGTAATATTGGAAACGATTCCAATGTTTCCATGGCTTGAGTTTAGCGCAGTTTTCGTAAGAAATCAACCCCTATTTTCGCAGAATTCAAAAGTTCCGCAGTTTCCACAATCTTCCCCGTTCCTTTTTGGGCAGTTTTACAGGTGCCCCGCCGAAACCCGCCTGTTTTCGCGGTCTGTGTGTCCATTTTTCAGACCCGCCTTGACTTTTTGCGGCTGCGTGCTATGATTCCCATAGTTGATAGCATCCTCAACGCCCCTCGCGAATCTTCTTCATGGAGGGATTTCATGAACACACAGGAAAAAATCCATCAGACCCAATCCGGCAATATCCACTACTGGGTCACGCCGGGGAAGCCCGAAAAGCCCTGCCTGGTGTTCCTTCCGGGGCTGACCGCCGACCACCGCCTGTTTGATAAGCAGCTTCCCGCCTTTGCGGAATATAACTGTCTGGTCTGGGACGCTCCGGCCCACGCCGCTTCCCGGCCCTTCGCCCTGGATTTCTCGCTGGAGGATATGGCACGGTATCTGCATGAAATTCTGACAGCCGAGGGTGTGGGCAGCTTCGTGCTCATCGGTCAGTCCCTCGGCGGCTACATCGCGCAGTGCTATCTGGCGCTATACCCCGGAACGGTATCCGGCTTTGTGTCCATTGACTCCGCTTCCTTAAGCCGGAAGTATTTCTCGGGCTGGGAGCTTGCCCTGCTGAAAAACACCCGGTGGATGTACGAAATCATCCCGTGGAAATGGCTTCTGAACTGGGGCATTACCGGCACGTCCCAAACGCCTTATGGTCGGGAGCTGATGAAAAAAACGTGGTCTGTCTACACCCGGGAGGAATTTCTCGACCTTGCCGATCACGGCTACCGGATTCTGGCGGAAGCCGTGGAGGCCCGTCCTGAATACCGAATCGACTGTCCCGCCTTTCTTCTGTGCGGAGAAAAGGACGCCGCCGGTTCCACCAAAAGCTACAACCGCCGCTGGACGAAGGAGGATGGTCTGCCGCTGGTCTGGCTGAAAAACGCGGGGCACAACTCCAATACCGACGTGCCGGAGGAAGTCAATCGGCTGATATTGGAGTTTTTGCAGAGCGGGGCAGTAACCCGCCCCTACGGTATGATAGACGGTTAGACGGTAGCGAAACCGAGCAAAACCCAATGGTGTAACGATGATAGACCAGCTTGCGCACGCATTGGTTGGCCGCCCTGCGGCCCGCATTGTCCGCGGCGACTCGCCGCAAAAAGCCCGCTCCAAAATGGAGCGGGCTTTCTCGTTTCAATTAGCCAAAGACGCTCAGCAGGAAGCCGGCGGCGATGGCGGAGCCGATCACGCCGGCCACGTTGGGGCCCATGGCGTGCATCAGCAGGAAGTTGGAGGGGTTGGCCTTCTGGCCCTGAACGTTGGCAACACGGGCTGCCATGGGCACCGCGGACACGCCGGCGGAGCCGATCAGGGGGTTGACCTTCTTGCCGGTGAGCTTGCACATCACGTTGCCGCCCAGCAGGCCGCCGGCGGTGGAGATGCCGAAGGCCACAACGCCCAGAACAACGATCTTCAGGGTGTTGGCAGTCAGGAAGGTGGAGCCGACCATGGTTGCGCCCACAGCGGTGGACAGCAGGATGGTGACGATGTTCATCAGGGCGTTCTGCACGGTGTCGGACAGGCGGTCGGTCACGCCGGTCTCCTTGAACAGGTTGCCCAGCATCAGGCAGCCAATCAGGGGAGCAGTGTCAGGCAGCAGCAGAGCCACGAAGATGACGACCATGATGGGGAAGATGATCTTCTCGGTCTTGGACACCACACGGGTCTGAACCATCTTGATCTTGCGATCCTCGGCGTTGGTCAGCAGATTCATAATGGGCGGCTGAATCAGAGGAATCAGGGCCATGTAGGAATATGCCGCCACAGCGATGGCGCCCAGCAGATGGGGGGCCAGCTTAGAGGTCAGGAAAATGGCGGTGGGGCCGTCGGCGCCGCCGATGATGCCGATAGAGGCAGCCTCGGAGCCGGTGAAGCCCAGGCAGATGCCGCCGAAGAAGGCAACGAACACGCCCATCTGGGCGGCAGCGCCCAGCAGCAGGCTCTTGGGGTTAGACAGCAGGGGGCCAAAGTCGGTCATGGCGCCAACGCCCATGAAGATCAGGCAGGGGTACAGGGAGGTCTTGACGCCGATGTAGAAGATATCCAGCAGACCGCCGTGGCGCATGATCTCGCCGTAGCTGTGATAGAACTCGCTGGTCTCGTCCATGAAGGCGGTCCACAGCTCCTGATGGTACAGGCCGCCCAGAGGCAGGTTACTCAGCAGGCAGCCAAAGGCGATGCCCACCAGCAGCAGGGGCTCGAACTTCTTCACAATGCCCAGGTACAGCAGCACGCAGGCGATGATCAGCATCACCAGGTTCTGCCAGCCGCCGGTGGTGAAACCGGAGAAAATGGCATTGAAGCCGGAACCCTGCCAAAGGTTTAACAGAATTTCACCAACATTGATCATGGCTATCCTCCTTAGTTGAGGACGACCAGAGTAGCGCCGGTGTCAACAGTGGAGCCCTTGGAAACCAGAACCTGAGCAACGGTGCCGGCCTTGGGGGCGAAGATTTCGTTCTCCATCTTCATGGCCTCCAGAACCACCAGCAGCTCGCCCTCCTTCACGGCCTGACCTGCGGTGACGTTGACCTTCAGGATGTTGCCGGGCATGGGAGCGGTGACGGCCTCACCGGCCACGGGAGCGGGAGCGGCAGGCGCGGCGGGAGCGGGGGCAGCGGCGGGAGCCGCCACAGGCGCGGGAGCGGCCACGGGTGCGGCAGCCACGGCGGTGCCGCCGATGACAGCCAGAGCGGCGCCGGTATCCACGGTGGAGCCCTTGGAGATGGGCAGGGCGGTGATGGTGCCGCCGCAGGGAGCGTAGATCTCGTTCTCCATCTTCATGGCTTCCAGCACGCAGATCAGCTCGCCTTCCTTGACGGTCTGACCCACGGTAACGTTAACCTTCAGGATGTTGCCGGGCATGGGAGCGGCAACGGTGGTGCCGCCGGAGACGTTCACACCGGCAGCGGGTGCAGCGGCAGCCACGGGAGCGGCAGCGGCTACGGGGGCGGCAGCCACAGGGGCAGCCACAGGGGCAACGGCAGCGTACTCGTCCAGCAGCATGGCCTTGCCGGCTTCGACCTCCACCTCATAGGTGCGGCCGTTCAGGGTCACTTTGTATTTCATGATTATTTGACCTCCTTGATGGAAATGAAGCGCAGCTCATTCAGGGGCTTGCCCATCTTATCGGCGACGATGGCCATGAGCATGGCGGCAGTCTTGGGCTCCACATCGTAGAGCTTCAGCTTGCCGGCAGAGCCGGGAGCTGTGGCGGGAGCAGCGGCGGGAGCGGCAGCGGCGGGAGTGGCGGCAACGGCGGCCTTGGCGGCGTCAGCCAGCGCAGCCTTTTTCTTGTCCTTGGCAATGAAGACCTTGCTCATGGCGATGATAACGCCCATCAGCAGGATCAGGCCGAAGAACACCACGGCGTAGCCCAGCACAGCGACGACGGCGGCATCCAGAATGCCGATGCCGTCCAGAGGAGAAGCTAACATCATAATGTTACCTCCTTAGCACTCGGTGATGGTGTAGGTAGCCACGTTCTCTTCCTTGGCCTTCCGCTCCTCCAGGAACTTCTCAGCCAGGTTGGGGAAGGCGATGTAGCTCAGGACATCCTCGTCGGTCTTGGCCAGATCGCCCAGCTTCTCGCGGGTCTTTTCCACAACGGGCTCCAGAGTATCGGCGTAGCGGACGGTCAAAGGCTTCTCGTCGCCCAGAATCTGGGCCTGAATCTCAGGGTTGATGGGGGCGGGAGTACGGCCGTACTCGCCGCGGCAGTAAGCCTTGATCTCCTTGGAGACGGACTTGTAGCGCTTGCCGTCCAGCACGTTGCGGACAGCCTGCACGCCGACCATCTGGGAGGTGGGGGTGACCAGAGGAGGATAGCCCATGTCCTCGCGGACCTTGGGTGTCTCCACCAGAACCTCGTCGAAGCGGTCCAGAGCGTTCACCTGCTTCAGCTGGCTCAGCAGGTTAGACAGCATACCGCCGGGAATCTGATAGGTCAGGCACTGGGTGTCGGTAGCCATGGACTTGGGCATCAGGGTGCCGTCGGCAAGGAAACCGTCCCGGACGGTCTTGAAGTAGTCGGCCATCTTCTTGGTCAGCTTGTCGTCCAGGTCGACCTCGTAGCCCAGCTGGCGCAGGGCGTAGGCCAGAGTCTCGGTAGCGGGCTGGGAAGTGCCGCCGGAGAAGGGGGAAATTGCGGTATCGATGATGTCCACGCCGGCTTCCACAGCCTTCAGGTAGGTCATGAAGGCCAAGCCCGTGGTGGAGTGGGTGTGCAGGTCGATGGGCAGCTCGGGCACGGCGTCCTTGATGGCGGAAACCAAGTCGTAAGCCTCCTGGGGGCCCATGATACCGGCCATATCCTTGATGCAGATGGTGGAAGCGCCCATTTCCTTCAGCTCCTTGACCATCTCCACGTACTTTTTGTGGGTATGGACGGGGGAGGTGGTGTAGGAGATGGTGCCGGAAGCGATGGCGCCGGCCTTGACGGTAGCCTCCATGGCGACCTTCAGGTTGTTCACGTCGTTCAGAGCGTCAAAGATACGGATGATGTCGATGCCGTTCTCCACCGCCTTCTGCACGAACAGCCGGACGAAATCATCGGGGTAGTGGGAGTAGCCCAGCACGTTCTGACCGCGCAGCAGCATCTGCAGCTTGGTGTTGGGCACGGCGGCGCGGATCTTGCGCAGACGCTCCCAGGGATCCTCGTTCAGATAGCGCAGGCACACGTCGAAGGTGGCGCCGCCCCAGCACTCGATGGCGTAGTAGCCCACCTTGTCGATGGTAGAGAGCATGGGCTCGAACTTGTCGAAGGGCAGCCGGGTAGCGATCAGAGACTGGTTCGCGTCACGCAGAACAGTCTCTACAAACTGAACTTTTTGAGCCATTATGTTGTTACCTCCGTAGAAATGGATTTTAACGGGCAGCTGGTCGGCTGTCCAAAGGCTATTTTTAGACCAACGGCGTCAATGGCAGACGGTTGGTTAAAAACAAAGGGTCGGCGGCATCAGGGTTTAGCCCCAATCTCCACCGCATACATATTAACACAAGGTGTCCGGAATGTAAATAGATTTTTTCTTTTTTTCGGTATGTTTTTATCGTTTTTTGTCCGCCGGTTGTCCGGTGCACAATCGTTGATAATCAAGGTTTTATGCCCGGAATAGGCTGCAGGTTATAGCGTTCGGCAGGGAAAAAGCGCCACCCCGGGAGGGTTCCCGGAATAGCGCTCTTTTACAGATATTGCCCTACAGCGAGGATGCGTCCAGACGGATACTGTCCCCCTTCAGCTTCCCCCACGAAAATTCCATTACCAGCTCCTTTGCGGAAATGGGCGTCTTTTGGTCGATCAGGCCGGAGGCGAAGGCCAGCGTGCCGATGAGGGTTTCCGGGGCAATCCGCTGGCGAAGCACACCTAAATCAAGGTCCTTGTCCCGCTTTGAAAGCCGCCGCCCGTCAGGGGAAAGCAGCATGGGCACATGGGCGTAGTCCGGATGGGGAAAGCCGAACAGCTCCTGCAAATACATCTGCCGGGGGGCGGAGCTGAGCAAATCCATGCCCCGCACCACCTCGGTGACCCCCGCTTCCCCGTCGTCCACGGTGACGGCAAGCTGGTAGACGTAGACTCCGTCCGCCCGGCGCACCACCATGTCGCCGCAGTCGGCAGCAAGGTTGCAGGTGTAGGTGCCCTGCACCCTGTCCTCCACCGTCCAGATTTTATCCGGCACCTTCACCCGCCAGGCAGGCTTCCGGTCAAAGGCTGCCCGCTGGGCATCCGTCAGATTCCGGCAGGTTCCGGGGTAGGGGTAGGTGCCGTCGGAAAGGTGGGGGGCGTTGACGCTGTGGAGCTGACTGCGGGTGCAGTAGCAGGGGTAGAGCAGCTTCCTTTGCGATAGTCTTTCAAAATAGCCGTCGTAGGCGGCGGTTCTTTGGCTTTGGGGCGGAGTCTCCCGGTCATAGTCAAGGCCCAGCCACGCAAGGTCGTCCCTGAGGATTTCCGCGTATTCCCCGCTGGTGCGCTGGGTGTCCAGGTCCTCCATCCGCAGCACCATCTCCCCGTCCCGGCTGCGGACGGACAGCCAGGCAATCAGGGCAGCGAACACATTGCCCATGTGCATCCGACCGGAGGGGGTGGGGGCAAACCGCCCCACGGGTTTTAAATCAGCCATTGCAGCCACCATCCCACCACGGCAAGAATCGCGATGATTTCCAATATGGCAAGAAATACAAGGCCCTTGCAGCCCTTGCGTTTGGGCAGCAGCATATAGCGACTTTCATCGTCGTCCTCGTCCTCATAGACCGCCCGGTGAAAGTCCTGCTTCCGCTGTCTGCGCCGGCGCGGCTGCTCATATTCCTCTTCTTCCTCGTCTTCCTCGTCACCGTAGAGAATGTCCTCCAGCTCGTCGTCCAGAAGCTCGTCCTCCATCCATTGGAGCTGCTTTCGGGGATTGTCAAACATGGTATATCCCTCCTTGTGGGGCCATTTTATCTGATTTTCATAGGAAAGTAAAGAAAGAAAAACTGTCATTGCGAACCAATGACGTCGGTCACTTACTTCGCAATGACAGCATAATGCTTATTTCGCGTATTCCACGGCCTTGGTTTCCCGGATGACATTAACCTTGATCTGACCGGGGTATTCCAGCTCGGCCTCGATCTTCTTGGCTACATCCCGGGCAAGCAGGATCATGTTGTCCTCGGACACCACCTCGGGCTTGACCATGATGCGGACTTCCCGGCCTGCCTGAATGGCGTAGGCCTTCTCCACGCCGGGATAGGAGCCGGTGAGCTCCTCCAGCTTCTGCAAGCGGCGGATATAGTTCTCCACGTTCTCACGGCGGGCGCCGGGACGGGCGGCGGAGATGGCATCGGCGGCCTGCACCAGCACGGCAATGACGGTCTTGGGCTCCACGTCGCCGTGATGGGCCTCGATGGCATTGACGATGACGGGATTCTCCTTGTACTTCCGGGCCAGATCCGCACCCAGCTGCACATGGCTGCCCTCCACCTCATGGTCGATGGACTTGCCCAGATCGTGCAGAAGACCTGCCCGCTTTGCCATGGCCACATCCACACCCAGCTCGGCAGCCATGAGCCCTGCGATGTGGGCCACCTCGATGGAGTGGTTCAGCACGTTCTGACCATAAGAAGTGCGGTACTTCTGACGGCCCAGAATCTTCACCAGTTCGGGGTTCAGGTTGTGGACGCCGGTCTCGTAGCAAGCCCGTTCGCCCTCCTCCCGGATGGTGCGGTCCACTTCCTTCCGGGCCTTCTCCACCATGTCCTCGATGCGGGTGGGGTGGATGCGTCCGTCCACGATCAGCTTCTCCAGCGCCAGCCGGGCAACCTCCCGGCGGACGGGATCGAAGCTGGAAACAGTGATCGCTTCGGGGGTATCGTCAATAATCAGGTCGACGCCGGTGATGGTTTCCAGCGTGCGGATGTTCCGGCCCTCCCGGCCGATAATCCGGCCCTTCATCTCATCATTGGGCAGGGTGACCACGGAAACGGTGGTCTCGGCAGCGTGGTCGGCAGCGCAGCGCTGGATGGCGGTAGCGATAATCTCCCGGCCCTTTTCCTCGGCCTCGTCCTTGAGCTGCTGCTCGATCTCCTTGATCTTCATGGCAGCCTCATGGCGAACCTCGTCCTCCACGCTCTTAAGAAGATATTCCTTGGCTTGCTCCTGCGTCAGCTCGGAGATTTTTTCCAGCTGCTCCAGCTGCTCCTGACGGACCGCGTCCACCTGAGCCTGGGTCTCGGCGACCTTCTGGAGCTTCTTCGCCAGTTCCTCTTCCTTGTGCTCAAAGGCTTCGGTCTTCTTGTCGAGAGTGGCTTCCTTTTGTTCCAAACGGCGCTCCTGCTTGCTCAGCTCGGCGCGGCGCTCCTTGACTTCCTTTTCGTACTCTGTGCGAGATTTATGGATTTCGTCCTTGGCCTCCAAAAGCATTTCCTTCTTGCGGTTTTCACCGGAACGGATGGCTTCGTTAATCAGGCGGGTGGCTTCCGTTTCCGCGGAACCGATCTCCCGCTCGGCGACCTTCTTGCGGTAGGCAATACCAATGCCGAAGCCAGCAGCCAGACACGCCAGCAGACCCAGAACGGTAAGAATGATCTGTACCCATTCCATAAATTTGCTGCACACCTCCTTCTAAAATAGTAGGCGCAGAAGGGGTGGCGCTTATACCCATGTGAAAAACGTGCGTAACAACCGACCGGGGAACAGCCCCGGGAAATTGAAAAAGCAAAACGCCAGCAATGGGCGTAAAACGCATACCCCGGCTAAGCCGGATAAAAATGAAACGCGCCCGGGCAGTCTCCCGGCTGCGTACACCATACCGTCCTTTATTCTACAAGCAACCATCCAGAATGTCAAGAAAAATTGTGGGAGGATTTGTTGAATTTGTATACTCCGCCAAATAAATTTGACAAGCTGTTTTCACCATGATAAAATGGCGGCGTCTGCGGGTGGTATGTGCGCAATTTTGCACAGATGTGTCCGCGCAGCAGAGTAACCATCTGGCAGTCAAAGGAGCAATCAGATGTACAAGGCAGTTGACAGGCAACGATCCGTTCTGATTCTGGCTGTGCTGTTATTTGGCGGCATACTGCTCGGGATTGCTTTCCTGGATTATGTGGAGCAGCCGGTATTTTCCCATGACAGCGGCTTTTATGAGGGCAGCTTTTCTCTTGCCATTTCCGCCTTCCACGCGGAAGAAATCTATTACACCCTGGACGGTTCCACACCGGACGAAAATTCCCTGAAATATACCGGGCCGATCCGAATTACCGACGCGACGCAAAACGAAAACACCTATTCCATGCGCACCGATGTTTCTGTGGGATTTTATACAGACCTGTTGGGGCAGGGCGAAGGCCCCGGTTATGCGGCACCGGATTTTCCGGTGGATAAGTGCACCGTCGTCCGGGCGATTGCCGTGAGTCCGGGGGGCAGCGTCAGTGAAATCACCTCGGCATCTTACTTCGTGGATGTCCGCCCGGAAGACTACCACGGCTGCAATATCCTTTCGCTGATCACAGACCCCGGCAGTCTGTTTGACAGCCAAACAGGCATCTAGGTTACCGGAGACGCCTTTGACGAATATCTGGAAGGCGGCGATCTGTCGGCCTCCTGGTGGTTCTGGCCGGCAAATTACCGGCAGCGGGGAAAAGCGTGGGAGCGTCCCGTGACAATGGAATTTTTCAGCCGCGGCGGAGAAGCCCTGTACCGTACAGACGGCGGTATGCGGATACACGGCGGAGCCAGCAGAGCGTTTCTGCCCCGCAGCATCAATCTCTACGCGGATACCGGGAAAGCCGCCAGCCGGGGAATTGATTTCCCCATTTTCGCAGACAGCTATCGCCCGAAAGCAATCACCCTGAATTCCGGCGGAAACCAGACGATTACCCAGTTTCCGGACTATATGATGTCCCAAATGGCTGCGGAGCTGAATTTCTCCCAAATGCAGTTTGAGCCTTATGTTTTGTTCCTGAACGGGGAATACTGGGGCTTTTATTGGCTTTCCGAAAAATATGACGAGGAATATCTGGCCCATCACTATCAGGTGCGGGCGGATGATGTGGTCATGATCAAAAACGGCGAGGTGGAAGCCGGCGAGTATGAGGATATTGGGCTGTACATCGATATGCAGTCCGACATCTGCCAGAATGATATGTCCAACGAGAGAAATTATCAGTGGGCCTGCGAAATGATCGACATGGACAGCTACATCGACTATTACGCCGCGCTCATCTACCTTGCCCGGTGCGGAGACTGGCCCAGAAGCAATTTTGCTCTCTGGCGCACACGGAATGCAACCGACACAGACTCCTGCGCGGACGGGAGATGGAGATGGATGCTGTTTGACTGCAACAGCACCTGTATGCGGGATATCGATTATGACGGCACCTGTCTGACCGAGGCGGACACCCTGTCCTACGTTCTGGAATCGGACGCGGTCTTTGCGTCCCTGTGGAAGAACGAATCCTTCCGACAGGCTTTCACCAGCCGGATTCTCCAGCTTGGTCAGACCGTCTTTGCCCCGGACAAAATGGATGCCTTCATTCAGGACTATATGGATACAATGGCCCCCGTTCTGGAGCAGTCCTGGGCACGATTCTATGGCAGCCGGAATGAGAAATACGCCGAATTCTGCGCCACAATGGAGCAGTACAGGGCCTTTTTTGAAAAGCGGCCGGCGGTGGTCGAAGGCTGGTTCCGGTAGACCAATCTGGCGGCGAGTCGCCGCTGACAATGCGTGCGCTGGTAATTTGGCATCGTGACGCCATTGGGTGCTGCTCAGTTAGCTTTGAAAATGCCTGCGAAAGAGAAAAAGGTGTATGAAAATGCGTCATATGGATTCTGTGGATTCGCAGTTTTACAAAATCGCAGCCGGCTTGTGGTCCATTCAGATGTGCCTGGTGCTGATACTCCTGGTGATATTCCAGGAAAGCACTGGCTATCCGCACAAGGTCGACTATCCGCTGCCACACATTGCGCTACTTCTGCTGGGGACGGGTATCCTATCCGTTGGCAGCTATGGGTACTGGCGGCACCGGGCAGCGATTGACTGCCTTGCGGAGCGGCGCTCCGAAGGCCCTATCGGGCTGCTGAGCGTGGCTGTGTTTTTCATCCAGGCGTATCTGTTCTATAACATCTATTTTTTAACCGACTGGGATGTAAAAAACATCACCGCCACGGCAAAGAACCTCGTATCCGACAACTGGGAGATCCGGTATAACTTCGACAGATATCCCAACAACCTGATGCTCACAAGGATCCTGACAATTCTGTTTCGTCTCAACAATGCCTTTGGAAGCGTGGCTGAGCCGGAGTTTTTTGTGATTCTGGTGCAGTGCGCCGCTTCCTGTGTGGCAGGCTTTGTACTGTATCAGGTCGTGAAGGACCTGACAAAACCTGCCTGCGGATACGCGGTATGGCTTGTGTATGTCCTGCACGTGGCGTTCAACCCGTGGCTCACCATCCCTTACACGGATGCCATGACCCTGCTGATTCCCATTTCGGTTCTGCGGCTCTATCAGACGGCCCGGACAGGGAAATACGCTCTGCTGAAATGGGCGGCAATGGGCTTTCTTTGCGCGTTTGGGTATCAGCTCAAGCCGCAGTGCGTAATCATTCTGATTGCCATTGTTCTGTGCGAGGGTGTCGGTTTTCTGGGCAGAAATCCTCAATGGGCTGATCGTCTGAAACGGCTGGGGATGGCCGCGATCGGCGCGGCAGCGGCCCTGATTCTATGCAGCCGTGTCCTGATTCCGTCCCTTGGCATCGAGACCGATCCGGAGCAGCGCTTTGGCCCGTCACATTATCTTATGATGGGTCTGAACTGGGACACCTGCGGTTCCTGGAGCGGAGATGACGTGAGTTATTCCGGCTCCTTTGCGACTGCTGCTGAGCGAACAAATGCCAATCTTCAAGCCGCCAAAGGCAGATTGCAGGATATGGGGTTTACGGGGCTAATCAAGCATCTGGCCAGAAAGAGCCTTCTTAACTTTGGAGACGGAACTTACGCATGGGGAGTAGAGGGGATCTTCTATGCATACATATTCCCCGAACGGAATGATTTCGCATCCCCTCTCCTGCGGGAGATATTCTACACGACGGGGAAATATTACCCCTGCTTTGCTGTATTTCAGCAGCTGATCTGGACGACCATCCTCTTATCCTCTGCCGGAATCCTGATGTATCTTCTGACAGAGAAGGAAAAGGCTCAGGAAGTCGGGGTGATTACGCTTTCCCTGGTAGGGCTTGTCTGGTTCCAGACCATCTTTGAGGCGAGAGCACGGTACTTTTTTGCCTACGCACCCCTGTTCCTTGTAGCCGCCACACTGGGATGGATCGGGTTTGTCCGTTTCTTTCGAAACAGAATCCGGAAGAAGCGCCACCGCCCTTGTCATTGACATTCCCTCGCCCCCATGTTACAATAAAGCGGTTATGCGGGCATGGTGGAATTGGTAGACTCGGTGGATTTAGGTTCCACTGCCAAAAGCGTGCAGGTTCGAGTCCTGTTGCCCGCACCATATTAGCACGATGGTTTTGATACAAAACCATCGTGCTTTTTTCTATATTGGTTGATATTTACACAGCAATTTGATACAATCTCTTAGACAAACTTGAATTTGGAGGTGAGGTTTAATGCACGAAAACCTTATTACGAATTTGACATCAAAAGACGATAAATACGCTTGTGCCATTGCTGATAAAATCATATCCGAGAGTCAAAATACCGATGAATGGTATGGATACTTTGATACCTTTGCTTCGCTGCTTAATCATCCTAAATCGTTGGTAAGAAATCGTGCATTGCACATTCTTGCCGCCAATGCTCAGTGGGATGATAATAACCGCTTTGATACTATTCTATCAGAGTATCTTTCACATATTACGGATGAAAAACCGATTACTGCCAGACAATGCATTAAGGCTCTTGCGCAAGTAGGTATGGCAAAACCACAATACATTCCAAGGATACTGTCCTGTTTTCATGGCGCTGATTTATCGAAGTACAAGGACAGTATGCGACCCCTGATTGAAAAGGACATGGAAGAAACTGAAAGATTACTAACTGAGTAAATTCCAATTTGACAAACTGATTAGCATAGTTTCAGTCCTAAAAGAGAGTTTCACTTCCCGCTTAATAGTTTCATTTTTTGAGTGAAACCAAATGAAACCTTTTGAAACCGTATCATTATTATCAAACTAATTCAAAGCAATATAATCCGAACCAACTCCCCCCTGTGTGGAAGAGCCGGTTCGGATTATTTGTTTTCCCCGTCAGATTTGATCAGCGTTGTCAAGCCGCCAGGAAAGGGGGAAGCCGTTCAGAGGATGGATAAATGACAAAGACGCTGTATTTCCAGCCCCTTCCAAAGGCGACTGTTTTGCTTCCTATTTTTCGCAGTCCGCCGCTGCCGCGATTTTCTGGTAGATTCTGTTTTGAAGCGCCCGGCCGACGGGATAGGACAGGATGCCGGCGGCTACGCCTGTCACCCAGACATACTTCCATCCGATCAGCAATCCGGTAAGGAGCATCGCCGCTGCCGCAGTGAGCCAGTAGCATCCCCGCGTTCTGCCGCTTTTTCTGTTTACCGCATCCAGGATGCCCTCCTCCGCCGATTCGTGGGGCGCGTTCTCGATAAACTCCGCCGCGCCGGCAGGGCCCGGGCAGCCCCGAAAATCCGCGCTGCACTGCGCGGCTTTTTCTGCAAATACGGCGCTGCTCAGAAGTTCCTCCACGGCTTTCCCAATGCCCGCCGGGGAATCGTCCCGCAAATATACGCCCGCTCCCATTTCCGCGGCCCTTCTCGCCACCGCGCACTGCTCCCCGGTCTGGGGGTACAGCACCATGGGGGTGGCCATGTACAGGCTTTCGGATACGCTGTTCATACCGCAGTGGGTAATGAATACGTCGGCCTTCGCCAGAATTTCAAGCTGATTGACATAAGAATAAGCCCGGATGTTATCCGGCAGGTTCGCCGGCAGCTTTTTTTCCATATGATCTCCGCAGGAAATCACCACATCCACGTTTCTGTCCTTCAGCGCCTCCACACATTTGGCGTAAAAATCGGGCCGGTCGTTGATGACGGTGCCCATGGAAATATAGATGAGGGGGCGTTCCTTTGCCTTTTCGGGCAGAGCGTTGGAAAAGACCGACGGCCCCACGAAGGCGTAGTGGCCCGAAAAGCTCTCCGCGCAGGGCTGGAAGCGCCGGGAGGTGTAGACCACGGAATCCGTATCGTTGTCATTCTGCACCAGAGACAGCGCGCTCTTGACGTGATAGCCGTAGGTCTCCAGTTCCTGAAGCGCCTTCGAAATCCTCGGCAGTCCGAAGATCATATCCGCCATTTCTTTGGGGCTGTTTTTCATGTACCGGGAGGACATCTGATTGAAGGCGAAGGTGCTGACGGACACCACCATGGGCACCCGATGCTTCAGCGCGTTCAGCTTGCCCCAGAAGCAGACGGCATCGGTGTAAACCACATCCGGCTGAAAATCCGCAAATTCCCTGCTGAGAAAATCGTCCATGGCAAGGGTAATGCGGATATCCTGCACGGTCATTTCCGTGGTGGACACTGTTTTCAGTCCGACCGACTCTCGGGCAGTCAGCTTCGGCAGAAAATCATCACAGGCTACAAACTCTGCCTTTGTTGCTTTGATTTTTTCCTCAAATTCCCGGAAGGAATAAAAGCGGACCGCATTCCCACGCCTTACCAGCTCCGCAGCCACCGGAAGCATGGGATTGGTGTGCCCGTGGGCGGGGATACAGAAACACGCGATTCTTTTCACTGTCTGTCGCCCCCGTTTTCCTTATCAAACGCCATGTTGAACAGCTCCGCAAAGGCCCCCTTTGGCGGAATCGCGATGCCCCGTTCTTCGTCGCCGAGAATCAGTAGGGTATCCCCCGGCTTGATTCCAAACACGTCACGGGCCTGTTTCGGAATCACGATCTGACCTTTTTCGCCGACGGTGGCTGTCCAGGCATATTTTCCTTTCGGTGTTGCCATTACCTTCACTCCTTAAGTATGATTTGTATAACAAATTATACTTATCCTTCGCGCAGATGTCAAGGGGTTTGGCAAAAAACCCGGGCCGACCGGCCCGGGTAACGATATTACAGGCTGTCCACAGCGGCCTTGAGCTGCTGCATGGCTTTCTCCAGCGTGGAGCGGGGGCAGGCGGCGTTCAGGCGCATGAAGCCCGCAAGACTGTGTCCGAAGGTATCTCCCTCATTCAGGCCCAGCTTGGCCTTGTGGATGAAAAAGTCCCGCAGCTCTTCGTTGGTCATACCCAATGCCCGGCAGTCCAGCCACATGAGATACGTTGCGTCGGGACGGTTAGGCTTAATCTGGGGAATATTCTTTGCGCAGAAGTCGCAGATATAGTCAAAATTCCCGGAAATATAGGGCAGCAGCTGGTCGAGCCACTCCTCGCCCTCCCGGTAGGCGGCCTCCATAGCGACGCAGCTGAAGGCGTTGTTGCGCCGGATGTCCATGCGGCCCCAGAATTCCTCGAAGGCGCGCTTCATGTCCCTGTTGGGGAAAATGGTGGTGCTGGCTTGTAAACCCGCAAGATTGAAGGTCTTGGTAGCGGAGACACAGGTGATGGTGTTCGCGGCGATCTCCGGGGACAGGGAGGCCGTGGGGGTGTGGCGCTTGCCGTGGAAAATCAGGTCGGAGTGGATTTCGTCGGACACCAGCAGCGTGCCGTTTTCCACGCAAAGCTCCGCCATTTTCCGCAGTTCCTCAGGCTCCCAGACCCGTCCCACAGGGTTCTGGGGGTTGCACAGCAGGAAAATCCGGCACTGCTTCACCTTCTCGGCGAAGTCGTCAAAATCGATGCTCCATTTTCCGTCCGTTTCCACCAGCGGATTTTCCACCACTTCCCGGCCCCAGGCCTCCGCCACATCGTAAAATTCCGAGTACACAGGGGTCTGGATGAGAATTTTGTCGCCGTCACCGCTGAACAGTCTGACAATCGAAGACAGGGAAGGCACCACGCCAAGGCTCCAGCTCATGAGGGAAATGACCGGCGTCCAGCCCTTGCGCCGCTGCTCCCATTGCTGCACGGCCTGAAAATAGCTGTCCGGACGGGAGGTGTAGCCCCAGATGCCCTCCTCGGCCTTGGAAACGCAGGCGTCGATGATGGGCTGGGCAGTGCGGAAGTCCATATCCGCCACCCACAGAGGAATGACGTCGGCGGTGCCGAATTTTTTGGCCCGTTCGTCATACTTGGCGCTGCGGTTGCCGCCGCGGTCAATGACTTCGTCAAAATTGTATTTCATAGGATTCTCCTTTTCCGTTGGTTTCTTCGAGTATATCGCATTCTCCTAAAAAGCGCAAGCCCGTCCCGGTTTCACGGGACGGACTTTGAACAGTTATTTCAGACTTCTGCCTTGGAGGCGGTATCAAACATGGCTTCCACCTGCGCGCCGGGGCCTTCCTTGCTCAGAGCGGATACAAGCCACGTTGCCAGCAATCCGGCGATAAAGCCGGGGACGATTTCGTAGATGCCGGTGCTCTTGGCCAGAACCAGCCATGCTACGTCCACACCCGCACCCACGGCAATACCAGCCACGGCGCCGCCGAAGGTCATCTTCTTCCAGAACAGGCTCAGCAGAATCACCGGGCCGAAGGCCGCGCCGAACACGCCCCAGGCGTTCTCCACCAAACCCATGATGGTGCCGGAGTTGGGGTCAGAGGCGATGATCAGCGCCACAACGGCAATGGCCGCGACAACGATACGGCCTGCCCACAGCATCTCCTTATCGGAAGCATCCTTGCGGATCAGGGGCTTGTACACGTCGCTGGCAAAGGCGGAGGACGCCGCCAGCAGCTGGGAGTCGGCAGTGGACATGGCTGCGGACAGAATGGCGGACAGCAGCAGGCCGGACACCAGCGCCGGGAAAATCCGGCGGACCATGGTGATGAACACCGTGGAGGAATCCTCGATTTCGCCCAGGTACAGGCGGCCCGCCACGGCGGTCAGGGCGGACATGACCAGAATGATCACCGTCCAGGAAATGCCGATAACGCTGGACTTGCGCAGCTCCTTCTCGCTCTTGATGGACATGAAGCGGATGATGATGTGGGGCATTCCGAAGTAGCCAAGGCCCCAGCCCAGACCGGAAATGATGTCCTGGGGGGAGGTGAAGAAGTGGAAGAAGCCCTCAGGCAGCTGGGCATTCACCGCGCCCTGACCCTGACCTACCAGCGCCAGCGCGAAGATGGGGGCCAGCAGCAGCGCCGCCAGCATAATGAGGCCCTGGAAGAAATCCGTCCAGCACACGGCGGAGAAGCCGCCAAGGAAGGTATAGGCAATGATAATGAATGCCGCCAGGTACATGGCAACGGTGGCGTCAATGTTCATGACCGTGTTGAACAGGGTGCCGCAGGCCTTGATGGAGGAAGCGGCATAGATGGTGTAGGCCACAAGGAAAATCGCCGCGCACAGCACCTGCAACACCTTGCTGCCGGACAGGAACCGGTTGGTCAGGTACTGGGGGATGGTGATGGAATCCTTGGCCGCGATGGAAAACCGGCGCAGTCGGGGAGCCACGAAAATCCAGCTCAGGGCGTAGCCGATGCCAAGACCGATGGCAATCCAGGTCTGACCGATGCCGAAGGCGTAAATGGAGGCGGGCAGGCCCATGAGCACCCAGGCGCTCATATCCGACGCACCGGCGGACAGGGCCGATACCCACGCGCCCATATTTCGGCCGCCCAGGAAGTAGTCCTTTTCACCGGCGCCCTTGGACTTTACGAAGAAGTACAGGCCGATGCCCAGCATGAAAACGAAATAGGCCGCGAAGACCAGCATTTCCACAATGTTCATAAGGTTTCCTCTCTTTTCCTTGCATGATTTTTTCTCATAAAATCATGTCATAAATGTGATGTAATGATTATACTTCCTTCTTTTGCTTTTTGCAACGAAAATCTGCACTCTGATTTTCACAAAAAACTGTTGCCATTTCGCCACATATATGCTAATATTACCAATATACCATGAATTTTCCGCATATAAAGGAAGCGACAGCCATGAGTCTGAAAAAATATGAAGCATTTGTCCGCACGGTGGAGATGGGAAGCCTGACAAAAGCGGCCCAGTCTCTTGGCTCCACCCAGTCCCGCATCAGTCACATCCTGAACGATCTGGAGGATGAATACGGCTTCCGCCTGATGCACCGCAGCCGGGGCGGCATTGAGCTGACGGAGGCCGGGCAGCTGCTGCTGCCGAAAATGAAGGCCATTGTGCAGAAGGCTCAGGAATTGTCGGAATGCGTCAGTGAAATCCGCAGCGCCGACGCGGGCACCGTGCGGCTTGGGGTCTTCACCAGCGTGGCGGTGCACTGGCTGCCGGGCATGATTCGGGCTTTTCAGGCCGCCCATCCCCGGGCCCAGCTGGAAATGCGCAGCGGCGACTATCACGACGTAGACCAGTGGCTCCGGGAGGGGAGTATCGATCTGGGCTTCATCACCCTGCCCGGCCCCGCCGGAGTGCGAACCATCCCTCTGGCGGAGGACCCGCTGGTGGCCATCCTACCCAAAGGCCACCGTCTGGCTGCTCTTTCCCAGATTCCCACTCAGGAGCTGGGGGAGGACCCCTTCATCAGCCTGCTGCAAAGCTCCGCCCACGACATCCACCGGGCGCTGGACAACGCTGGCATCCGCCCCAACATCAAATACACCACCAAGGACGACTACGCCATCCTCGCCATGGTGGAGCAGGGGCTGGGCATTTCCATCGTGCCCCAGCTGCTCATCCGGGGCCGAACCCAGAATCTGGAGGTCCGCCCGCTGATTCCCAAGGCCAGCCGCACCATTGCGCTGGCGATTCCGGAGGGGGAGGCCCTGCCCGTGGTGCGTGCTTTCGCGGAAACCGCCGTAGCGTGGTTAAAAAACGCGGATTCTGTAACGCAAACTGAAACGCCGGCGTGATAAAATGGAGACAATCACAGCAGGGAGGAATGGAATATGATCGAGTGTTCTTTGGGCCAGCAGGCCATGCTGATATGTGTGGACAGCTACGAAGGCAGCGTGCCTCGGGGGCGGCTGTACCTGCCGGGCCAGCCGGGCCAGCACTTTGAGAGTCTGTCCCAGCTTCTGCTCCGGGGGGAGCAGCTATTGGAGTTGGGCGGCGGCGTTCAGTCCTTCACCACTCCCAGAATTTTCGCACTGTCAAAGCCCCTGCGGCCGGAACCCTGTGACGCGAGGCAGCCGGTGCGCGGCAACGCGGCTACCTTCGAAATGCGCATCCTGTTCCGTCAGCACGCCAGCTGGCAGGGAGAGCTGCTGTGGCTGGAAAAGAACGCCCGGCAGAGCTTCCGCAGTGTACTGGAGCTGATTATCCTGATGGACAGTGCGTTAAGGGCGGAAGAAAATTAAAAATTCAAAAACGCAGGAGCTTCGGCTCCTGCGTTCTTTTATTCGGTTTCCGCCGGTCTTTCCGGGGTCAGAGGACGAATCTGGTAGGCGATTCGGATGGGGACATAGGGATACGCCCGGCGAAAGCTCCGCAGGATCCGGTCGCAGATCATCTGGCAGTTTTCAAAATTCGCCCACCTCAGCAGCACCGTGAACTGGGAAGCGCTGCACTGGCAGAACACATCGCCCCGGCGCAGACTCAGCCGAATCTGCTGGCTTAGCTGACCCATCACCCGGTCCATGGTCTGACGGGGCATCTCCCGCTCCGCCGTGGAAATAACGTCCAGCAGCGCCACATGGGCCGCACCGCCGCTGCGCTCCATGGTTCGGCTCAGAGCATGGCACACAATGCGAAAATAATCGAAATCGCATTGCAGAGCGCCGGAGGGCGCGTCGGATTCCCGAAGGTTGCCCATCACATCGTCAATGCTCAGCACCCGGTCTTCAGGGGAGTGGGCGGTAGCCCGGTACACCGCCCGGGTCTCCTCACTGGGGGAAATACCGAAATCATCGAACAGACGCTTGCTCAGACGGTCATAGACCTCCGCGGCGCCCCGGCGGTCGCCGGCGGCTGCCAGCAGCTGCATCAGTTCCCGGCAGAAGCACTCATGGTAAGGCTCCAGCGCCAGACAGCGGCGGCAGACGCCCGCCGCCTCGTGACTGCGGCCCTGCTGAATCAGCAGCTCCACCGCCTCCTGGGCGGCGGACACGAACAGGTTGTGCAGATAGGCGGCCGTGGACACCACCCATACCTCGCCGCTCTGACGGGGCAGGTAGTCCCCCCGGTACAGGGAAATGGCCTCCATCAGGTTCCGCAGACGCAGCTCCGGGTCTTCGGTAGTTTTGCGGCACAGGGCCTCAAAGCGTTCGCTGTCCACCTCTCCGCCGCCGTTCCACTGGTAGCCGCCCCTCCGGCGCAGAATCATGCCCCGGCCCAACTCCGGGCTGAGCTGCTCCAGCAGGGTACGGGTTCGGTGCATGGTAATGCGCAGGGCGTTCTCCGGATTGGTAGAATCCGGCTCGTCGCCCCACAGCAGATCGATCAGCGTCCTCTGGGTCACGGTCTGCTCCCGGTGGATAATCAGGTAGGCCAGCAGCACCCAGACCTTTTTGGAGCGGGTGTCCGTATCCTGCAATTCCCGATCCCCCAGCCGGAGGGAAAATCCGCCCAGCATTTGAATTTTCAGCTCGTCCACAGTGCGTCCCTCTTTTCGCATTTTCTGTCAGTATACCAAATTCATTTCAGCTTTCAAGAGAATAGTTTACATAACTTTTACATTTTCTGTTCTTGAAATAATCCTCAAGAGAAAATCCGCCCGGAAATGGTCCGGACAGGAAGCCGCCCGGGACGCACCGGATACACCGAAGGCGATCTACCTGAGCACCCGGCACAGGTCCGCGGTGAGATTGTCCATTTCAATGTCCTGTCAACCTTCAACTGTCAACTCTTTCAATTTATCTTTCCTGACGGAAGTCCGGGATGAACCCGGCATCCGCCGCCGTTTCCTCCTGAATAAAGCCCTCCAGGCGATTCAGGTACATCCAGCTGAGCACTGCCTCGTATTCGTCCGACCGCACTCGGCGGTCAAAGGGGGCGGGGAGAGCGCCCATGGGGGTGTACTGCCGCATCAGACTCACCAGCACCTGCCCGGGGGCGAAGTTCTCCCCGATCCAGTCCAGCACCCGCAGAGCGTTCTCCACCTGACCGGGCAGGATCAGATGCCGGATGATCGTGCCCCGCACCATTTTTTCACCGCTCCACTGCGGCATTCCCGTCTGCCGTACCATCTCCCGGATGGCTTCCCGGGCCACAGTGAAGTAGTCCGCCGCCCCGGAGAGATTTCCCGCCAGTCCTGCGTCGGCATACTTGAGGTCCGGAAGATAAATGTCAATTTTCCCCTCCAGCCCGCGCAAAGTCTCTACCCGCTCATAGCCGCCGCAGTTGTACACCACCGGCACCGGCAGCTTTGGGGTGAGGGCAGGGAGGATGGTGGGCAGGAACTGGGTGGGGGTCACGAGGTCGATATTTTCCGCACCCCTGGCGATCAAATCCTCAAAAATCCGCCGCAGTCCGGCGCTGTCCGTGGGCGTCCCCACAGGCCCGCCGCTGATGGCGGCGTTCTGACAGTATCTGCACCCCAGTGTACAGCCGCCGAAGAACACCGCGCCGCTGCCGCCGCTCCCCGCAAGGGCAGGCTCCTCCCATTTATGGAGCATGGTTTTGGCAACCAGCGCGGTATCCGGACAGCCGCAGAAGCCCCGTTCCCCGGCAGTCCGGTCAACGCCGCACCTTCTGGGGCAGAGGTCACAGTGAGAATAATCCATATTTTTCACATCCTTTTGGTCTATGATAGCAGTTTTCACGGTTTTTCTCAACCCCCGGCTTTACCTTTTGAGAGTTTTGTGGTAGACTACAACATAAATCAATGCAAAATGAATGTGTCCGCAATGCGGACAGTTAAGGAGAAAAGCTATGGAAATCCGTTTCGCTTCAACCCGGGACATTCCCGGAATGATTGGTCTGCTGCTTCAGGTGGGGGAAGTCCACCACAAAATCCGCCCCGACCTGTTTCGCGCCGGGGCGCAGAAATACGACAAGGCCGCTCTCACGGAACTGCTGAAGGACCCAAACCGGCCCATTTTCGCCGCAGTGGAAGGGGATAAGCTGCTGGGCTACTGCTTCTGCATTGTGGAAGCAACCAAAGATCACCCGGTACTGATGGACCAGAAGAGCCTGTACATCGACGACCTGTGTGTGGACGAGAACGCCCGGGGCAGGCACGTGGGCTCCGCCCTCTACGATTACGCCGTAAACTACGCAAAGGAAATCGGCTGCGACACCGTCACCCTCAACGTCTGGTGCGGCAACGACAGCGCCATGGCGTTCTACGAAAGCCGGGGATTGAAGCCCCGGAACATTCACATGGAGGCAAAGCTGTAATGCTTACCAAAAATCAGATTTACGAAGCCACCGTCACCGACTACACCGCCGAAGGGCAGGGTGTGGCCCACGTAGAGGGCTGCGCCGTCTTTCTGCCCAACGCCATCGCCGGGGAGCGGGTGCGGCTGCGGATTGAAAAGGCCCAGAAAACCTGGGCGGCAGGGAAAATCGTGGAAATCCTCGAAAAATCTCCCCACCGGGTGAACCGGGAGTGCCCCGTCGCCAAGCTCTGCGGCGGCTGCGATTTCTGGCACATGGACTACGAAGAAGAAACCTGGCTGAAGGCGGAACGGGTAAAAACCTGCCTGAACCGACTGGCAGGGGAAAGTCTCACGGAAATGCCCATTCTCGCCGCCCCAGCCTGCCATGGCTACCGGAATAAGGCCCAGTATCCCGTAGCGGTGAAAAAGGGCCGGGCCTACGCCGGTTTCTTCCGAGCCGGCACTCACGACGTTGTGGAAAACCGGCGATGCCTGATTTTGCCGGAGGAAACCGATGCCGTCAAGGATGCGGTTATGGATTATGTAAACCAGTTCCGGGTATCCGTCTACGATGAAGCCAGCCACGCAGGTCTCTTGCGGCACATCTACGTCCGCCGGGGCGCGGTAAGCGGGCAGATTCTGGTGTGTCTGGTGTGCAATGGGGAGAAGCTGCCGAAAGTGGAAGCACTGCTTTCCCGGCTGCAAAAAATCCCCGGCTTTACCACGCTGGTGCTCAGCGTCAACACGAAAAAGGGCAACGCCGTGCTGGGGGAGAGATTTATCACCCTCTTCGGCCCGGGCTATATTGAGGACACCCTCTGCGGCCTGACCTTCCGGCTGTCGCCGCGCTCGTTCTATCAGGTGAACCACCATCAGGCCCAGCGGCTCTACGAAACCGCTATTTCTCTGGCAGATATTACGAAAGAGGACACTGTACTGGATCTGTACTGCGGCGTGGGCACCATCACCCTGGCCATGGCCTCCGCCGCGGGAAAGGTCATCGGCGTGGAGGTCATCCCCCAGGCTGTGGAGGACGCCAAAGACAACGCCCGCCGCAACGGCATCGAAAACGCGGAATTTTTCTGCGGTGATGCCGGTCAGGCCGCTCTGGAACTGGAAAAGAACGGTGTCCGCCCGGATGTGGTGGTGGTCGACCCGCCACGGAAGGGCCTGAATGCCGACACCATCGAGGCCCTCCATCGCATGGCCCCCCGGCGCATCGTCTACGTCTCCTGCGACCCGGCCACCCTTGCCCGGGACGTGGCCATGCTCAAGCAGCGGGGCTACGCCCTCCAGTCCGCCACCGCCGCCGACCTGTTCCCCAGATGCGCACATGTGGAGACGGTTGTTTGTTTAGGTAGGAAACAGGTCAGCGGCTAGCTGCGGAATATTGCAGGTACACACAGAAAGCAGGATAGTTTGTAGTCTTTTAATGAAAAATTGCAGGTTTTTATGCTATTTTCAATAGAATTGTCCGATTCTATTGAGAAGACACCGCCTAACGGCGTTGTCGTATCTATGATTTTCGGAATGAAAAATCATAGATACCCGTCTCATTATGATTTTTTATTTGAATATCAGTATGAGAAAACAAAAGAGCCTGACGCAAGAGGAACTTGCACAGGCATGGTGAAATACCGGGAAAGTCCAAAGTATAGAATAGGAGTGAATCACCACTTATGAAAACAAAATTCCCCCGCTTTTTCGGCAGCCGCAGGCTCATCGGCGGGACCCTGGCTCTGGTGTCCCTTCTGGCGATGGGCGCCCTGGGAAGCTGGCCCGCCGGCACGGGACTTGCCGTTCTCTTCCTTGCCGCAGGCTTTCTGACCCTGCCGGACCGTCAGGGTCTGTCCGCGGCTGTGCGTCTTCTGTGGGCGGCCCTGTGCATTTTCCTGTCCTGCTGCTACCCCTCCTGGATGCTGGAATACAACTTTTTTGAGATTTCCGCCAATCGGATTTTCCTGAACATTGTCTGCGCCTGCGTGGTTTACGGCGTTTCCTTGCTGCTCTTTGGGCGGATTCGTCCTGCGGTTGCCGCCGCCTCCGGCGCGCTGCTGCTTCTGTGCATTGCAAACGCCTTCGTCTTCCAGTTTCGGGGCAACGAGCTGCAATGGACGGATTTTATGTCCATTCGCACCGCTATGAATGTAGCGGCCGGATATTCCTTCCGGCTGCCCATGCAAGTCGCCGGATGCGCGCTGCTCTGGGTGTGGACCCAGTTTGCGGCGGGACTTCTGCCGAAGGAAGCCCCCCATCCTCTGGCGGCCCGGGCAGGCGGCGCCGCGGCTGCCCTGATCTGCGTTTTTTTGTTCACTTGGAGGGGCGCCGGCGTGCTCCCGGAGGCATGGAAAAAGGACGGGACTCTGTTTAACGGCTACCTTCTGAATTTCTCGCTGGGCATTCGGGACAGCATCATCGAACAGCCCCGGGACTACGCCGAGCTGATTGCCCAATTGGAGGAACGCTACCCGGAATCGGAGGCTTCTCTGCCGGAGACGCTTCCGGACATCGTGGTGATTATGGATGAGTCGCTGGCGGATATGCGGATTCTGGGCGATCTGAAAACCAATCAGCCCGTCACCCCCTTTCTCGACTCTCTGTCAGATAATACAATCCGCGGCTTCGCGCTCAGCCCGGTGTTCGGCGGCTCCACCGCAAACTCGGAATTTGAGTTTCTGACCGGCTGCTCCATGTCCTTCCTGCCCACAGGCTCCGTCGCCTACCAGCAATATCTGCATCATACCGTCTATTCCCTGCCCTGGCTGCTGCAAAGCTATGGCTACGAAACCCTCGCCACGCATCCCTATTTCGAAAACGGCTGGAACCGGCAGACCGCCTACGAGCTGCTGGGCTTTCAGAACGCGACCTTTCTGGGGGCCTACCCCGAGGAGGATCTGGTTCGGGAATACGTCAGCGACCGGGAGATGTTCCGGTATATTCTGAACCGCCTGGATGCGCAGGGCGACGCCCCGCTGTTCCTGTTCGGCATCACCATGCAGAACCACGGCAGCTACGGCGATCCCAACTACAAAAACACCATTTCCCTGGAGGGAAAATCCTTCCCCTTCGCGGAGCAGTACCTGTCCCTGATTCACGAATCCGATGAAGCGCTGGAGCAGCTGCTGACCCGGTTGGAAGATTCTCCCCGGAAAACCATTGTGCTCATTTTCGGCGACCACTTCCCCGCCCTGGAGAACAGCTTCTTCCAGTCCCTCCACAGCAGCTTTGACGCCCTGTCCGATAAAATGCTGCAATATCAGGTTCCCTTCTACCTCTGGGCCAATTACGACATTCCGGAGCGGTCCGGGGAACGCACCAGTCTGAATTATCTGGCTGTCGACCTGCTGGAGGCAGCGGGGCTGCCCCTTTCGTCCTATTATCGGTTTCTTTCGGATCTGCGTCAGACCATCCCCGCCATCAATCCCAGCGGCTTTTACAGCGCCGACGGACAGGTTCTGACGAAGGCCCAGGCCAAGGAAGAGCAAACCCAGTGGCTGCGGCTGTATGAAGCCGCCCAGTACAATAACCTCTTCGGAAAAAAAGACCGCAGCCGGGTCCTGTTCCCCTGAGCAGACATCCGCCGGCCAGCATGACGGCCGGCGGATATCTTTTTTGGAAAATGTGCAAAAATTTACAAGAAATTATTTGCAATTTTTTGACGTATATGTTATACTGTTCAGGTCAAACACAGACAGTCGAAATTTATAACCATACAGGCGATTTTGGCACGCCTGAAGATAGGAAAGGGGTATTTAACGAATGTCTCACAAGTACGTTTATCTGTTCACCGAAGGCAACGGCAAAATGCGGGAGCTGCTGGGCGGCAAGGGCGCGAACCTCGCGGAAATGACCAACATCGGTCTGCCTGTCCCCCAGGGCTTTACTATTTCTACCGAAGCCTGCACCAAGTATTACGAGGATGGCCGCACGATCAACCCTGAAATTCAGGCGCAGATCATGGAATATGTGGACAAGCTGGAAGCCATCACCGGCAAAAAGTTCGGCGATCGTGAAAATCCGCTGCTGGTCTCCGTCCGTTCCGGCGCCCGGGCCTCCATGCCCGGCATGATGGACACCATCCTGAACCTGGGTCTGAACGAGACCGTGGTGGACGTGCTGGCCAAGAAGTCCGGCAACCCCCGCTGGGCCTGGGACTGCTACCGCCGCTTTATCCAGATGTACTCCGATGTGGTCATGGAAGTGGGCAAGAAGTACTTTGAAGCCCTCATCGACCAGATGAAGGAGCGCAAGGGCGTCACGCAGGACGTAGAGCTGGATGCCGACGACCTGAAGGAGCTGGCCTTCCAGTTCAAGGCCGAGTATAAATCCAAGCTGGGTGTGGACTTCCCCACCGACCCCAAGGAGCAGCTGATGGGCGCCATCAAGGCCGTGTTCCGCTCCTGGGACAATCCCCGCGCCAACGTCTATCGCCGGGACAACGACATCCCCTACTCCTGGGGCACCGCCGTCAACGTCCAGTCCATGGCCTTCGGCAACATGGGCGACGACTGCGGCACCGGCGTTGCCTTCACCCGGAACCCCGCCACCGGCGAGAAGAAGCTGTTCGGCGAGTTCCTGACCAACGCTCAGGGCGAGGACGTGGTGGCCGGTGTCCGGACTCCCATGCCCATCTCCGAAATGGCGGAAAAGTTCCCCGAGGCCTTCGCCCAGTTCACCAACGTCTGCCAGATTCTGGAGAGCCACTACCACGACATGCAGGACATGGAATTCACCGTGGAGAACGGCAAGCTCTATATGCTGCAGACCCGTAACGGCAAGCGTACCGCCCCCGCCGCGCTGAAGATCGCCTGCGACCTGGTGGACGAGGGTATGATCGACGAAAAGCAGGCCGTTGCCATGATCGAGCCCCGGACGCTGGACACCCTGCTGCATCCCCAGTTCGACGCCAAGGCTCTGAAGAACGCCCAGCCTGTGGGCCGGGCGCTGGCCGCTTCTCCCGGCGCCGCCTGCGGTAAGATCGTCTTCACCGCTGAAGACGCCAAGGCTTGGAATGACCGGGGCGAAAAGGTGGTTCTGGTTCGTCTGGAGACCTCTCCCGAGGATATCGAGGGCATGATGAGCGCCCAGGGCATTCTGACCGTTCGCGGCGGCATGACCTCTCACGCCGCTGTCGTTGCCCGCGGCATGGGCCGCTGCTGTGTCTCCGGCTGCACCGAGATCAAGATGGACGAGGAGAACAAGACCTTCGTTCTGGCCGGCAAGACCTACCGCGAGGGCGACTGGCTGAGTCTGGACGGCTCCACCGGCTGCATCTACGACGGTCAGATTCCCACCGTGGACGCGGAGATTGCCGGCGAGTTCGGCCGGATTATGGCCTGGGCTGACAAGTACCGCACCCTGAAGGTGCGCACCAACGCCGATACCCCCCGGGACGCCATCAAGGCCCGCTCTCTGGGCGCCGAAGGCATCGGCCTGTGCCGTACCGAGCATATGTTCTTCGAGGAAGGCCGTATCGCTTCCTTCCGGGAGATGATCTGCTCCGACACTGTCGAGGAGCGGGAGGCTGCTCTTGCCAAGATCGAGCCCATGCAGCAGGCTGACTTTGAAGCCCTGTATGAGGCCATGGAGTCCTATCCCGTCACCATCCGCTTCCTGGATCCCCCTCTGCACGAGTTCGTGCCCACCACCGAAGAGGAAATCGCCGCGCTGGCCGAGACCCAGCACAAGTCCGTGCAGGATATCAAGGACATCATCGCTTCCCTGCATGAGTTCAACCCCATGATGGGTCACCGTGGCTGCCGTCTGGCGGTCACCTATCCCGAAATCGCCGCCATGCAGACCCGCGCCGTCATTAAGGCCGCGCTGGCTGTGAAGGGCCGTCATCCCGACTGGAACCTGGTTCCCGAGATCATGATCCCCCTGACCGGCGACGTGAAGGAACTGAAGTACGTCAAGGACGTGGTGGTCAAGGCCGCAGACGCCGAAATCGCCGCTGCTGGGGTGGAGCTCAAGTACGAGGTCGGCACCATGATCGAGATTCCCCGCGCCTGCCTGACTGCCGATGAGATGGCAAAGGAAGCCGAGTTCTTCTGCTTCGGCACCAACGACCTGACCCAGATGACCTACGGCTTCAGCCGTGACGACGCGGGCAAGTTCCTGGATGCCTACTATGAGCACAAGATCTTCGAGAACGATCCCTTCGCCAAGCTGGATCAGACCGGCGTGGGCATGCTGATGGAGATGGCTGTCTCCAAGGGCAAGGCGGTTCGTCCCAGCCTGCACTGCGGCATCTGCGGCGAGCACGGCGGCGACCCCGTGAGCGTCGAGTTCTGCCACAAGATCGGTCTGGACTATGTCTCCTGCTCTCCCTTCCGGGTGCCCATCGCCCGCCTCGCCGCAGCGCAGGCTGCGATACGCGAAATGGGGAAATAAAAAAGCCCCCGAAATTCTGAACTGCACCCCATTTGTTAGACAAGTATGCTATAATACTTGTACTAATGAATGGGGTGTTTTTCTATGCCAAAAGGAGTACCGAACAAACGCTATACTGGCGAGTTCAAGCAGATGGTAGTAGAAACCATGATGCGAGACAAAATTAGCTACCACGAAGCAGCTCGACGGTTTGAAATCAGCGACCATCACAGCGTAGCATCATGGGAACGGATTTATCTGACCGAGGGTCCTGAGATGCTCTATGTGGAACGCCGAGGCCGTGGTAGTAAGGGCCGTCCGCCGAAGCTCCCGAAAGAGGTTGAGGAGGACTTGCTGAAAGAAGTGCAGCGACTGAGAGCGGAGAATGAATACCTAAAAAAATTGCAAGCCTTAGTTTTGGAAGGGAAGCAGAGCCAGCTGAAAAAGTAAAGGTTATCCAGGAACTAAGGCAAAGACATTCATTGGAACTTCTGCTTCAGATTGCTGAACTTCCCCGGTCTACCTTCTACTACCATGTGAAGCACCAAAAGGGGGACAAGTACGCCAAGGAGAAGGAGGAAATCACAAGAATATTCCATGAAAACAAAGGTAGATATGGTTATCGCCGTGTAACAACAGCATTGCGAAACAGCGGTTTTACCCTGAATCATAAGACTGTACAGCGGTTAATGAAGGAAATGGGGTTAGTATGCCGTGTTCGAATGAAGAAGTACCGTTCGTACAAAGGCGAACAAGGTACAGTTGCACCGAACCTGCTCAACAGAGAGTTTACAGCAGAAAAGCCGAACCAGAAATGGGTTACTGATGTAACAGAGTTGGATGTTCCTACTCAGTCCTCCCTCATTTGGGTACGGTCATTGTATCGGGGAACGGCAACAATATCGATTATACCAAAGCACAAATTGAAGGCAATATATACCGCAAAATGCAAACAGCCCTGAGAAATCCCAACTTCTCAGGGCTGTAAAAATGTGGTACTCCTCTGCCCGCTCACACATGGGCCAGCAAACCGACACAACACGGCGTCTTATTTACTTGTTCAGGCAAAGAAAACGCCCCCTTTCGTAAATCATGATCCCGGTAAACGCAGTGGCTAGAGCGGAATTTTGCCGGCGTACTCCGCGGCAATTTCCAGAAAAACCGCCTCGTCAATGGGGGAATCCTTTCGGGTGCAGCGAAGGAAGGTGCTGATCAGACCGCCCGCGTAAAACGCCGCCACACCCCTGAGCTTGCCGGAGCTCTGCGCCAGCGCGGGGCAGGAGCGGCGCAGAACCATGCTGATATCCTCGGTGATCTGATCCAGCAGAATGCTCAGCAGCAGCGGAAACATGCTGCTGTTTTCAATGTTTCGCACCATCTTCTCGTGCATATGCCAAAACCGCAGCAGCTCCCTGCCCATTTGCAGAAAATACTCCGCCGCTTCTCCGTCCATCACGTCCGGCGGAAGCTGATCCCGGAAGGTGGAAACCATTTCCCGGATATAGAAGGCAAAAAACTCATATTTATCCGCAAAGTGCTTATAAAATGTGGTGCGCCGGATCATGGCCTTGTCGCAAAGCTCGTTGACGGTCAATTCCTCAAACCGCTTTTCCTCCAGCAGCGCCTCAAACGCGTTTTGCAGCGCCAGATAGGTTTTCTGAATGCGCAGATCCGTTTTTTTCTCCATAACAGCCTCCCAGTACGGAAACACTTTTCCGCTTTTGTCAGCTAACTGACACAGCGGCTCACCTGTCTCTTGCATTTGACTTGAAAAAAGAATATCATTTTCCACTACAAATGTCAATTAACAGTCATATGTTATGGAGGTATGGCATGGAGAATCTGGCCTGTACCTATGTGCTGGAAATGGAGACACCCCTCGGAAGGCGCAGGGGCACGTTAAAGTTAACTCTGCTGGGCGGCAGCGTCAGCGGCGAACTGACGCTGTTTACCAGAACCGCGCCGATTCTGGACGGACACCGCAGTGGAAACAGTCTGTCATTCCGGGGGGAAATGAAAACCCTGGCGGGCGCGCTGCCCTATCAGGCAAACGGAATCCTTCGGGACAATGGGCTGGAAATGGAAATCACCACGGCCCGGGGACACTATACGGTCAGGGGCCTCCGGACGGAGAAACGGAGGGATTGACAGTGGCACAGGAAAAAGCAAAGGGCGGAAACGCCATGATGAAGCTGGCGGCGTTCATTGTTGACAAGCGCAACCTGTTCTTCCTGCTGCTGGCCATCGGCGTGATTTTCTCCATGTTTTCCACCAACTGGATTCAGGTGGAGAACGACCTGAAGGCTTACCTGCCGGCGGACTGCGAAACCCGCAGAGGGCTGGACATCATGGATGACCAGTTCATTACCTACGGTACCGCCCAGATCATGGTGGAAAATGTGTCCATGTCCCGGGCACAGGCGCTCTGGGAGTCGCTGAAGACCGTAGAAGGCGTGCAGAGCGTGGACTACGACGAAACCGAGGACTACCGGAATGTCTCCGCCCTGTACAGCATCACCTTCGACTACAGCGAAAAGGACGACGGGTGCCTGGATTCGCTGGAGGCCGTCAAGCAGGCCCTCGCCGGGGAGGATTTCTATGTGTCCACCTCTTTGGGCAACTCCTCGGCGGACATCATCGCCCAGGAGGTCAGCGTCATTATGGTGCTGGTGGCGGTGATTGTGGTGGCGGTGCTGCTGCTGACCTCCCAGACCTACGCGGAGGTACCGGTGCTGCTGCTGACCTTTGTGTCAGCCATGATCCTCAATCAGGGCACCCAGTTTCTCATGGGCACCATTTCCTTCGTGTCCAATTCCGTGACCAGCATCTTGCAGCTGGCGCTGTCGCTGGACTACGCGGTGATTCTGTGCAACCGCTATAAAGAGGAGCGGGAGAGCCTGCCCATCCGGGAAGCGGTCATTACCGCCCTGAGCAAGGGCATCCCGGAAATTGGCTCCAGCAGCCTCACCACCATCGGCGGACTGGTGGCCATGCTGTTCATGCAGTTCAAAATCGGCCCGGACATGGCCATCTGCCTGATTAAGGCCGTGCTGTTCGCGCTGCTGGCGGTATTCGTGTTCATGCCGGGCTTTCTTATGCTGTTCGGCCCACTGATGGACAAGACACGGCACAAGAATTTTGTGCCGAAAATCCCCTTCGTCGGGAAAATGGCCTACAGGACCCGCTATATCATTCCGCCCATTTTTGCGGCGCTGCTTCTGCTGGGCTACCACTATTCCAGCCGGTGCCCCTATGTCTACGGCTACGGGGAAATAGAGACGCCCAAGCTCAACTACGTTCAGATCGCGCAGAACAAGATCGACGATAACTTCGGCGCGAGTAATTTTGTGGCGCTGGTTTATCCCAAAACCGACTATGCTGTGGAGAGGGAGCTTCTGGCAGAACTGGACACCTATGAACAGGTGGATTCTTCCATGGGACTATCCAATGTGGAAGCCATGGACGGTTATATGCTGGCAGATAAGCTGACGCCCCGGCAGTTTGCGGAGCTTGCGGATCTGGACTACGAGCTGGCGGAGGCGGTGTATGCCGCGTACGCCGCGGAACAGGAGGAATACGGGCAGATCATCGGTGGGCTCAGCACCTATAAGGTGCCGCTGATCGACATGATGCTGTTCGTCTGCGACAAAATCGACGAGGGAATTGTCACGCTGGATGACGAGCAGATGGATTCTCTGAAGGACGCCCAGACCCAGATGGAGTCGGCGAAGAAGCAGCTTCAGGGCGAAGACTTTAACCGGGTTCTCATCTACCTGAACCTGCCGGAGGGCGGCGACGAGACCTACGCGTTTCTGGACACCCTCCGGGGGATTGCCCGGCGCTATTACCCGGAGGGGGAGGTGTTCCTTGTGGGCGATTCCTCTGTGGAGCAGGATTTCAAGACCTCCTTCTCCACGGACAATCTGGTGATTACCATTGTATCCATTCTCATCGTGCTGGTGGTGCTGCTGTTTACCTTCCAGTCGGCGGGTATGCCGCTGCTGCTGATTCTGGTGATTCAGGGCGCCATCTGGATCAACTTCTCCATTCCCGCCTTCACCGGCTCGCCCCTGTTCTTTATGAGCTATCTGGTGGTCAGCTCCATTCAGATGGGCGCAAATATCGACTATGCCATCGTAATCTCCAGCCGGTATCAGGATTTGAAAACAAAAATGCCCCACCGGGAGGCCATTATTGAGACCATGAACTTTGCCTTCCCCACCATTCTGACCTCCGGCAGCATTCTGGCCTGCGCCGGAACCCTCATCGGTATGATGACCTCCGAGGCCGCCATTGTGGGCATCGGACAGAGTCTGGGCCGGGGCACCATTATTTCCATCGGGCTGGTCATGTTCGTGCTGCCCCAGATTCTGCTGATCGGCGGAGAGCTGGTGGACAAAACCTCCTTCTCCATGCCCCGGACGAACCTGCCGAGGATATCCAGCAGCGGACACATCCGGGTGGACGGTCTGGTGCGGGGCGAGATCCACGGCTATGTCAACGGTATCGTCCGGGCGGACATCAACGGAGATGTGGAGCTGAATCTGCTGTCCGGCAAAACCACGGAGGAAGGAGGAAACCCAAATGAAACGTAAGCTTTTCGCGGCAGCCATGGCGCTGCTTCTGCTGACAGGGCTGTGCCCGAACGCATTCGCCGCGGAACTGGAAGAGACAGAACCGGAGGTCCTCCGCATCGGCTCTGCCGAGGATTTTCTGGCCTTCGCGGAAAACTGCGCACTGGACAGCTGGTCCCAGGGCGCCCAGGTGCAGCTGCTGGCAGACATTTCTCTGGAGGGCACGGATTTTGCGCCGATTCCCACCTTCGGCGGCAGCTTTGACGGCGGCGGACACACCATCAGCGGCCTGTCCGTCACCGGGAGCCTGAGTCCCGCCGGCCTGTTCGGGACGCTTCAGCCCACGGCGGTGGTGAAAAATCTGAAGGTCAGCGGTGTGGTGGCGCCCGATGGCGACGGAATGACCGTGGGCGGCATCGCCGGGGAAAACTACGGTACGCTGGCAAACTGCGGCTTCACCGGCGAGGTTGTCGGCAAAACCGACGTGGGCGGCATTGCCGGGGCAAATTACGGCGCTCTGCGCGGCTGCGCTGCCAGCGGCAGCATCACCGGCAGCAACCGTACCGGCGGCATTGCGGGCTATTCCGGCGGACTGATTTCCTCCTGCCGCAATGAGATGGCGGTGAACACCGAAAGCGTGGATCCAAAAATCGACCCTTCCGACATTCATCTGAATTTCAATCTGGATTTTTCCCAAGCCTCCAATCTGGACGTGTCCGATGCTGCCTCGGATACCGGCGGCATCGCGGGCTATTCCAGCGGCAGCATCACAGGCTGCGTGAACACCGGGGCCGTGGGCTATCCCCACATCGGCTATAATCTGGGCGGCATCGCGGGCAGAAGCTGCGGTTTTGTGGAAAAATGCGAAAATAAGGGGGAAATCACGGGTCGGAAGGACGTAGGCGGCATTGTAGGCCAGATCGAGCCCCATATCCAGACGGTGCTCTCCCCGGACTATCTGGAGACGCTGAGCAAGCAGTTTGAGAATCTGGGCACTCTGGTGAACACGGCGGGAAGTCATGCCGCCGCCGTTGGCGGGGATGTCCGGGACTGTCTGGGAACCATCGCCGCCTACCAGAGCAGCGCCCGGGCGGCTCTGGACGCGCTGGCCTCGGAGCTGTCGGGCAATATCGGCGGCATCGGAATCGGAGACGGCGATGCCGGTGACGGACTCATCGGTACGCATCCCGAGCAGGACCCCGCTCAGTCCCTGAAAGACACCATTCAAGCTCTGGAAGCCCCCGTTCGCTCTCTGGAAAACGCCATTCGGGGCATAATGAACGCGTCGGGCACGCTGAAGGGCGTCATTGCGGGGGGCGTAGGGGACGTATCGGACGACGCCAACGCCATCAGCGATCAGATTGCCAGCATTTCACGAACCTTTGCCCTGGCGACTGAGGATGCCGCGAAGGAAACCGTCACCGATATTTCCGACGTGGATCTGTCGATGATCTCTGACGGCAAGGTGCTCAGCTGCACCAACAGCGGAAGCGCGGCGGCGGACCTCAACGCGGGCGGCATTACAGGCATCATGGGTCTGGAATCCACCGCCGACCCGGAGGACGACGCCCCCGGCGGGAATCTGACCCAGCGGCGGCGGTACGAACTGAAGGCCATTGTGCAGGACTGCGAAAATACGGGAAAAATCACCGGAAAACGCAGCTATGTGGGCGGTATCTGCGGCAGAATGGAGCTGGGACTGATCTGCGATTCCAGAGCCTTCGGCACCATTGCCAGTGAAAACGGCGACTATGTGGGCGGTATCGCGGGCCTCACCGGCGGTACCATCCGGGGCTGTTTTGCCAAATGCACCCTGTCCGGCGGCAGCTATATCGGCGGCATTGTCGGTTCCGGCATCGCCGAGGATTTCAGCGGCGATTCCAGTACCGTCACGGGCTGCTATTCCATGGTGGAGATTCCGGAATACGAGCAATATGTGGGCGCCATCGCCGGGGTCAATACCGGGGTGTTCACAGGGAATTATTTTGTATCCGATACGCTTGCCGGGATCAACCGGGTCAGCTATTCCGGGCTGGCGGAACCGATGCCCTACGACGCGCTGCACCGGGAGGAAGCGCTGCCGGATCCGCTCAAAACCTTCACCCTGTCATTCGTGGCAGACGGGCAGACCCTCAAAACCGTACCCTTTCATTACGGGGCTTCCTTTGACGCTTCGGTTTTCCCGGAGCTTCCGCAGCGGGAGGGGTGCTATGCGCAATGGAGCGCTGCCGACCTGACGGATCTGCGGTTCGATACCGTGGTGGAAGCGGCGTATTATCCGTACATTACCGCTCTGAACGCCACCCAGACCCGGACGGACGGCAAGCCGGTGCTCTTTGTTCAGGGGCAGTTTCAGGACGGGGACAGCCTTGTGACCACTCCCGGCACAACGCCGTTCCCGGAAACGGAGAATCAGACTCTGCTGGAGCAGTGGCATATTTCCATACCCGCCGACGGGCTGGAAAGCCACACCATCCGCTACCTGCCCGCCCAGGAGGACGTAGCCGTCTACCTTCTTCGGAACGGAAGCTGGAGCGCAATTGCGGCAGAAGCCATGGGCAGCTACCTTGCGTTTGAAGCCGCGGGAGCGGAGGTGGAGATCGCGGTGACCGCGGCGCAGACCTTCCCTATGGGCTGGATGATTCCGGCGGCAGCCGCGCTTTTGCTGCTGGTTATCCTCGGAATTGTCCTGAAGAAAAGGGGAAAGCGCGGCGGGTCTCCCAAAAACGGCAGGAAAAAGTACCGGTGGATACTGGTGCCGCTGCTGCTTGCCGGCGCCGCGGCGGTCTGCCTGCTGGTTCGGTTCCCCCAGACCCGGGCCGGACAGACGATGCAGGCCTACGACGTTCTGAAAGCCTATCTGGAACAGCCGGAGCAGCAGATGAATCTGACGGTGAAAGCGCAGATTGAGGATCGGGACGCAGGCTTCACCGCCCGAATCAGCCGCGTCCCCGCCGGAGACACGCAGGTCACCGCCATTTCCGAGGGGGAGCGCAGGCTGTATTACGCCGGGGGCGTGGTTTTCCTGGAGGATGGCACGGCCTTCCGCCTCAACAAAGCGGCGCCGGATTATTCCGCGCTGCTGGAAACCGTGCTGGAGGTCTGCCGGCAGGCAGATATCAGCGCTGCCGACGGGGTCTATACCGTAACCGCCCGGGACAGTCAGGCTACGGACATCCTGAAGCTGCTGATGCCGTCGGCGCAGGCGCTTTTGCCGAAGGCAAACCGCCTGACGGTGGATCTGATCACGGAAAGCGGGACGCTTTCTCAGCTGCGGTTTACAGGCGCGGGAAATCTGACGGATTCTGTCAAAACCCCCTTCTCGCTGTCGGCGGTTGTGGAGATTCTCCCGGCTTCCGGCGATGTCACCATTCCCAAGCCTGTCGTTCAGGCAGTTGCCAGCGGCAATTTTCAGGCCCGGGAGCTGTACTCCGATGATCTGGTGCGCCTGATCGATGTGTGGACGCAGGTCCGAAGCAAGAACCCGGTTACCGCCCAAGTCACACTGGAAGCAGACTGCGGCGAGCTGACCGTCAGCGAAGATTTCACGTTCTATCAGTGGAAAGCGTCGGGCGCCGCCGTTCTGGGCGTGGAAAAGGACGGAAAAATTCGCTACTTTACCGATAACGCGGCCTGCGACGAAAACGGCAGGAAGCTGTCCGCTTCCGGGGCGGAGGGTCCGGAGCTGGCAAAGCTGCTGGATATTGCCCTGGGGAACATCGAAAACACGGAATTCCAGTGCCGTCAGGAGGAAGGAGCCAGTGTCTATACCTTCGCGCTGAATCAGGCGGGAATGGAGCGGCTTGTGGGCGCGGTTTTCCCCAAAGCGGAAGATATGGCGGTCTCCTTCGAGGAAGGAAGCATCCGTCTCAGGATTGCGGATGACAGCCTGCAAAGCGTGGAGATTGCCTGCGGCGGCAGTGGGAAGCTTCTGTCATCTGCGGTGGATGTCCGGCTCAGCCTGAAGGCGCGGCTTCAGAATGACCGCCCGGGCCCCACGCTGCCGGATGCTGTGAAGCAGGCCCTTCTGAAGTAGAATCGGCATATCATAACGGAACCGGTCAGTAAAAGACCCCCTGATAAATCCATCAGGGGGTCATTTTGCGCCCGGGGAAAGGCTATGCGCCATCGGGGGAGCGGGTGAAATACACAGGGTCTTCGATTATCGTACTGCTTCTGGAATGACGTTTCCCTACTTTTTCTCGGCGTTCAGTTCATCCATCACGATATCGGCATAGGGATTGGCGATGACAGTCTTATAGGTATGGTAGATCACCATGCCGGGCTTGCCGCCGGGGATTTTCTTTACCTGCCGCACCGGCGTCACGTCCACCGGCACATTCTGTCCGTCGCCTGTTTCCGAATAGTAGGCCGCCAGCTGAGCCGCCTGGGTGATGGTATTGTCGGGGGGCGTGGCACCGCCGCAGGAGATGATGACGTGGGAGCCGTGGACCTTGCTGGCGTGGCACCAGATGTCGTCTTTGCGGGCAAGGCGGAAGGTCAGCTCCTCGTTCTGCCGGTTGTTCCGGCCTACATAGATGGGAAAGCCGTCGGTGGATTCAAAGCGCATGGGAGGGAGCTTTCCCTGCCGGGGTCGCTTCCGGCCTGCCTCCGGACGAAGGTAGCCCTGTTCCTGGAGTTCCTGCCTGATTTCCTCCAATTCGGCGTCGGTCTGGGCACGGTTCAGCTCGTCCAGCACGCTTTTCAGGTAATTCAGCTCATTTTCTCCCAGGGTAAGCTGATGGGTCAGCTCCTTTTCGGCGTTTTTCATCCGGGCGTAATCCTTGTAGAATTTCGCCGCGTTCTGCTGGGGGGAGAGGATGGGGCTTAGCGAAATTTCCACCGGGGCCATGTTTTCGTCGTAGAAATCCTCACAGATAATTTTTGTCTGGCCCTTGGTAATACGGTGAATATTGGCGGTGAGAATGTCGCCAAGCTGGCGCAGCCGCTCCCGGTCATAGGTGGCTTCCAGTTCCTTTTCCTGCAGGGCCATTTTTCGCGTTAACCGCGTGCAAAGATTCTGCACCGTTTTGCGCACCGCCTGACTTTTCTGCCGCATGGCGTCCTTCCGGTCCCGGAGGGTGTAAAAACCGTCCAGCAGCGCGCCAAAGGACGCCGCTTCCTGACAGCTTCCATACTGCCGGATGGGGCAGAAGGCGAACTGCTTTGGGGTGCCGTCGGGAAGGCAATAGACGTAGGGCTTGGGGTGGTTCAGGTGCTCGTGAAAGAACAGGCCCAGCTTGTCCGCCGTGGCATCCACATTCAGCGCACTGATTCTGGCGTCCGTGCTTCCGGCGGCGAACAGCGCCGCTTCCCGGCACACCAGCGGGGAAAGGCCGCCTAAGCTGTCCATGAGCCGGTCGGACAGGATATCCGCTCCCGGTTCCGTCAGAAGATTGACATAATCTTCAAACGTGAGGGGATTTTCCTTGTGTACCGGCTCCGGCTCCTGATAGTGCAGTCCCGGCAGGGCAGGGCGGCGGGCGGTTTCATCCAGCCCGATTCTTCTCAGGCAGTCCAGAATCCGTCCGTCCGGCCCCAGCAGGTACAGGTTGCAGGTGCGGCCCATCAGCTCCGCCACTAATCTTTTCTGGACAGGAAAGCCCATTTCGTCGGTGCAGTCGAAGGTGAACACCGCCGCACGCTCCATGGGGGGCTGGATAATTTCCGTCAGCTTCGCGCCCAGCAGGTGCTTGCGCAGCAGCATACAGAACATGGGCGGCTCCGCCGGATTCTCCGGAGATGCGGCGGTCAGGTGCAGCCGGGGGGCGGTGGGGTTGGCGGCAAACAGCAGCTTTTCCCGGCTGTCCCGGCCCCGAAGATGGAGAATCAGGGTATCCCGGCTGGGCTGGTGAATTTTATCCACCCGGGCGCCGGTGCATTTTTGCCGCACCTCTTCCAGCACGGCAGTTAAGAAAAACGCGTCAAATGCCATATTAACACTCCATGACCGCTTTGAAAAGTTCGTTGATTCGCTCCGTCTGCCCGGCGAGATACAGCGCCCCGAACAGGGCTTCCAGCCCCGTGGCTTTGGCGTATTCGGCAGGGGTTGCGGATTTGGGCACCGCGTGGACGTGGGCGTTTTTGCCCCGGCGGTAGTAGGCCGTCTCCTCCTCGGTCAGAAGGGGCAGCAGTTTGTCCACAAATTTCGCCTGAGCCGTGGCCTTGACCATAGCGATGGTGTCCCGGTGGAGCCGGTCCACGGTGGTCTCGCCTTTGGCGCAGAGGTAGCCCCGGCAGAGGATTTCAAACACGCAGTCTCCCATGTGGGCGAGGCCCAGATTGGAGATGGCATCAATCTGCTGTTTGGATAAATTCATTTGGAAATAATTTTCCATAGGTTCCCCCGGTTTACAAGAAATTGGGCACACAGCCCGGTAAAGGTGCCGGTGACAATGCTGACTGCGATCATCACAGGCAGGTAGGCAAGCAGCCCCGGCGTGGCGGTGAGCAGCACCGCCATAGCCATCTGGCCAATGGAGTGGGCCACGGCTCCCAGCGCACCCGCCACCCAGAGCTGCTTTTTCGTCAGAATTTTTCGCAGGCCGATGGTGACGGCAATTGCCAGCGCACCCCCGGCAGCGGAATAGAAGATGGTGCTGAAATTCCCGGCGAATACCGCCCCCAGAAAAATCCGGGCCGACAAAATCAGCACGGCGTCCTTGGGCCCCAGCGCGAACACGGCGAACACCGTGACGATGTTGGCAAGGCCCAGCTTGATGCCGGGAATGGGAACCAGCGCGGGAATCTGGGCTTCCACCATAAAGATGGTCAGGGCAATGGCGGTGAGCAGCGCCAAAAGGGTTAGTTTTTTCGTTTTCAACACGCCACCGCCTTCCTTCCCGTATAGAATATCAAATTTTTAGAAAAATGTAAAGTGCATAGGGCGGAGTCATGACTCCGCCCTACGGATGGGTTACGCCGAAATCTCCCAGATGTTGCGAATTTGGTCTTCCAGTTCCTCATATGTCCACAGCTTTTCGGAACGGATGCGGCTGTTGGGGTCGTTAACCCGGAAGGCCCCGTCCCCCCAGCTCGTCAGGACGATGTAATGACCGGAGGAGGTAAAGTCCCCCTTGCCGAGGGCCAGAATCACCGGATGCCCATGTTCCACCGCGTCCACCATTTTGCTTTTGACCAGCGGCAGCTCCTTCGCCGTCAGGCCCAGCTTTTCCGCGCCCTCGCTGATAAGGGTCCAGCTGGAACCGTAGCCGGAGGCATAATAGCCGTTTTCCGCGGAAAATTCCGCCACGTCCCTCGGATTGAAGCGTTCTTCGCCGGTCAGGTAGTACCCCGCCATGGCAAGGCAGGTGGGGCCGCAACCGGTCTGCCCGATGCAGCCGGAGCCGTATTTTTCATAGCCCCACATGGGGTCCCATTGCAGAAACAGGGGAACGGTGTCCCGGCGATAGCCGGACAGGTCAATTTTTACTTCCTCCCGGAAGGGGTAGTTCAGCACAAAATCCACCGTCTCGGGATTGATTTCCAGCAGCTCGATCAGGTCTTCCGGGTAGCGTCCGTAGGAGATGTGGTTTTCGGTGGCAAAGGCCTTCACGGTCTGCTCCGCCTCGGTTCGATCGCCGAAATAGTAGGAAATATCCCGGTAGAGGTAATACAGGGGCTTCGCCCCCAGCACCGCCGCCAGTACCATAGCCAGCACAATGATAAAAACGGTAAGAAAACGACGTTTCGTCTTCAACAAAATCCCTCCTTCCGCGCCATTATAGCACAAAAGGAGGGAAAAGTCTTTTCGATTTGTTTAAGAAATACCGTGCTGACCGGCTAAATTGTGCTTTAGCGGCGAGTCGCCGCTTTCCAATGCGTGCCCGGCTGGTGTGGTATCGTTACACCATTGGGTATTGCTCGGTATCGGCGGTACTCGATAATGTGCTAAATTGTGCTTTAGTTGACAATTGACAATTGACAGTTGACAATTTAGGAGTCCC
>CAMFBN010000021.1 GCA_945948535.1 uncultured Clostridia bacterium
TATGCCGCAAAAATGTAGCATAGGGGTAGCACTAAATTAACTTAATGATATTGGCTTTTGGCGGCTTCCATTTTTTATAGCTTGTGCTCCTGATAGAACGCTTTCAGATCTGCCTTTACCGCATCCGGCAGCCCGGTTTTCTTGACGCATTGAATCGCACCTTCCAGTGCCAGCAGGCGATGGATGCAGGCGGATGGGTCGATCTCCTGAATTTTCAGCCACGCGGCTTTGACTCCGACTTGCCGCAGAGTTTCCGGGGTTTCGATTCCCACCTGAATCAGCTGCGCTTCCACAGCCTTGCCGATGTTCGGCAGCTTCGATAGTTCTCCCATGTTCCATACCTCCCGTTTGTACCGCTCGGATTCCGGGCGGTTCTTTTTTTGCCCGCATTGCGCCGATGCGCTTCCTCAAACCTAACGACAGTATACCGCAAATTCTGAGCCGGTGCAATCCATCTCCAACCTGCGCTTATCTGGAACTGTTCACAAATGTTGCGTGTGCATTTTGTTTAACCATACAAAAATGAAAAAGTTTTGTGATAAGCCCGGACAAAAACGCGTTTTCGCTGCCTACCAAGTGAGGGGACTTTTACAAAACCGACAATGCCGACAGAAGGGGGTTCATAAAATATTTACATTTGAAGCGGGACAAAATTGCGTTTTCACTGCCTACCAAGTGAGGGGGACTTTTACAAAACCTAAAACACAGGCTGAAGGAAGTTCATAAAATGTTTACATTTTAAGCGGGACAAAATTGCATTTGCGCTGCCTAGTAAGTGAGAGAAAAATTTTTTGAGGATTTAGTTCCGTTTTTTGCTCTCTTTGCAACAGTGGTATTATGAGGGACTTTTCAAAGGAAGGCAGGGGCTGCAAAAAAATTTGAAAGCAAATGAGAAAAAAGGAGGTTCTTTGCTGCAGTGTATCTATGAGGGGGTAATAAAGAAATTCAAATTCATTTGAGCGTTTTTGGTGTTCCGTGTCCTAGTGTAATTATGAAGGGACATTTTAAGGGCGGTGAAAAATATTTTTTGAGGTAAGTGAGAAAAACGGGGCTTCCGTGTCCTAGTGTTATTTATGAAGGGATTTTTTTAGAACAGGTCAGCAAAGAAACGAAAGGAGAGGCCTATGCCGAGAATGAGCAAGAAACTGAAACACGAATGGTCGCTGTTCCTGAACCACCGGGGACGGCACTGCTACAACAGCTTGTGCAGGCGCTGCGTCCACAGCTGCAAGCAGAGCTTTCGTGCCACCGTGGTGGAGTGCCCGCGATATTTTTCCAAGCGGGCAGTTGGGAGGGGTGATGATTATGCGTAAGCAGGGAGAAACGCCAAAGCGAAACCGCACAGAGCAAATCAAATTTTGGGCAACCCCGGAAGAGAAAGACCTGATTCTTAAAAAGATGGAATTGTATGGAACCAGCAATATGGGCGCTTACCTTCGCAAGATGGCCATTGACGGCTATGTGATCAAGCTGGAGCTTCCGGAGCTGAAAGAGATGATCCGGCTGCTGGGCATTGCCAACAACAACATCAACCAGATTGCCCGTTCCCTCAATTCCACAGGGCGGATTTACGAGACGGACATTCAGGAGATTCGCGACAGAATCGACGGCCTGTACGACTATGCAAGAAAGATTTTGGATTCTCTTGCGAAGATTCCTTAAGCGCCGGAACGGTGCGCAGCCGCAGAATTCTCTGCGTACTCAAGGGTTTGGGAACATTTCCCAACAAGCCTGTTCGCAATCTGGGTACCGGGTTGCATTGCTTGCCCCTAGTGAAACAACCTATTTTTTACGGAAAGGATATTAAAAAACATGACAAATACTTACACCTCTATCGATCAGCTTCCCATCACCCTCTGCGCCGAAGATGTTGCGCAGGTTCTGGGAATTTCCCGGGCAGGAGCCTACACGCTGATGCACTCCAAGGGCTTTCCCACCATCCAGATCGGCAAGCGCATGGTTGTTCCCAAGGACAAGCTGCTGGCATGGATGGAAGAACAGAGTGCCGCGTAAAGGAGGAACCGACGATGCAATCTTCTGAAATCCTGCGAACGGAAGTAAAATTCCGCTTCATCGATTATCTGAAAGCCGCCCAGATTCCCTACTACGAACCCTCCCTCACCGTCTGCCCGCATTGCGGGCAGCACGCGCAGGTGGTGGGGGATTTTCTCTGGAACTGCCCCAGCTGCGGCAGCAAAGGAGATGTGGTGGACTACGCCATGGAAAGCCACGGCTTCCGAAAAACAGCCGATGCCCTCAAGCACGTTTGCCGGGTGTTGGGGGTCAAGATTTGCAACCTCGACACCATCGCAGCGGACGAGCTGATGGACATGCAGTTCCCGGACAACCCGGAGTTGATCGAAGGGCTGCTGGGCAAGGGACTGTATCTTTTGGCGGGTGCTTCCAAAATCGGTAAGTCTTGGCTGGTGCTGTGGCTGGCACATTGCGTCAGTCTGGGGCTGCCGGTGTGGGAGCTGAAAACCCGGCAGTGCGGCGTGCTCTACCTGAGCCTGGAGGACACCGACCAGAGGCTCCAGCGCCGTCTGGTGGAGGTCACTGGTGGTGAAACCGGCGACCTGACCATCGCCACCGACGCGGAGCTTCTGGGCAGTGGACTGGAAGAACAGCTCACGAATTTTCTGAGTGACCATCCGGAAACCAAATTCGTCATCATCGACACCCTGCAAAAAATCCGCCAGCTGAAAGCGGACAGCTACAGCTACGCCGGGGACTACGCCACCCTGACGGTGCTGAAGCAAATCGCCGACCGGTTCGACCTGACCATCTTGCTGGTGCATCACACCCGAAAGCAGGAGGCCGACGACGCGGTGGATAAAATCTCCGGCACCACCGGTCTGATCGGCTGTGCCGACGGTTCCCTGATTCTGGAAAAAGAAAACCGACTGGGAACGCAAGGCTCGCTTACCGTCACCAGTCGGGAACACCCGGACAAAAAGCTGCTGCTGGATTTTGACCGGGAGAAAAAGATTTGGAAATTCTTAAGCTACGCGGATTCTCAGGAGGAGGAACCGGAGGATCCAATCCTCGCAGCAGTGGGAATCTTCCTGCAAGACAAGCCTTCGTGGAAGGGGACAGCAACGGAACTTTTGGAAGCCCTTCTGAAAATCAATCCGTCCATCCTCGCCAAGCCCAACTCCCTGGTGCGAAGGCTCAACGCCAAAACCAGAGAGTTGTCCGAACGCTACGGCATCCGCTACTTAGGGCGTCGGGAGGAAAATGTAAAGTATCTGATTCTGGAAAGGGTGTCCGATACTTCCGATACGTACGATATTTCAGACACCCCACCCGGTGCCTGATTATCGCACGAATCGTACATACCGCACGGCGGTTTGATACTTCGCCGAAAAATTCGGCGAAGTTGCACCGCTGCATCCTTTACAAAACCATCTGCTATGCTGTACAATCAGGGTGACGAAACACTCTGCTTGCCAGCGGAAAGGAGTTCAATGGCAAAGAGAAGAACCAACGGCGAGGGAACCATTCGCCGCAGAAAAAACGGTCGTTGGGAATGCACCATCATGGATGGCTTTCAGTCCAACGGCAAACGAAAATACAAATCCTTTTACGGCGATACCCAAGCCGAAGTCAAAAAGAAAATGCAGGTCTACTGCCGGGCAAAGGAGGCAGGACTGCTGTCCGGGATGGATTATACCTTCCCGGAGTGGGCAGATATTTGGTATGACAGCCATTTGGACAATATCAAGCCCACCACCCAGGAAAGCTACAAGTACACCCTGTGCCTGCTGAAAAACGGTTTCTCCCGGAGAAAGCTGGCGGAAATTAAGGCCTACGATGTGGAGCAGCTTCTGAAAAAGCTCCGACGGGAGGGGCGCTCTGATTCCTGCCTTGCCCATTGCCGGGGAATGCTGTTTCAGATTTTCAACAAGGCCGAGGCCAACGATCTGATCCCCAAGAATCCGGTGCGGTTCGCCGAGAAAATGCGCAAGGGTCCGCCCAGACGGAAGGAAGCCTTCACTGCTGAAGAAGTCCAGCTTCTTATGGACAACCTTCCCGAAAACCAGATTGGATGGAGTATCCGCCTGATGCTGGGAACGGGAATGCGGACACAGGAGCTATTGGGACTGGAACCCCGACACATTGCGGGGGACGGCTCCACCATCACCATCGAGCAGGCGGTGGTCATGGAGAAGGGCACAGCAAAAATCGGAACGCCCAAGTCTTTCGACAGTTACCGCTGCATCCCGGTGCCGGAGAACGTTCGTTACTGTGCCAAGCTGCTGCGGGAGACGGACAAGAAGTTCATCTGGGAGATGCGCAAGCTCAATATGCCCTGCAACCCCTCCACCTTCCGGAAGAAATTTGACGAGGCCGTGAGAAGTGTTGAGGGTGTGCGCCCGCTGACGCCCCACAGCTGCCGGCATACTTACGTTTCTCAAATGCAGGCGTTGGGCGTTGACCTGGCTACCATTCAGAGCATCGTGGGACACGCTGATGTGGACATGACGGTCCATTACCTCCACGTTCAGGAGCCCATCCGGCAGGAAGCAATCGGCAAATTTTCCGCCGCGTTTTCAAACCGCCGAGACACGTCCCATCCAGACACATTGGACGCATTGGAACCAGCCTAATTCTGGTACAATTCTGGTACGAAAAGTACCGCGAACCGGGGTGTATCGCCCCGGTTCGTGGAAAGGCAGAAAAGACGGTAAATCCTCCAAAAAACAAAAGGAAAAGTCCTGAAAACCGTTGGTTTTCAGGACTCGTGGTGGAGATAAGCGGGATCGAACCGCTGACCTCTTGAATGCCATTCAAGCGCTCTCCCAGCTGAGCTATACCCCCATATTCTTTTCCGGCAGCCTCGCCGGACAGCTCCTGTATTATAACATACTTCGCGGAAATGTCAAGCATTTTTTCTTATTTTTTTGCTTTCATTTTTTGAGCATCGAAACTGAGAGATTTTTGGAAAAACCCACTTCCATTTCCGGGAAATTCACGGTATAATAACAACAGACATATTACCATGTTTCAAATCGCCTGCGGGCATATTTTGGGAGGTTTTCATGGCAGCACTGATTCTTTCCGTAAACGACAAAAACAGACTGGACGCCGGGTTTGCCGCCGCTTTCGACGGCGCGGCGGAACGATACTTTTCCGCACCCGGGCGTACGGAGGTCAGCGGCAATCACACGGATCATCAGCGTGGACGGGTACTGGCTGGCGCGGTGAATCTGGACACGGTGGCGGCGGTTCGGGCAAACGGAACCAACGTGATTCGGGTTCAGTCCAAAGGATACCCACTGTGTCAGGTTCGCCTGGACGCGCTGGAGCCGGTGGCGGATGAAATCAATTCCACTCCGGCGCTGATTCGGGGAGTGGCGGCAAGGTTCGCCCAGCTGGGCTGCAAAGTTGAGGGCTTCGACGCCTACTGTGAGTCTACGGTTCTGCCCGGCTCCGGCTTAAGCTCCTCTGCCGCCTTTGAGGTGCTGATTGGCACCATCATTAACCACTTGTTCTTTGACGGGCAGGTGTCCCAGCCAGAGATTGCGCAGATCGGCCAGTACGCGGAAAATGTATTTTTTGGCAAGCCCTGCGGTCTGATGGATCAGACGGCTTCCGCAGTGGGCGGCCTGGTTACCATTGACTTTGCCGACAAGGAGCACCCGGATATCCGCCCGGTACATTTTGACTTCTCCACAACCGGACACGCCCTGTGCATTATCGATTCCCGGGCGGATCACGCGGATCTGACGGACGAGTATGCGGCGATTCCCGGGGAACTGAAGGCGCTTTGCGCATTCTTCGGCAAGGAGGTCATTACGGAGATTCCGGAGGAGGAGTTCTATGCCGCCATCCCGGCGCTGCGGGAGAAATGCCCGGATCGTGCCATTATGCGGGCGATTCACGAATACAACGAAAACCGCCGGGTGCCCCAGCAGGTGGCCTGTCTGGAAAAGGGCGACTTTGACGGCTTCCTTCGTCTGGCTAAGGAATCGGGCTACTCCAGCTGGATGTATCTGCAAAATGTGGTTCCTGCCGGTTATGTGAAGCAGCAGGCCATGGCGGTAGCACTGGGCCTGTGCGAGCATTACTTACAGGGCCGGGGCGCATATCGGGTCCACGGCGGCGGCTTCGCCGGAACTGTGCAGGCCTTTGTGCCTTTTGACCTGCTGGAATCCTTCCGGGCGGGCATCGACGCGGCGCTGGGCGAGGGCGCCTGCCACGTGCTGTCCATCCGGCCACAGGGCGGCGTGGAGATGGAGGTAGAGGCGTGAAAATTGAGACCTGCATCGATTCTCTTGTCTCCTACGCCATGAACCGGGGACTTTCCGAGCCGGTTGACCATCAGGTGCTCACCAACCGTCTGCTGGATATTCTGCGCAAGGACGACTATGAACCCTCCGACGAGCCCCAGAGCGAGGACCTGGAGGAAATCCTGGGCGGCATTCTGGACTACGCCGTAGCGGGTGGCCTGTGCGAGGATAACATCACTGCCCGGGATATTTTCGACACCCGGATTATGGGCGCGGTGACGCCCATGCCCCGGGAAGTGGTGCGTACCTTCAAGGAAAAGTACGCTGTCAGCCCGGAGAAGGCCACGGACTGGTATTACCGGTTCAGCTGCGACACCGATTACATCCGACGCTACCGCATCACAAAAGATATGCGCTGGAAGTACGAAAGCCAGTATGGTGAAATGGACATCACCATCAATCTGAGCAAGCCCGAGAAGGACCCCAAGGCCATTGCCGCCGCGAAAAACGCCCCCCAGACGGCCTACCCCAAGTGCCAGCTGTGCCGGGAGAACGAGGGCTACGCCGGGCGCATGAACCACCCCGCCCGGGCAAACCACCGCATTATCCCCATCACGGTCTGCGGCGAACCGTGGTGTCTGCAATACTCTCCCTACGTCTACTACAATGAACACTGCATCGTCTTTAATTCCAAACACGTGCCCATGAAGATCGACCGGTCGGCCTTTGAGAAGCTGCTGGACTTCGTGAAGGCATTCCCGCACTATTTTGTCGGCTCCAATGCCGACCTGCCCATTGTGGGCGGCTCCATCCTGAGCCATGAGCATTTTCAGGGCGGACATTACCGTTTTGCCATGGAGAACGCTGCCCTTGAAAAGGAAGTGTCCTTCCGGGGCTATGAGGATATCCACGCGGGAATCGTGAAGTGGCCCATGAGCGTGATCCGTCTGGACGGCAAAGACCCGGAACGTCTGGCGGAACTGGCGGACAAAATCCTTCGTTGCTGGCGGGGCTACTCCGATGAAAGCGTGGGTGTGGTGGCTTTCTCTGACGGGGAGCCACACAACACCATCACCCCCATCGCCCGGCGCAGAAGCGATCTGTACGAGCTGGATCTGGTGCTGCGGTGCAACATTACCACCCCGGAGCATCCCCTGGGCGTGTTCCATCCCCATGCGGACAAGCACCACATCAAGAAGGAGAACATCGGTCTGATCGAGGTCATGGGCCTTGCGGTGCTTCCCAGCCGCCTGAAACAGGAGCTGACCGACCTGGCGGCCGCCATTGTTTCCGGGGCGGATATCGCCGCCGATCCGGTACTGGGCAAGCACGCGGTCTGGGTGGAGCAGTTGAAGGCGCAGTACACCTTCACGGAGGAAAATGCGTTGGACATTCTTCTCAAGGAAACCGGCAGGGTCTTTACCGAGGTTTTGGAGGATGCGGGTGTGTACAAGAACACCCCCGAGGGCCGGGCGGCGTTCCTCAAGTTCATCGACGCAGTCAACGCACAATAAAAAGGAATGCTCCCGACGAAATGTCGGGAGCATTTGTGTTATTTTTTGAAGAATCCAACCAGACCAATGACGAAGATCACGAACACAATGACCGGCAGAACGTAAGTCATGTAGGGCCGCATCCACTTTGCCACCTTCAGGCCGGTGCCCTCGTTGGCCTCTTTCATGAATTTCTCCCAGCTCCAGCCGTAACGGGTGGTGCAGAACAGGACAAAAATCAGAGAACCAAGGGGCAGCATGATGTTGCTGACCAGAAAATCCTCGCTGTCCAGAATGTCGTGTCCGGCGATGGGGCGCACATTCTGCCACAGGTTGTAGCCCAGCAGGCAGGGCAGGCTCAGCAGGAAAATGCCCACGCAGCAGAGAAAGCAGGTCTTCTTCCGGCTCCAGCCAGTTAGTTCGCTGACGCAGCAGACGATGTTCTCAAACACCGCCAGAACGGTGGAGAAGGCGGCGAAGGTCAGAAACAGGAAGAACAGGCTGCCCCAAAATCTTCCCAGCGCAATATGGTTGAACACGTTGGGCAGAGTCATGAAAATCAGGGCGGGGCCGCTGTTCACGTCCACGCCGTAGGCAAAGCAGGCAGGGAAGATGATGAGACCGGAGCACAGAGCAACCATGGTGTCCAGCAGGCTGACCCGGACGGCTTCGCCCATGAGGGCGTGATCCTTGCCGATGTAGCTGCCGAAAATCGCCATAGAGCCAATGCCGAGACTCAGAGTGAAGAAGGCCTGATTCATGGCGCCCACGATCACATTGCCCACGCCAATGTCCATCATCCGCCGGAAGTCTGGAACCAGGTAGAAGGCAAGGCCGGAGGAGCCGCCGGACAGGGTCATGCTGTGGAAGGCCAGCACCCACATGAGAAGAATCAACGCCATCATCATCCACTTGGTGACCCGTTCCAGACCCTTCTGGACGCCGAGAGATATGATGGAGAAGCCGAACACCACAACGATGCCCATGTAGAATGTCATTTTGCCGGGGGACGCCAGCATTTCCCCAAATTTTGCTTCAATTCCGGCGGTGTCCAGCCCTGCGTAAACACCGGCGGCGGTGTCCACAAAATACTGGAGCATCCAGCCGGCCACGGTGGTGTAGAACATCATCAGCACGATATTGCCCAGCAGGCACACATAGCCGTGCCAGCCCCAACGGCTGCCGGGCTTCAGCTGTCCATACATTTTCAGGGGGCTTTTCTGGGCAGCGCGCCCCATGGCGAACTCCATGGTCAGCACCGGAACGCCCAGCACCAGAAGAAACAGAAGATAGATCAGCACAAAGGCACCGCCGCCGTACTGCCCGGTCATCCAGGGGAATTTCCAGACGTTGCCGATGCCGATGGCGCAGCCCGCGCTGAGGAGAAGGAAGCCCAGACGGCTCCCCAGATGCTCACGCTGCATAGTAAAACCTCCAAATTCAGAATTGACAGTTGACAATTATGGTGTCCCGGCGGGACAATTGGAAAAAGTCCTGATTTTGCAGGGAAACCTTCAAAATTATACCGGGAAATTCACAGAAAGTCAATAATTATATGCTATTCTTTCCTCAGCTTGAGGAGGAAAAGGAGAATGCGCATGCTGCAAATCACTGCTTTGATGGACGATCAGCTTACCGGGCGGAAGGATCTGCTTTGCGAGCACGGTCTGTCCGTGCATATTTCGTATCATGGGAAGCGCATTCTGTTCGACTGCGGCAGCAGCGAGAAAACCCTGTATAACGCAAAAAAACTGGGCATCGACCTGCGAAAGCTGGACGCAGTGGTGCTCAGCCACAGCCACTATGACCACGCCGGGGGCTTCCGGTATCTTGCGGAGCAGTACGCGGTACGCCGGGTGTACACCGGCCCCGGCTTTTTTGCGCCGAAATACGCCAGAAGCGAGAATTGCTTCAGGAACCTGTCCGCGGGCTTTGACAGCCGCTTTCTGGAGGAAAAGGGAATAGTCCACCTTCCTGTGGAGGGTTTGGCGGAGATGATTCCCGGAGTCCATGTGATTTCCGGCTTCCCACGGCGGGAGCCTATGGAGACCATCCCCGAGCGGTTCTTGCGGTTGACGGAAGCGGGGCTGGTTCCCGATGATTTTCGGGACGAGATCTGTCTGGCGCTGGAAACAGGGGAGGGGCTGGTGCTGCTGGTGGGATGCGCCCATCCGGGGATTCTCAATATGGTAAACCATGTACAGGCCCTGCTGGGAAAACCCATTTGCGCGGTTTTCGGCGGCATCCATCTGGCGGAAGCGGATACCCGGAGAATGGAATATACGGTGGTGGCTCTGGGGCAGCTGGGCGTTGCCCTGCTGGGCCTGAACCATTGCTCCGGAGACAGCGTGGAAGCCTTCATCCGGCAGCGGGGAGGCATCACCTTCTGCCATCCCGGTCCGGGGGACTGCCTGTTCTTTCCTACAGTGACGGACGTTTGATGCGGAAACGATACCGGGCAGCGCTCAATGGTGTAACGATAACCACCCAGTGCCCGTAACGCATTGTCCGGCGGCACTGCCGCCTGTTCAAAGGACGTTTACATTTGGGCTATTTACTTTTTGCTCTCAAAATGGTATAATCCACGGGAAGCGTGAAAAGGAGGCGGAGAAATGCGCCATTATATAGAAGAATTAAAAGACTTTTTTAAGAAAGGCGACATGGTTCTGCTGGTTCTCTGCCTGGTCGTGGCGGGGTTCGGTGTGATCTGCATCGCCAGCGCGACCTCCGCTGAGAAATTCGGCGGCAACTTTAAATATATTGCGATTCAGATTATCTCCGTCGGTCTGGGCGTGCTCATGTACGCGCTGGTGTCCTCCATCGATCTGGACTATTTGTCGGAGCACCGGGGAATGATGGTGGCGTTCAATATTTTCCTGCTGCTGCTGCTGATTCCCTTCGGCACGGACAACAACACCGGCAACCGAAGCTGGCTGCACTTTCCGGGCTTTCCCGTGAACGTCCAGCCTGCTGAGATTTGTAAAATCACCTATATCATCATTATGGCATCGGTTATGTCCTCCCATCAGAACCGGATTTCCCACCCGGTATCCGTCCTTCACATGCTGATGCATCTGGGTATTCTGGTGGGCCTGAATCTGGGGCTGTCTTCGGATATGGGCGTGTCCCTGATCTTTGTGTTTATTTTTATCGGCATGGCCTTTGCCGGCGGCGTGAGTCTGTGGTGGTTTGCGCTGGCCATTGGCTCCATCGCGGCGGCCTTCCCGATCCTGTGGCAGTTTCTGGGCCAGTATCAGAGAAACCGTATTCTGATCCTGTTTGACCCCACCATCGACCCGCAGGGCATTAACGAACGCTATCACTCCAAGATCAATCTTCAGTCCCTCACCGGCGGCGGCCTGATGGGTCAGGGCCTGTTCAAGGGAAACCGTACCCAGGGCGGCAACCTGTTTGCCCAGCACACGGACTACATTTTCTCCTCCATGGGCGAGGAGCTGGGCTTTGTGGGCTGCGTGGTGATTATGCTGCTGGAGCTGGCAATTATTGCCCGGTGCATTTATGTGGGTGTCCGGTGTCAGGACTATATGCGCCGGCTGGTGTGCTACGGCGCTGCCTCCGCACTGATGTTCCAGCTGATGATCAACGTGGGTATGTGCATCGGTGTTATGCCGGTTATCGGCCTGACGCTGCCGCTGATCAGCTACGGCGGTTCCTCCGTGGTTACCATTTTCGCCATGCTGGGACTGGTGTCCGGCGCCTATGCCCGACCGTCGTCTCTCAGTCATGAACGATACGTGCAGCCCTACCGAGGCTGATTTCAAAAACTTCCGGGGCATCCGATTTGGGATGCCCCGGCTTTTTTATGACGTCTGTAGGGCGGAGTCATGACTCCGCCGACCAGCTGATAATACAATAGGCTTGAAAACGATGCTGAGAGCGATGCGGTTGAAAGGACATATTCTTGTCAAAGTGGTGCGTCGGTGGGGGCATGACCCCACCCTACGAAGCTCAAATTCTAACCAGCTCATAGCAGTCCTCGCCCAGACCGATTTTTTTCGCGTGGGCAATCTGGCTGCGCCAGTCGGTATTGGGGAAGGAGCCGGTGAGGTTATCGAGGTCGGGCCGGTTGGCCTTATCCAGCTTGGAACCGGGCATGATGGTCTGGGCGTTGACGGCATCGGCGCAGGCCAAGTCCAGCGCTACCGGGTCAAAGGAGGCGAACATACCCACGTCGGGGACAATGGGCAGGTCGTTCTCGGGATGGCAGTCGCAGTAGGGGCTCACGTCCCGCACCAGCGTGATGTGGAAATTGGGCCGTCCGTCCAGAACCGCCTTGGTATACTCGGCAATCTTGCAGTTCAGCACGGAAGCGGACTGGGCGTAGGCGGGGTGGATGGCCCCCACGGGGCAGGTATCGATGCACCGGCCGCAGCCCATGCACTTCGTCCAGTCGATGTGCATGACGCCGCCCTCCAGCTGGGGGCCTTCGTGGGCACAGTACTTGGCGCAGGTGCCGCAGCCAACGCATTTTTCGGCGTCCACCTCTGGGCGGCCCTCGCTGTGCATCTCCCGCTTGCCGGCATTGGAGCCGCTGCCCATGCCCAGGTTCTTCATGGCGCCGCCGAAGCCGGCTTCCTCATGGCCCTTGAAGTGGTTCAGGGAAATGACGATATCGGCGTCCATGATGGCCCTGCCGATTTTGGCGGTTTTTACGTACTCGCCGCCCACCACGGGCACGTCCACATCGTCGGTGCCCTTCAGACCGTCGGCGATGATCACATGGCAGCCGGTGGAGTAGGGGGTGAAGCCGTTTAAGTAGGCGGTTTCCAGATGGTCAAGGGCGTTCTTCCGGGAGCCGACGTACATGGTGTTGCAGTCGGTGAGGAAGGGCTTGCCGCCCAGATCCTTGATGATATCCACCAGCACCCGGGCGTAGCCGGAGCGCAGGTGGGCCATGTTGCCCAGCTCGCCGAAGTGAATCTTGATGGCGACGAACTTGTCCTGAAAGTCGATCTGGTCGATACCGGCGGAGAGAATCAGTCTCGACAGCTTCTGGGGCAGGGTCTCGGACGTGCCGGTGCAGAAATCAGTAAAATAAACCTTGGGTGCCATAATGTACCTCCTGAATATGTTCTATCCATAGTTTAGCTATTTTCCAAAGGAAAGTCAAGGGAAGCTCTGAACAAATCGTCTGCGGCTGAGGAGTTTATCTTTTGCTCCATCGGTGCGGTTAAAAAAACAGGAAATACATACAGTATTTCTCTGTTTTTCAAACCTGCCGCAGAATCAAAATCTCTCGCTGTCAGCTCTTGCCGATTTATTCAGAGCTTCTCAAGAAGTAAACAATCTGTGAAGGTTGGGGCCCGGCGGTAGCGAAACCGGAAAAGCCGTGGTATACTTTCTCAAAAATGGAATAAAGGTGGAATTGTATGGAAAACCATCAGGGAGCGTCCGCGAATCTGCTGTTCTGCGTCAACCAGAAAATGCTGGGGCTTATGAGCGCCTGTCTCAAATCTCTGCTGCGCAGCGGGGGTTACGGGTATTACGACGTTTTTGTGCTGCATTCGGATTTGGAGGAAAGTATCCAAAGGGCCATGGAACGGGATTTTCAGGAGAGAGTGACTTTTCATTTCCTGCGAGTTCCGGAGGAACTGTTTGCGGATTTCCCGGAGACGGCCCGGTACCCCAGACAGATCTACTATCGGCTGGCTGCGCCTCTGCTGCTGCCGAGGGAATTGGACCGGATTCTCTATCTGGATGTGGACGTGGTGGTGATCAACTCCCTGCGACCGTTTTATGAGGTGGATTTTGAGAGCAGCTACTTTGTGGGGTGCACCCACACCCGGGAATTCTTAACGAAGCTCAATCAGGCAAGGCTCCAATCGGACAAGGCGGTGGCCTACATCAACACCGGGGTGCTGCTGATGAACCTGAATGTCTTGCGGCAAGTTATCCGGCTTGAGGAGATCAGCGCCTACGTTCGGGAGCACGAGAAGGCCCTGATCCTGCCGGATCAGGACATTCTTACGGCCCTCTACGGCGATAAGATCAAGCTGGCGGACAGCCTGCTCTACAACCTCAGCGACCGGGTTTTGAATTTCTACAACGGCTCCCACCCGAAGGAAAAACGGGACGTGAACTGGGTGCGCCGGAACACCGCCATCATTCACTACTGCGGCAGGAATAAGCCCTGGAACGAAAGCTATACCGGCACATTGAGCGTATTTTACAGGGAATTGATGGACAGTGTACCGGAAAAATAAGGATACCGCCCCGGCTTTTGGTGCCGGGGCGGTGAATTTGTATGCAGGAAGATCAATCCGGCATCGGTTTCGGAGATTGCCTTCTCCGAACGGGCCCAGTACAGGTCTATAATTCCGTTGTCATCCATGTGTGTGCTTTCCTCCTTTTTGGTTCTCTACTTATTTAGTAGACAAAGAAGAGAAAATATTGCAGTTTTTTCAAATATTCGCAGAAAAAGCTCCCCGCCGATGGCGGGGAGCTTCCTGTGTTGCGGATGAATTACTTGGCAGCGCCGGCAATCTGCGCGGCGACCTCAGCGGCGAAGTCGTCAACCTTCTTCTCGATACCCTCACCCTTGATGTAGTGAATGGCATCCACGAAGGTAACCTTGCCGCCCAGCTTCTTGGCAGCGTCGGCAATGTAGCCGGCAACATCGCCCTTATAGAGGTCGGAACGGACGAACTCCTGCTGCAGCAGGCAGGACTCCTTGTAGAAGGCAGCCATCTTGCCGGCAGCGATCTTCTCCTTGACAGCGGCGGGCTTGGAAGCCATCTTGGGGTCGTTGTCCATCAGAGCCACCTGCACAGCCAACTCCTTGTCCACATCGGCCTGAGGCACCTGGGCCTTGTCCCAGTACTTGGGGGACATGGCGGCGATCTGCATGGCAACGTTCTTGCCGATCTCAGTGGCGTCGATGCCGCCCTCTACAGCCAGATTCACCAGAACACCGTGGGAGCCGCCGGCGTGAACGTAGGCGACGGAGGTGTTGGAATCGAACCGGGAGAACCGGCGGATCTGCATATTCTCGCCGATGGACATGACCTTCTCCTGCATGATCTCGGTGACGGTCAGGTCGGAATTGGGATACTTGCAGGCCTTCAGAGCCTCCACGTCGGCGGGGTTCTGCTTGGCAACGACCACGGCCAGATTCTTGACCAAATCCATAAAAGCGTCGGTCTTGGCGGCGAAGTCGGTCTCGGAGTTGACCTCGATGACTACGCCCACACCGTCGATGACGGCGGCGTAAGCCACGCCCTCGGCGGCAACGCGGCCAGCCTTCTTGGCGGCTTTAGCCAGACCCTTTTCACGCAGCCAGTCAACGGCCTTGTCCATATCGCCGTCGGTGGCCTGCAGGGCCTTCTTGCAGTCCATCATGCCGACGTTGGTCATTTCACGGAGCTTCTTAACATCCTGAGCGGTAAAAGCCATTTTCTTTTTCCTCCTGATACTTATATTGTATGGTAGGGCAGCTTATTCGGCAGCAGCCTCCACGGGAGCCTCAGCGGGAGCCTCGGTATCCTCGCCCTGACGGCCTTCGATGGCGGCGCTGGCCATGGCGGAAGCGATCAGACGGATGGCGCGGATGGCATCATCGTTGCCGGGGATCACGTAGTCGATCTCATCGGGGTCGCAGTTGGTGTCCACAATGGCCACAACGGGGATGTTCAGCTTCTTGGCCTCAGCAATGGCGTTGCGCTCCTTGCGGGGGTCAACGATGAACATGGCAGCGGGAATCTTCTTCATTTCCTTGACGCCGCCCAGGTACTTCTCCAGCTTGGCGATCTCGCCCTGATGCTTGATGACTTCCTTCTTGGGCAGCATGGCGAAGGTGCCGTCCTCTTCCATCTTCTTCAGCTGAGCCAGACGGTCGATACGGGAGCGCATGGTGCGGAAGTTGGTCAGCATACCGCCCAGCCAGCGGGAGTTGACATAATAACCGCCGCAGCGGGCAGCCTCTTCCTTGATGGCATCCTGCGCCTGCTTCTTGGTGCCGACGAACAGGATGTTGCCGCCATTAGCGGAAGTGTCACGAACGAAGTTGTAAGCCTCCTCCAGCTTCTTAACGGTCTTCTGCAGGTCGATGATGTAGATACCGTTACGCTCGGTGTAGATGTAGGGAGCCATTTTGGGGTTCCAGCGGCGGGTCTGATGACCGAAGTGCACGCCGGCTTCCAGCAGTTGCTTCATAGATACGACAGCCATTTTGATATTCTCCTTTTGTTTTTTCCTCCACCCCGATCATCCCGCGCTGCCCGCCCCTTTCAGGGCACAGGGGTGCGCGATCCCCGGGTGTGTGGCATTTTTGTCACAGGCTCAAGCCCATGCCGAACTATTATAAGGGATAAAAGCCAAATTTGCAAGTAGTATTTCCAAAAAATTTCTGAATAATTCGGCTGCTAAAGAAGCTTTTTCCTCGGCACCCGGCAGTCATTCGGCTTGGTATCCACCAGAACGATATCCGGGCCGATTTTTTTGATGCAGTTCCATGGAATGATGTAGTCCTCATGGCGTCCGGCAATCCCAAGAATCCGGCAGGGCCCGGGCACCACGATGGCGCAGATATTCCCCTCGGGAATCTCGATTTGCACATTGGACACGAACCCAAGCCGCTGTCCGTTGCCCACACAGATGACTTCCTTGCATTGCAGGTCGGAAAAATTGATGGACAAAGTATGCGCCCCCTTTGGAAAACGCTATGCGCTCAGGGCAGGGGATATGCCTATAGAGTGTGCAGGGTGGAGAGTGAAGAGTGGAGTGGAGGTATCGCCTTCGGCGATGAATAAAACCTCCTCACCCCTGACTTTTAACTCTCCACTCTCCACTCTCAACTCTCCACACTCCAAACTTAAGAGACTGTGACGGACTTTCGCATGGCGCTGATGGCGCCCTTTTCCAGCCGGGATACCTGGGCCTGAGAGATGCCCAGCGTGCTTGCAACCTCCATCTGGGTTTTTCCGTCGTAGAAACGAAGAGATAGAATCTGCTTTTCCCGGTCGTTTAGGGCCTGGAAGGCGTTTTGCAGGGTGATGTGGTCCATCCAGCCGTCCTCGGTGTTTTTGGTGTCCCGGACCTGATCCATCACCGTCAGGGGGTCGCCGCCGTCGGCATAGACGGGATCGAACAGACTCACCGGGGCGCACACCGCGTCCAGCGCCTGGCTGACCTCCTCCTGGGGAAGCCCCAGCTCCCGGGCAATCTCCTCCAGCGTCGGCTCCCGGTCCAGACCGGCGGTCATGGCGTCCTTACACTGCAAAACCCGGTAGGCAACATCCCGGATAGACCGGGAGACACGGATGGCGCTGTTGTCCCGGAGATACCGCCGCACTTCCCCGGCGATCATAGGCACGCCGTAGGTGGAAAACTTTACCTGCTTTTCCGGGTCGAAGTTGGTGATGGCCTTAATGAGGCCGATACAGCCCACCTGAAACAGATCGTCGGGGTTCTCACCCCGCTTGTCAAAGCGCTGAATCACGGACAGCACCAGCCGCAGGTTGCCCTCAATCAGCTTTTGGCGGGCGTCCGTATCCCCCTGCCGGGCCCGGCGGAGCAGTACATCCATTTCCACAGGGGACAAAACGCTGAGTTTGGACGTATTCACGCCGCAGATCTCCACTTTTCCCTGCATAGAAACCTCCACAGCTTCCAAATATCGCCGCATGGATGAGGGAACCCCTGAGATTTCCTGCGGCGCCTACGCTCAGTATGCCCGGTTGCCGGGAAAAGATACGGGAAGACCTTTGGCGGTTTTTCACAAATTTTCACGGGGAGCAGAGGAAAGGTAACAAAATATGACACGCAATTTTTACGAATTGTAAACTTTATTAAGACTTTTTAAGGGAAAACCGGGCTGCCGGCGCGGTGACGTAACACGGGCTTTTGCAAACAAGAGACGGCGATATGCAAATACATATACAGGCTTTCCACAGGAGTCAGTGGAAAAGAAAAAAGGCGGGATACCTGTTGATAACTCAAAGTTTTCCACATTCTCCACAGTTTTATCCACAGGAGTTTTCCACAGGAAGGGGCCATTGTGGATATTCATTTTCGGTTCACATAAGACGGATACCGCCATTCCGGGAAAATCCCACTTTTTCGGTGGTGGTGGATTTTCACGAAGGCGGTTTCTTTGTGCAAAAATTAGGGGCTTGACAGGCACACTACCGGATGGTAAGACCGGACCTGCCTGGCAATGGGAAAAAAATTCAAAAAGGGGGTTGATTTTGTCTTGCAAAGACGCTATAATGTGTGTCTGTATGGAAAGCTAACACAAGGAGGTGAAATCCATGCCCAACATCAAGTCCTCCAAGAAGGATGTCATTTCTTCCAAGATCGCTTATGAGAAGAACAAGGCTAACAAGTCTGAGCTGAAGACCAACCTGAAGAAGTTCGACGCCGCTGTGGTGTCCGGCGACAAGGCTGCCGCCGAGGCCGCTTACAAGGTGGCTGTCAAGGCTGTGGATCAGGCTGTTGTCAAGGGTCTGCTGCACAAGAACAACGCTGCCCGCAAGAAGAGCAGCATGACGCTGCAGCTGAACAAGCTGGCCTGATTTCTCTGAAAATATCTCCCTCCTGAATTTCGGAGGGAGTTTTTTCATGTCCGAGCCTGTCGAAACCACGGGGAAGAAATCCGTTGCTTTCCGGCCAAAACGGGAGTATAATGTTGGAGTGTGGAGTGTGGAGTGTGGAGTGTGGAGTGTGGAGTGTGGAGTGATGGTATCGCCTTCGGCGATGAATTTAAAATGCAACTCAATTATCCCAACTCTTAACTCTCCACTCTCCACTCTTCACTCTTCACTCTCCACACTGAATAAAAGGTGGTGATTGCCATGGCGCGGCTCAAGGACCCGGTGACGATCCTCAAGGGGGTCGGCGAGGCCCGGGCAAAGCAGTTTGCCAATCTGAATATTTTTACGCTGGGCGACCTGATCTGCCACTTTCCCCGGGGCTATGAGGACCGGACCCGGCTGGTGCCCATCGAAAAGCTAGAGCCGGATGTGCCGGCCTGCTTCAAGGCCATGGTGATGAACACCCCCAGAACCGCCCACATCCGCAAGGGGCTGGATATGACCAAGGTGCAGCTGGCGGATACCACCGGGCGGCTGAATGTGACCTTTTTCAACAACCGCTTTGCGGCGGAACAGCTACAATACGGAAAAGAGTACATATTTTACGGTGCGGTCAGCGGGGATTTCGTGGGCTACAATATGACAAACCCCGTCTTTGAATCGCCGGAGGCCCCGGGACTGACCACCCGAAGAATTCTGCCGATCTATCCGCTGACGGCGGGACTGAGCAACGGAGTCATGCTGAAAACCATCGCTCAGGCACTGGCGGTGTGCGACCCGCCGGCGGAGATTCTGCCGGAGCCGGTGCGGCGGGGATATGACATTCTGCCCGCAAAAGAGGCCTATTTTGCCATCCATCAGCCAAAGGATATGGAGCAGGCCCGGCAGGCGAAGAAACGGCTGATTTTTGAGGAATTTTTCGTGTTTTCCGCCGGACTTTCCCTGATGCGGGCATCCCGGGCGGAGAAAAAAACGGCTCCCTATACGAATTTGAATATGAAGCCCTTTTACGGCGCGCTGCCCTTTACCCTCACCGGTGCCCAGCAGCGGGCGATTGGGGAGATCCTGTCGGATTTTGGAAGAGGTACGCCCATGAACCGGTTGGTGCAGGGCGACGTGGGCAGCGGCAAGACCATGGTGGCGGCTGCCGCCGCTTTCTGCGCGGCGAACAACGATAAACAGACCGCCCTGATGGCTCCTACGGAAATTCTTGCCGAGCAGCATTATGCCTCTCTGAAAAAACTCTTTGACCCGCTGGGGGTGTCCGTTGACCTTCTCACCGGCTCCATGTCCGTCAAGCAGAAGCGGGAGGTCAGGGAGCGGCTTTCTTCCGGACAGACCGCGGTGATTGTGGGCACCCACGCGCTGCTGACGGATGCCACCCAGTTTCTGGATCTGGGGCTGGTGATTGCCGATGAGCAGCACCGCTTCGGCGTGGCCCAGCGGTCGAAGCTGTCGGCAAAGGGGGAGGACCCCCATCTGCTGGTCATGTCCGCGACCCCCATTCCCAGAACACTGGCGCTTTTAATGTACGGCGATCTGGACGTGTCGATCTTAGACGAGCTGCCCCCCGGCAGAGAAGCGGTGGATACGTTTCTGGTGGGGGAGAGCTACCGTCCCCGCATCAACGCCTTTATCCGCAAGCAGGTCAGGGAGGGATACCAGTGTTTTGCGGTCTGCCCGGCGGTGGAGGAGAATCAGGAGCTGGGGGTCAAGGCAGCCTCCGCCTGGGCGGAAACCCTTCAACAGACGGTTTTCCCCGATCTGCGGATTGCTCTGCTCCATGGGCAGATGAAGGGCCCGGAAAAGGAAGCCGCCATGGCTGCCTTTGCCCGGGGCGAGGCGGATGTGATGGTGGCCACCACGGTCATTGAGGTGGGGGTGGATGTGCCCAACGCCACCCTGATGGTGATTGAAGACGCGGACCGGTTCGGCCTGAGCCAGCTGCACCAGCTGCGGGGCCGGGTGGGCCGGGGCAAGGCGAAAAGCTACTGCATCCTCACCACCCGCAACCGGAACCCGGAGACCCTGCAGCGGCTGAAGGCCCTGTGCAAAACCACCGACGGCTTTAAAATCGCGGAGGAAGACCTGAAGCTCCGCGGCCCCGGCGACTTCTTCGGCTCCCGGCAGTCGGGCCTGCCCGCCTTCCGGGTGGCGGACTTAAGCTGTGACCTTGTCACCTTGAAACAGGCCCAGTCCGCCTCCGCCCGGTGGATCGAGGAGCACGGCACCGAGGATACCCCGGAGGCAAACGCTCTGCGGGAGCGGATCGGAGAATTGTTTGCCCGTTCGGAAGGAACGATGAACTGAGGATTTCCTTAAGAAAGGATGACATCGATGAAAAAAAGATGGATTATGAATCTTCTGCTGGCAAGTCTCATGCTGATGCTGCTGGCCCCCGCGGCCTCCGCCGTTGCCGCCAGCGGCAGCTGCGGCGAGGGGCTGACCTGGAAGCTGGAAAACTACACCCTAACCGTCACCGGCAGCGGCGAGATGGAGGACGGCTGCCCCTGGGCGGACTACAAGACCAAGATCGACCATGTGGTGCTGTCCGGCGGCGTGACCCGGGTCGGCGCGGAGAATTTCTCCGGCTGTGACCGGCTGGAAACCGTGGATTTCGGCGACGCGCTGGTGGAGATCGGGGATAAGGCCTTCTATGGCTGTGAGGATATCGAGTACATCCACCTGCCTGCCACCTTCCGCAGCTTTGGGGCCCAGTCCTTCCGGGGCTGCGAAAGCCTGAAGTATGTGTACTGCGACGGCGGAATGCCCCGCTTCAACGACAGCTGCCTGTGGACGGGCAACTACATCGCGGTGTTCTTCCCCACCAACAACCCCTGGCCCTATGAGTATACTTCCACGTTAATCAGCAGCTACGGCGGCAATCTGGGTATCATGATGGGCAACTTTGACCCCGACAACCTGCCGGTGAAGGATACCGGTACAACGACAGAAGAGGATTCCACAGAGGAAACCGAGGAAGAAACGGAAGCGACGGAAGCCGCTGTGGCGGCGCTGGCGGAGACGGAAGCGCCCACGGAGGCGACGGTGCCGCCCACCACCGTGCCGGAGACTACGGAAGCGACCACCGTTCCCACTACCGAGGAGACAACGGAACCCACCACCGAAGCCACTACGGAGGAGACCACGGAGGAGACTACTGAGGAAACCACCGAGGAGACCGAGCCTGTTGGCCCGGTGGAGAAGGTAGGCGGCGACGGCTGGATCGGCATGGTCATTATCGCCGGCGTGCTGACTATGCTGCTGGCAGGTGCCATGATCTTCCGGGGTGTCAGCCGCAAGGGACGGTATTGATAAAATGCCTTCCCCTTTGGGGAAGGTGGCAGCCCGAAGGGCTGTCGGAAGAGGTAATACCAGTACGAATTTGCCGGAGTGCATTTCTTTTTAGACTATCCCTGCCCTCTTCAGTCAAAAATTCAAAGATTATTGCCAGCTTCCCCAAAGGGGAAGCCTACTTAAAACAATTTTAACAACTTCCGGGAAAATCAACCATTTTGTGATTTTCCCGGGAGTTTTTTTGTTCGGAACGGAAAAAATAAAAAAGTAGTTGTAACTTGCGTCAATATGATGTAAAATAAGGAGACTAATAAAATGCAAAACTGCGCGAAAACTCGCTTTTGGAGGTAAAACAATATGGAAAAACCGATTGTACTGGTCATTATGGACGGCGTTGGCAAGGGTGACGGCGGCAGCGGCGACGCGGTCGCGGTTGCAAAGACTCCTACGCTGGATATGCTGCTGGAAACCTGCCCCCATACTTACCTGAAGGCCCACGGCACCGCCGTCGGTCTGCCCAGTGATGAGGATATGGGCAACTCCGAGGTTGGTCACAACGCTCTGGGCTGCGGTCAGGTCTACTCGCAGGGCGCCAAGCTGGTGGGCGAGTCCATCGAAAACGGCGCGCTGTACGCTTCCGAGACATGGAAGGATCTGGTTGCCAACGCTCTGACCGGAAAGGCCATGCACTTTTTGGGCCTGCTGTCCGACGGCAACGTCCACTCCAATATCCACCACCTGATTGCCCTGCTGCGGCAGGCCCACGCCGAGGGCGTGAAGAAGGCCTACTGCCACATCTTGCTGGACGGCCGTGACGTGCCTGCCACCTCCGCGCTGGAGTATGTGGAGATGCTGGAGAAGGTGCTGACCGAGCTGAGCGCCGACGGCTGTGACTATGCCATTGCCTCCGGCGGCGGCCGTATGCAGATTACCATGGATCGCTACGAAGCCAACTGGGCCATGGTGGAGAAGGGCTGGCGCACCCATGTGCAGGGCCAGGGCCGGATGTTCGCCTCCGCCAAGGAGGCTATCGAAACCTACCGGGCCGAGACCGGCTGCATCGATCAGGATCTGCCCGCCTTCGTCATTGCCCGGGACGGTGCGCCTGTGGCGAAGATTGCCAATGGCGACAGTGTGATCCTCTTCAACTTCCGTGGCGACCGGGCCCAGGAAATCTCTCTGGCCTTCGACCGGAAGGACTTTGACAAGTTCGACCGGGGCGACTACACCGGCGTCAAGTTTGCCGGTATGCTGCAGTACGACGGCGACCTGAACATCCCCGAGCACTATCTGGTGCAGCCCCCCGTCATCACCAACACCCTGACCGAGGTGCTGTGCAAGGCCGGCATCCACGAGTACGCCCTGTCCGAGACCCAGAAGTACGGCCACGTCACCTATTTCTGGAACGGCAACCGTTCCGGCAAGGTGGACGAGAATCTGGAGGTCTACGAGGAAGTGCCCTCCGACGTGATTCCCTTCGAGCAGGCCCCTGCCATGAAGTCCAAGGAAATCACCGAGAAGATGGTTGCCAATATGGCATCCAAAAAGTTCCAGTTCCTGCGCTGCAACTACCCCAACGGCGATATGGTGGGCCACACCGGCGTCATGGAAGCGGTGGTGTATGCCATGGAGTGCGTGGACAACGGCCTGAAGGCCATTCTGGAAGCCGCTGACAAGTACGGCTACACCGTGCTGATCACCGCCGACCACGGCAACGCCGACCAGATGACCGAGACCAAGAAGGGCAAGACCTCTATCCGTACTGCCCATTCCCTGAACCCTGTTCCCTTCATCATCTACGACAAGGATCACAACTGGGTCATCAAGGACGGCCACTATGGCCTTGCCAACGTGGCCCCCACCATCGTAAAGATGATGGGTCTGGAAGCGCCTTCCTGCTGGGAACAGAGTATGGTTTGACATTTCGGTACAAGAGATAAGATACAACGTATTCTTCGGAATAGTCCCTATCTTGTATCTTCGTATCCAGTATCTTAGAATATTTGGAGGTTGTAATATGGTACGTCACGCGAATGAAAACGGCAGTGTCAATGTGAGCACCAATGTATACACCGATATCGTGGGAACCGCCGCCGCCAACTGCTTCGGCGTGAAGGGCATGGCTGCCCGCAGCCTGTCCGACGGCGTGTATCACCTGCTGCGCAAGGAGTCCGTTGGCAAGGGCGTCAAGGTCCAGTTCAACGAGGACGGCTCCATTTCCATCGATCTGCACATTGTGGTGGATAACGTCAACATGAACGCCGTGGGCGAGTCCATCATTGAGGAAGTGCGTCATCAGGTCACCGAGTGCACCGGCACCGAGGTGCGGGATGTGAATGTCTATATCGATTCCATGATGATCGGTTAAGTATCGGAGGTAAAAACATTGAAAGAAACTGTGGGTGGCGCTGATCTGCGCAGAATGATTATCAGCGCGGCAGCCGCCATAGAGATCAATAAGCAGGCTCTGAATGAGCTGAATGTCTTCCCGGTTCCCGACGGTGACACCGGCACCAATATGTCCATGACCATCAACGCCGCCGCTTCCGACCTGCGCAAGGCGGAGGACCCGGATCTGGGAACAGCCGCGAAAATTGCCGCTTCCGCCATGCTGCGGGGCGCCCGGGGTAACTCCGGCGTGATCCTGTCCCTGCTGTTTCGGGGCATTTCCCGGAAGCTGAAGGGGCTGGAGTACTGCGACGGCGTGCTGTGGGCCGCGGCTCTGCAGGAGGGCGTGGACGCCGCCTACAAGGCGGTTATGAAGCCCGCCGAGGGCACCATTCTGACCGTGGCCCGCCTCGCTGCCGCCAAGGCGCAGGATGCGGCGCAGGAAAATAACTTCATCGAATTCGTTCAGGCTGCTGCCATTGAGGAAGCGAAGGTGGCGCTGGCCAACACTGTGAACCAGAATCCCGTTCTGAAGAAGGCTGGCGTCGTGGACGCCGGCGGCAAGGGCTGGGTCACCGCGCTGGAAGCCATGCTGTCTTCCATGCAGGGCGAGGACGTGGTTCTGGAGAGCGCCGGAGAAGGCACCGCCGTGAAGGAAGCGGCGGATTTCTCCGACTTTAACACCGAGGATATCACCTTTACCTACTGCACCGAGTTCATCATTGACCGGGAAAATGACAAGGACCCCGAGGCCCTGCGCGCCTTCCTCAGCCAGCTGGGCGACAGCCTGGTGCTGGTGGATGACGACGAGATCATCAAGGTGCATGTGCATACCAATGATCCCGGCAAGGCCCTCAGCGAGGCCGTAACCTACGGTTCCTTCGTTACCGTGAAGATTGAGAATATGCGCCTGCAGCACACCGAGAAGGTCATGACCGAAAGCGAGAAGGAGCCGAAGATTGCGGAGCCGGAAAAGGCACTGGGCGTGGTTTCCGTCTGCGCAGGCCCGGGCCTTGCGGATGTGTTCCTGAATCTGGGCGTTGATCAGATCATCTCCGGCGGCCAGACCATGAACCCCAGCACTCAGGACATTCTGGAGGCTGTCAACAAGGTGCCCGCCGAGACCGTCTTCGTCCTGCCCAACAACAAGAACATCATCATGGCGGCGGAGCAGGTAGACGCTCTGACCCCCAAGCATGTGGTGGTGATTCCCTCCAAGACCGTGCCTCAGGGCGTGACCGCCATGCTGGGCTTTAATCCCGAGGGAAGTGTGGAGGAGAATACCGAAGCGCTGACCGAGGCGCTGGGCACCGTGGACACCATGCAGATCACCTATGCTGCCCGGAACTCCGACTTTGACGGCTACGACATCCACGAGGGTGACTATCTGGCCCTCTACGGCAGCCAGCTCTTCGGCACCAGCCGGGACATCAAGGTGCTGCTGAAATCCCTTGCTGAGAAGGTTCGGGACGAGGGCAAGGAGTACGTCACCATCTACTACGGCGAGGACGTGAAGGAGAAGCATGCTCAGAAGGCGGCGGACATCTTCGCGGACATCTGCCCCAATGCGGACGTGAATCTGCTCAGCGGCGGTCAGCCGGTGTACTACTATCTGATTTCTGCGGAATAATATAGAATGCTCAGCGCTTCGCTGAGTGGAAGGCTGAAAAGGGAAAGTTGAAAGTTATGGTGTCCCTTCGGGACGAATAGAAAATTTTCAACTTTCAACTATCAACTTTCAACTTCTTCGCAAGATTACGGTCAGCCCGCTGCCAAAGAAGGCGGCGGGCTGTGTCCTTTTGTGAAATGGGGGAATCGGATGAGAAAATTTCCCAAAGGCGGTCTGATCGGAAAAGCCGTGGACGCGTATCTGGCAATCCGGGAAAAGCAGATCCCGCTGCACGCGGCCTATGCCGGATACTTTATCATCCTGTCTATCTTTCCGGCGCTGCTGATGCTTTTGAGCATTCTGCGGTTTACGGGCATTCAGGTGGAAACTCTGGTGGCGCTGATAGACGCTTTCCTGCCCCACGCACTGACGGATACGGTGGAGGAGCTGGTCTACAGCACCTGGGCCAATTCCACCGGCACAGTGCTGGGCCTGTCGGCGCTGACTGCCCTGTGGTCTGCCAGCCGGGGCGTGTTCGGCCTGCTGCGGGGACTGAACGCGGTGTACGACGTTTGGGAGGACCGGGGCTATTTCTACACCCGGGGCATCAGCGTGGTCTATACCTTCCTCTTTGGACTGGTGCTGCTGCTGACATTGTTTCTGCACGTGTTCGGCAGTACCATCCTCAACTGGCTGAGCATGGTGGACAACGGAATCGTGATCTTCCTGATGGACCTGATCGATCTGCGTTTTTTCCTCCTGCTGATTCTGCAAAGCCTGATTTTCACCCTGATGTTCATGGTTCTGCCCAATCAGCGAAACCGCTTTGTGGACAGTCTGCCCGGCGGTATTCTGTCCTCCATCGGCTGGCTGGTGTTTTCCGATCTTTTCTCCATTTATGTGGAAAATTTCAACAGCTATTCCAACATTTTCGGGTCCATCTACGCGGTGGCGCTGGGGATGCTGTGGCTGTACTGCTGCCTGAGCATCCTGTTTTATGGCGGCGCGCTGAATCACTACCTGAATCAGCAGTGAAAAATTTGTAATTTTTAGGGGTGTTTACGCTCTGTTCACACTATTTCGGTAAGATTATCCCCAAAAGGAGGGGAATGGTATGTTTGGATATGTAACAGCCAGCCTTCGGGAGCTGACAAAAGAGCAGCAGCGCCGCTACAGCGCGGTGTACTGCGGCATCTGCCGCCGGATTCGGGAGCAGTCCGGACAGCTGTCCCGGCTGGGACTGAGCTATGATATGGCGTTTCTGGCGCTGCTACTGATGAGCCTGTACGAGCCGGAGGAGGACGGCGGCAAAAACAGCTGCGCCCTCCATCCCATCACCCGGCGGGACTGGCTGGATAACGACTATATCCGTTACGCGGCGGACATGAATGTGGCGCTGGCTTACTATAACTGTCTGGACGATTGGCAGGACGACGGGAAACGGACGGCAAAATGGATGGCGCAGGCCTACGAACCCCATCTGCCCGACATCGAAAAACGCTGGCCTCGTCAGTGTCAGGCAATCAAAAGGAGCATTGACACTCTGTCGGCGCTGGAAAAGGAAAACTGCCCCAACCCGGACGAACCGGCTGGTGCCTTCGGTGAGTTGATGGGGGAGCTGCTGGTGGTTCGGGAGGATTGGTGGGCGCCGATCCTGCGAAAAATGGGCAACGCTCTTGGCAGGTTCATCTATCTTCTGGACGCGGAGCTGGACTATGACAAGGACAAGCGGAAGGGGAAATACAATCCCTTCCTTGCCCGGGGCGAGGAGAAAAACTGGGCCCAATGGGAGGACTATCTGGTGCTGACCATGGGCCGGTGCACGGCCGAGTTTGAAAAGCTGCCGCTTGTGCAGGACAAGCAATTGCTTGACAATATTCTCTACAGCGGTGTGTGGGTAAACTACAGAGGAAAGCGAAAAGAGGAGGAAAGCCATGATTGACGATCCGTATAAGGTGCTGGGTGTCAGCCGTGACGCCTCTGACGAGGAAATCAAGCAGGCATACCGAAAGCTGGCGAAAAAATACCACCCCGACCTGAACCCCGGAGATGCGGAAGCGGCCCGGAAGATGCAGGAGGTCAACGCTGCCTATGAGCAGATCAAGAACCCGGAGAAGGCCCAGCCCCAGCCCGGCGGCTACGGCTACGATCCCTTCGGCGGCTACCGCCAGCAGAGCAGGCCTGAGTCAAACGACGACCAGTACCAGCAGGCGGCGGCCCAGTACATCCGCTTCGGCCGCTTCCGGGAGGCGTTGAATACGCTGAACAATTCTGCCCAGCGGGACGCCCGGTGGTACTACCTCAGCGCCCTTGCCAATGACGGACTGGGCAATCAGGTTACGGCGCTGGAGCACATCCGCCGGGCGGTGAGCATGGACCCAAACAATCCGGAGTACCTGAACGCCCTGAACCATATGGAGCACGGCGGCGCGGACTACCGGCAGACCGCCGGAAACTTCCGTGGCTTTTCCATGGGCGGCAATCCCTGCATGAACCTGTGCCTGTGCTACCTGGTAAACCTGTTCTGCTGCGGCGGGCGGGGGATGTTCCTGTGCTGCTGAGCCGGAGGAAATCGGAATGGAATTGAGACAGAGACTGGAACGAAATAAGACCCGGCTGCTTACGGCCTTGGCAGCCACCTTTATCTGGGGCCTGGCGGCCCATGGCTACGCCTTTTTTGACAATAATATCTCCCATGACTCTCTCCGGGAATTCCACGCCGAGATTTTGGGAAATGATATTAAAATGGGCATCGGGAGGGTGCTGACCCCTCTTTATCGGGACTTGCTGGGCAGCGATGTGACCCTTCCCTGGTTTAACGGCGTGCTGGCCCTGCTGTGGATCGGACTGGCGGTGTTTCTGGCGGCCCGGGTTTTCCGGATGGAATCCAAAACGGCAGTGGTGTTGGTCGCGGGCATTTTTGCTACAAATATAACGGTATCGGCTACGGCCGCTACCTATATTCACGATCTGGACAGCTATATGTTTGCTATGCTGTGCGCGGTGGGAGCCGTCTGGCTGTGGAACCGGCACCCCCGGGGATGGCTCATAGGCTGGGCTCTGGTGGCGGTCTCGCTGGGAATCCATCAGAGCTACGTATTTCTGACGGTAAGCCTGTGTATGATGGTCTGCATTTTGGAGCTGATGCGCGGCGGGCAGTTCCAGGCGGTGCTGTTCAAGGGCCTGAGGGCCATTGGAATGATCCTTCTGGGCGGCGTGGCCTATATTGTGCTGCTGAAGGGAATGCTGCTTACCGGAGGCACCTTGTTCAGCGGAGATTACAATTCTCTGGACCAGATTGCCCTGCTGACTCCCGGCACCATCGGCTCTTTGATCATTGGGGCCTACGCTGACTGGTTTGGCAGACTGTGGAACGCCTATTCCAGCTACCCCTCCATTTTGATGCGGGCAATGACGTCACTGTTTTTCACCATCGATGCCGCCGCACTGGCGGTCTTCCTGCTCAGCAAAAAACGGGGCTGGAAGGAGAAGCTGCTGTGTGCGGTGCTTGTGGCGCTGCTTCCACTGGGAATGAACATGGTCTACGTTTTGTCCCTGGGGGAAAGTCATGACCTGATGGTGTACCCGATTTGGATGTTCTATCTGCTGACGCTGCTGCTGGCGCTTTGGCTGTACGGGCAGTGGAAGGATACTGCCATCCCGGTGGGAGTCTGGCAGAAGGCCCCGTGTATGCTGATGATCGGCGTGGTGCTGTACGGCAACGTGCGGTTTTCCAACGGAATGTATGTCAAGAAAAATCTGGAATTCGATGGCTATCTGTCCCTGATGACCCGGGTGGTGGGACGGATGGAGGCCTTTGACGGCTACCAGCCGGGTCAGACGCCGGTGGTGTTTGTGGGGCTTCCCAAGACCTTCAATCCGGTGATTCCGGGCTTCAAGGACTATTGGAACGTGACCGGCATGACTGGCTCCAGCCCCATCTACACCACGGAGCCCAGCCGGATGCAGGCCTATTTTGATTACGTCATGAGCCTGCCCATTGTGATGGCGGATGGTGAGACTCAGCTGCGGCTTCAGTCTGACGAGCGTGTGCAGGCCATGCCCTGCTACCCCACCGAGGGCTTCCTGGCCTTTTATGACGGGACGCTGGTGGTGAAGCTGGGGAATATTACCGACTGAAAGAACAAGGAGATTTGGTATGAAGAATCGGAAGACTTTGATTGCGGCGGCTGTGCTGGTGGTTCTTGCAGCCATTCTGGCAGGTGTATCTTTTGCGGCACGTCCCACAACGACAGCGGGGGCCAAGACCATAAGCGTGAGCGTGGTTCACGCTGACGGCAGTGAAAAGCAGTTCCGGTATCACACCGATGCAGAGTATCTGGGCCCCGTCCTGTTGACGGAGGGCCTTGTGGAGGGCGAGAATGGCCCCTATGGCCTGACTATTTCTGTGGTGGACGGCGAAAAGGCCGACTGGAATGAGAACCAGAGCTACTGGGCGTTGTACGTGGGAGAGGACTATGCCGCCACCGGCGCGGATTCCACCCCGGTGAAGGATGGAGACAGCTTCAAGCTGGTATACACCATTGGGTAAGCTGACCGTCCGGGAGCTGGTGCTGTTCGCGGTACTGGGGGCCATGACCTTTGCGGCAAAGTACGCAATGAGCTTTCTGCCGAATATCGAACCGGTGAGCCTGTGCGTCATGCTCTATGCGGTGGTGTTCGGAAAAAAGTGGGTCTATCCCGTCTACCTGTATGTACTTCTGGAGATTTTGTTCTACGGAATCAGCCTGTGGAACATCAACTACCTTTATATCTGGGCAGTGCTGGGCGTGGCGGCGTATTGCCTGCGGCGGATGCGGGGCAGACTGGGTTGGGCACTTCTGTCCGGCGGCTTTGGGCTGTCCTTCGGCGCGCTGTGCGGCATCGTGGACGTGTTCATCGGCGGCTTTTCCTACGCACTGACCAAATGGGTGTCCGGGATTCCCTTTGACATTGCCCACTGCGCCGGTAACTTTATTCTGGCGCTGCTGCTGTTTGAACCTATGCGGAAACTGCTGCAAAAACTGTACCAAAGAGAATAAAAAATCCCCCCTGTTTGCCGAAAAAGCTGGTAAACAGGGGAAATTCCGTTATTCATTTGGCAGTGGAATGCGGAGCAGGCGGTTCACAGCGGGATCAACCGCGACGGTAATGTCGATTCGCTGACTGGTTATCCCGTGGGCATACAGCGTGTCGGGAATACGCTCCATCAGGAACAGACTGCAGGGCCAGTTATCCTCCGTCTCGGGGTCGGCGGTAAATTGGGGAACATACAGAGTCATCTCCTGTCTGCCGGCGGCATCAGCAGCCTGAAACTGCTCCACAATGTACCGGCTGAGCGCGCCGCACGTTTCAGCGGGCAACTCACAGGTGTTGGAATCCCGGAAGGTGTTCCCTCTGGTGTTAATGCTGGAGACCAGGAACAGGGTCAGCAGCGGCAGAACCAGCATCAGCTTTGGAAAACGTCCCACCAGATATCCCAGCGCCAGCAGCACCAGCAGAAGAATGTGAAAATAGATTACGAACAGATACTCGCAGGCGGAAATCTTTGCCGGGCCCACGGCGGCGCAGAGCAGAATCATGTAGACAAAAATCGCGGCTGTGGAAATCAGGAAGGTCCCCAGAACCGAAGCCAGCTTTGGTTCCAGACTGCGGACGCCGCCGCTGAGCAGCATACACACCACGGCGGCAAGTACCACAATGCCGGAGGAAAGAAGGAAGAGCCGGTTACTTTCCAGCAGCGCGGTTTTCAGCAGAAAACAGGTCTGATGCAGCCGGCTCAGGAGGGAACCCCCGGCCATGGCATCCCCGGCGCGGCCGCCGCTCAGTTCAAACACCGCGCTGATCAGCCATGCGGCGAGGATTCCGACATGGAAGCAGTTATCCCGCAGAAATGCCCGGAAACGGAAGTGTTTCCGCTGACGGATCAGTTCCAGCAGAAGACAGCTCCCCGCGTATGCCGCGAGAATGCCGCTGGCGGGCAGACTGGAGAAGATTGCCAGATAGACAATCACACATACAAGACCAATGATTTCCGGCCTGCCGGTGCGCAGAAACGCGTCTGCCCTGGGGTTTGCCAGAAGGAGCATGACACAGGAGGTGTTGAGCAGCATCGGGAGAAGGTAATTATAGTAGCAGTTCACCGAAACGCACTGGAAAAGATACAGGTTGTTTTCCTCCTCCGTACGGAAAACCAAAAAATGCAGAGCAAAGAAGAGAACAGAGAGAATGGCGGTGGTTGTCCGGGAACAGGAGAATACCCTGCGCATCAGGCAGGCGAAGCACCACAGGTATCCGGTAATGGCGGCGCTGACCACGAAAGCGTGCATGATCGTCTGGGCTGTGATGTAATCTCCGGTAAGGGGCGTCAGGGCATGGGCCGCGATGGTGGCAAAAAAGGGATACAGAACCTCGGGAAACACCTTTGATGGATTCCATTCGCCCCAGATGGGGGTGGCTAGACGGGCGTAGGAAAGATAGGTCCAGTCGTCTCCATCGAAGGGGATCAGCGGATGTATTCTGGTGAACCAGAGGAAAAGAAACGCGAAAACCAATAGAAAGAAAGCACTGTAAGGCAGCTTTTGAGTCTTTTTCTCCATAAAAGATTCTCCTTTCAATCCTGAAAAGGATAAATCATTTTTCACGGTTTGTCAAGTATTTTCGCCCTCCGGGTTGTCAATGACGGAGAACGGATGTATAATACGAAAAATACAGAAAGGATGAGAAAGCATGGATAAAATTTCGATTGCGGTACCTTGCTATAATGAGGAACCGGCGCTGGAGCCCTTTTTCTCTGCGGTGACCGGTGTGGCTGAGCAGATGCGCGGCGTGGAATTTGAATTCCTGTTTATTGACGACGGCTCCCGGGACGGGACACTGGAGAAAATCTTAGCGCTTTCCCGTCGGGACAGCCGGGTGAAGTACATCTCCTTCTCCCGGAACTTCGGCAAGGAGGCGGGTATCTACGCAGGCCTGGAGAACGCCACGGGAGATTATGTGGTCATCATGGACGCGGATTTGCAGGATCCTCCCGCGCTGCTGCCGGAAATGTACCGCTCCATCAAGGAAGAGGGCTATGACTGTGTCGGTTCCCGTCGTGTGACCCGGAAGGGAGAGCCGCTGATCCGGTCCTTCTTTGCCAGAATGTTCTATAAGCTCATCAACAAAATGTCCGATGCGGAGATCGTGGACGGCGCCCGGGATTTTCAGATGATGAGCCGTCAGGTGGTAGAGGCGATTTTGTCCATGGGAGAATACAACCGGTTCTCCAAGGGCATTTTCGGCTGGATTGGATTTAAGAAAAAGTGGCTGGAGTTTGAGAACATCGAGCGGGTCGCCGGGGAGACCAAGTGGAGTTTCTGGAAGCTGTTCCTGTATGCCATTGAAGGAATTGTAGCCTTCTCCACAATGCCGCTGGTGATTTCCTCAGTGTTTGGCCTGATCTGCTGCGCACTGGCACTGGTGATGATCGTTGTGGTCATTGTGCGGACGCTGGTATTCGGGGATCCCACCTCCGGCTGGCCCTCGTTGGTGTGTATCATGCTGTTACTCAGCGGCATTCAGATGCTGGGCATCGGCGTTGTGGGCCAGTATCTGGCAAAGACCTATCTGGAAACCAAGCACCGGCCCATCTATCTGGTGCGGCAGACAAATATTGAGGCATGACCTGACATTGCAGAGAGATAAATTGTAATTTGCGGGGATGCCCCCGCGGGCAATGCGTGCACAGGCGGTCTGATATCGTTACGCCATTGGGCACTGCTCGGTATCGTACCATAGTACCGTAGGGCGGGGTCATGACCCCGCCGATCACGTTGGACGAGGATAAGGCTTTCGTCCAATGGAAAACGTGTGGTAGCAAACCCAAAAAATGCCATTCATCGTAGGTGACATATAATCGGAACCGGGTCGGCGGGGCCATGACCCCGCCCTACGCATTGGCCCCGCCAAATACCAATTTGTCGTGTTGCCAAGAAGAAGTTTGAAGGAAAATAAGAGAAGGGCGGTCAGCTGACCGCCCTTCTCCTTAAATTTTACCCATTTGCACCAGCGCGTCCCGGATGGCACCGATGGAGTACAGAGAGCCGAAGCACAGCACTACGCCGTCTTCCCCGGCCAGCTCCATAGCCTTCTGAACACCTTCCGCAACGGTTTCACAGGCATCGGCATCCGCACCGGCTTCCCGGAGATACCGGGCTAGCTCCACCGCTTCCAGCTTCCGGGGATTGGGGGGCGTGATACACACGAACCGGTCAACCAGCGGCATCACCGGTCGGTACATATCCGCGTAGTCCTTGTCGGCCAGCACGCCGGTGAGGGCGATGACTTTTTTGCCGGTGAGATAATCCTGAATGTTTTTGACCAGCGCCTCAATGCACTGGGGATTGTGCCCGCCGTCGATGATGAACAGGGGCTGCCGGGAGACGATGTCGAACCGCCCGGGCCAGCGCACGTCCCGAATGCCGTCATAGATGTTCTGCTCAGTGATCTTCCAGCCTTCCTCGATCAGCGTGTCGGCAATGGCCAGCACCACGGCGGCATTGTGCAGCTGGTGGTCGCCCAGCAGGGGCAGTACCAAATCCTTCCGCTGACCGCAGTCGAAGACCTGACCCTCCAATGTGTGAGATTTCAGTACAAGGGAATCAAAATCCGCCTTTTTCAGGCTGACATTTCGTTCGGCGCAGACCCGCTCAAAGACCGCCTCCACGGAAGGGGCGCCCCGGTACACCACGGCATGACCGTTTTCCTTGAAAATACCGGCTTTCGTCTCGGCAATTTTCTCAACTGTGTCGCCCAGGTATTCCGTGTGGTCAAGGCCGATGTTGGTAATGACGGCAACCTCGGGTACTTCAATGACGTTGGTGGAATCCAGCGCGCCGCCCATGCCAACCTCCAGCACCACGATGTCGCACTGCTTCCGATAGAAGTACTCAAAGGCAATGCAGGAAACCAGCTCAAATTCCGTGGGGGACTCCTCCATGGAGTCTGCCAGAGGCTTTACAAATTCCGTCACCTCTGCCAGCTCCTCGTCGGAGATCTCCACGCCGTCCACCTGCATCCGCTCGTGAAAGCGGTAGATGTAAGGAGAGGTGTACAGTCCCGTCCGGTAGCCCGCCTTGCGCGCAATGGAGGCGGTCATGGCGGCGGTGCTGCCCTTGCCGTTGGTGCCGGCAATGTGGACAAATTTCAGCTTTTTCTCCGGATTTCCCATTTTTTTCAGCAGGGTCTGGGTCCGTCCCAGTCCGGGGATACTGCCCTTCCAGCAGACGGAGTGGATATATTCAATGGCTTGCGCGGCGTTCATGGGGATTCGTTCCTTTCAGGTCGTTTATTTTTCCTTAGCAACAGGGGGCCAGATGCCCATGCGCTCAAAGACCTTTGTGCGCAGGAGCAGATAAATAATCAGCACATCCAGCACCAGCGTCACGGCGAACTGGACAGTGCGGGTGGACAGGAAGTAAATGAGGCTGGCGGTAAAGCTTCCCTTGCTGTTGTAAACAAAGGACAAGGCAGCGCTCTGCCACAGAATGGAGCCGAGGATCACAGGGCACAGGAAGGACAGGCCCAGACGGGGCAGGGTGGGCTTCGCCGCCAGATACCGGCGGAACACGCCGCCGAAAATGCCGTACAGAATAGGCGGCAGGCAGAACAGGGGATTGTAGCCGTAGCCGGAGAACAGGCAGCCTACCAGATCGGCGCTGAAGCCCACCAGACCGCCGGCCATGGGCCCGAAGAGCATACCGGCAAGGAAAATGGGCACCGCCTCAATGGAGAACCGGGTGGTCACGTTGGGCATGGGGATGATGAGCCGGGCCAGCACAACGCTAAGGGCTGCCAGCAGGGCGCAGTAGGCCAGGGTTTTGGTGGTAAAGGGTCTGGTTGATTTGTTCATAGAGATTCCTCCTTTTGATATTGCGAACGCATCTGACCTGTCGCTGCCCCGGGGGTGCCGAATCAAAAACTCCCCGGCGCGCAAGGCGTCAGGGAGTGTATGACAGATTTCGATTGCCCCGTGGGGAAAGGCAGCAACAACCGGACATACCTGTCCGCAGCCGAAGCCTTCGCCCGACCGAGTATCGTTGCTACATAAAGGAGGGTATCCCATATGCAACAGCGGGTGCGGTGACCTCATCGTGGAAAAATCCTTCGTCCTCCGGGCAAACTCCCCGTCCCGGTGGCACTTAACGCGGGGTCTCCTACTCTGTTCGCGGTTCACTATACCCGATTTCGACACGAATGTAAACAAATTTTTCCAGATTTTTTCTGCCGCCAATAAGATTTGTCATTTTATATAATTTTGAAAGCCGGAATTATACAAATTAACTGCATTTCGGCAAACAGAAAGGCACCGCCCATCCGAAGACAGGCGGTGTCACTGTTACAGCAGGGAAAGAATGGCGTCCTTTGGTCTGGCTCCGACCACGCGGTTCACTACCTGACCATTTCGCAGAACCACCAACGTGGGGATGCTCATGACCTGGAACTGGGCGGCAAGCTCCATTTCCTCGTCCACGTTGACCTTACCCACCAGAATATCCTTCCGCTCTTCGGCGATTTCGTCCACAATGGGGCTGACCATCCGGCAGGGGCCGCACCAGGGCGCCCAGAAATCCAGCAGAACCTCCCGGTCAGCGTTCAATACGGCTTCCTGATAATTGTCCTTCGTAATCTTCATGACAGACATTGCTTTGTCCTCCTTGCGTTTTCTTTTATTATGCCCCGATTATACAGCGCGCGCCCGGCGTTTTCTGTGATGAAATCACATTGGCTTTGACTTTTTCCTCCAAGTTTGCTAAGATAGGGAAAGTTTGAATCAGAGGTGAGGGTATGGCGAAGATCGTGGAGATCACAGACTTTTCCGACCCGGCGCTGGACGTGTACGCCCGGCTGACCGAGGCACAGCTGTTAAACCGGTTTGAGCCGGCAAAGGGAATGTTCATTGCCGAAAGCCCCAAGGTGATATGCCGTGCGCTGGATGGGGGCTGTGAGCCGGTATCGCTGCTGATGGAGCGCAAGGATATTGACGGCTCCGCCCGGGAGATTCTTGCCCGGTGCCCGGACATCCCGGTGTTTACCGCGGATGAGGAGGTACTGTGCCAGCTCACCGGCTACCACCTGACCCGAGGCGTGCTGTGCGCCATGCGCCGCCCGAAGCTGCCCGCCATGGAGGATATCTGCCGGGAGGCCAGCCGGGTGGTCGTGCTGGAAAACGTGCAGAATCCCACCAACATAGGCGCGATTTTTCGGTCCGCCGCGGCGCTTGGCATGGCCGCGGTGCTGCTGACACCGGGGTGCAGCAATCCCCTGTACCGCCGCAGCGCCCGGGTCAGCATGGGCACTGTGTTCCAAATCCCGTGGGCTTATACGGGGGATTGGCCCGAAGCGGGTATGCGGCAGCTGAAGGCACTGGGCTTCAAAACCGCCGCTCTGGCCCTCAGCGACAACTCCGTGTCCATTGACGATCCCCAGTTGATGGGGGAGGAAAGGCTGGCGCTGCTGCTGGGCAGCGAGGGCGACGGCCTGACGGACACCACCATCGCAAGCTGTGATTACACCGTAAAAATCCCCATGTATCACGGGGTGGACTCCCTGAATGTTGCCGCTGCCAGCGCCGTGGCCTTCTGGCAGCTGAGAAAATGAGGTGAGGAAATGGAATTTTCCGAAAAGAAAATTCTGCTGAAAGACGGGCGGGACGCCGTTATCCGCAGCGCCCAGCCCGGCGATGCCGCCGAAATGGCGGCGTTCATGAAAACCACCGCCGGGGAAACGGAATTTCTGCTGCGATACCCGGAGGAATGCACCATGGACGCGACGGGGGAGGCGGCGTTCATCGATGACATTCTGAACAGCCCGGATCAGGTGATGCCCTGCTGCTTCGTGGAGGGCTGCTTGGCGGGAAACGCGATGCTGACTATGAACCGCCGGATAAAGACCCGACATCGCGGCAGCGTTGCCATCGGACTGCTCAGGAAATACTGGGGTCTGGGCATCGGAACGGCCTTGTTTGCGGAAATGATTGCGCTGGCAAAGGCGCGGGGGCTGGACATCCTGGAGCTGGACTACATTGAGGGCAATGACCGGGCCCGCTGCCTCTACGAAAAAATGGGTTTCCAACAGATTGCCGAGGTGCCGGACGCGTACCGCCTGAAGGACGGAACCTCCCGCAAGAGCATTCTGATGATAAAAACGTTATAAGACTAGGGAGAAAGAAACATGGAACTGCAAAATGGACGCCCTGCCGACTGCGCCGGGCGGCTTGCCAAGGAAATTCGCTGCTACGATCTGCTTGACAGTCTGGGTGTCGAATATCAGCGCATTGACCACGAACCAGCCATGACCATGGAGGCCTGTGAAGAAATTGACCGGACGCTGAACGCGGTGATCTGCAAGAACCTGCTGCTGTGCAACCGGCAGAAGACGAAGTTCTATCTGCTGATGCTGCCCGGAGAAAAGCACTTCAAGACCAGTGTTCTGTCAAAGGAGATCGGCTCCTCCCGGTTGAGCTTTGCTTCGGCCGAGGACATGGAGGCCCTTCTGGACATTACCCCCGGTTCCGTCAGTGTGCTGGGCTTGATGAACGACCATGAACACAAGGTGGAGCTTCTCATGGATGCGGAGGTGGTGAAGGGCGAATTCTTCGGCTGCCACCCCTGCATCAATACGTCCTCTCTGCGACTGAAGATGTCGGATTTGCTGGAGAAAATCCTCCCTGCCATGGGGCACAGCCCCCGGCTGGTGACGCTGTCAGAGGAATAAAATCTTTGGAATCTCTGAAAAATACGGCAGGCACATGACGTGCCTGCCGTATGTATTTATCCATAGCAGAAGATATGTCCGCCAATCTGGCCCCAGACCTGATCGTTTTCCGGGTATGTGGCGAAGTACATCACATCCATCGGTAGAATGTTGGGGCCTTCCAGAGCCGCATCAATGGCTTCATACTGGGCCTGCCAGGCCTCTGCTTCGTCCAGGAACGGCGTGGTTCGGAACTGGCCTTCGCCGTAGATCACATCATGGAGGTTGTCGCCGAATTCGCCGGAGACAAGGCGGTTGAGAACCACCTCGGCAACGGCCTGCTGACCCTCCTTGGATTCACCGCGGGCCTCCAGCCAGATAAGCTTTGCCAGCAGCTGCTGCTCCTCCCAGGTCAGTTCCACGCTGGGGTATCTGGGGTCAGCATCAGGCTTTTCCTCTGTGTAAATGAAGGGAACCTCCGGCATACCCCGGACGCTGAAGATCCAGCCGCCGTTATAGCCGAGCATCAGATCTTTTTCCTCAAATCCCTCCACAAAGCCCCGCTTCAAATCCCATTTTTCATAGTTGGGTGGGTAGGAATCGTAAACCATGATCTTTCCGGTTTCCTCGTTAATGCCGGTCAGCACGATGAAGTGCTGGGTCTCCGTAAAGATCGACATATGATCCATCAGCAGGACGGCCACGTCACCGTTTTTCATGGCGGCGAATACGTCGCGGACGGTGTCCGCCTTGTGGATAGGCAGGCGGAGCTGCTGAGCGCCGTATTCGAAGCGCTGAACGTTGTTTTCGCCATAGCCGCCGAAGTAATCCGCCAGCTCATCCGGATAATAGGTGTGCCCGGTCAGATAGGAGGCTACCATGGCAAGCGACGTAATGCCGCAGCCGCTGGTGGCAACGGTTCCGTTGCCGTAACGTTGGTTGGGGTAGTCCAACTGAGAGTACAGCGGAAACTCATGGGTGTAGACTTCCGTCCAGTCAAACGGATCCGACGCGGCTTCTGTTTCTTCGGGCTCGGTTTCCACAGACTCGGTTTCCTCAGCCACTATTTCCGCGGGTGCAGTTTCCTCTGGCTCTGTGGGGGCGGCTATGATCTCCGGGTCATCGGGATCGGAGGAATCTTCTATGTAGTAAGCCGCGCCCATAGCGGCAGATTCCTCATCTATGGAAATCTCCTCCTCAGCGGCTCGGGCAGGGAGCACAGCGGAAACAACCAGAGCCAACGCAATCACAAGCCCCCAAAAGCGCCGGACAGAACGCATCAGGAAACCCCTCCTCTCAGCTAAAATAACCAAATCCAATTATAACACAGAAATTGGAAAAAGGACATAGGAAATTGCAAAATTTCTTTAAAAATTTTTTATTTCGAAACGGGATAATAGAATCGAAAGATTCAAAAAGATGAAATATCGGTTCCCATATAGAAAAAAAGTCACCCAGACGGATGACTTTTTTGGCGACCCGGAACGGACTCGAACCGTCGACCTCCAGCGTGACAGGCTGGCGTGCTAACCGACTGCACCACCGGGCCAGAACTGGATGAATTATAGCATGGTTTTTCCATTTTGTAAAGAGGTTTTTTGAGAAAGACCTGATCAAACGGGAATCGGGCAGGTTTTCTGTTGAAAACGGGGAGCGCTTTGTGTAAATCAAAAGCGTGTGTACTCCGAAACCGCTCCGCAGGAGCGGTTTCGGAAAGCCTTTCTTCTATGGAGGAATTTTCCAGTTGTATACTCAAGCATTCACCATATTCTGCTGCCGCCTTCGCTTACGACTCAGCAACCTCGCCTGATAGGCAGTCATAGCCGTGATGACACAAAGAACCGTGACGGACGTAAGAGTGTCAAAGGATACATAGAAGAATTGTGTAAGCAAACCATCGCGGAATAAGCCGGCAATATTCACCATTGCGGTCGCAACCGTAAAAGAAATGGAAAAGAGTCCAAACAGATACACCGGTTTTTCTAATCGCGCTTTGCCATTGGCGAAGAACTGCCAGAGGATGGCTGCATACAAAAACCGGAATCCACTGACCAGAAGCAGGGGACACAGGCATCCAAAACCGACAATTTCATATCCGGTTATTTTGGGCATTACAAGATAGTGGATACCGTTTAAAATGTAAAAGAGGCTGCCGATAAGGCCGACAATTTTGGGCGTTACCTCCTGACGAAAGGATTTCAGGATTCCAAAAAGACCGAGGCAAAGCAGCATCCCGTTGAAAACCAATTCCCGGGATACGGTGTAGAGATTGCTGTCAAAGCAGAGCTCCCCGCTTGCAGCAGTCAGGATCGCGGCAATCAGACTCTGGGCAAGATTCAGAAAAACCAGTACCGAAAGAACGGCATACAACAGCGTCTGCATTTTTCCGGCTCTGCCGGACTCCATAATTGGCTGCTTTTCCGAGTATTCTCTGAATTCATCTCCTGACAACAGTTCATCCATGCTCACTTCCAGAATATCGGAAATACACTTTGCTGTCATCAGATCGGGATAACGGGCGCCCGTTTCCCTTAGTTAAAGATATTGTTGGGTATCTCAAGATGTGTCATTCGA
>CAMFBN010000022.1 GCA_945948535.1 uncultured Clostridia bacterium
TGGTGAAGGCCAGCCGGACGGAGGCGGGGTGGATGTGGTAGCCGTCGCAGATGATCTCCGCCTGCACCTTGGGGTTCTCCACAGCGGCGGGGATGACGCCGGGGTTGCGGTGGTGAATGCCGGGCATGGCGTTATACAGGTGGGTCAGATGGGTCACGCCGGCGTCCACGGCGGCCCGGGCGTGGTCATAGTCGGAATCGGTGTGGGCGATGGACACGGTGCACAGCTTGCTGGCCTTCTCCACAAATTCCGCCGCGCCGGGCAGCTCCGGGGCGATGTCCACGATGCGTACCAGACCGTCACAGCCATCGTAGAGAGCCTTGAAGCCCTCAAAATCCGGCTCCTTCAGATAATCGGGGTTCTGGGCGCCCCGCTTTTTGTAGGAGAAGTAGGGCCCCTCCATCTGGATGCCCATAAGCCGGGCGTGACCGGCGGGTGCTTCCGCCTTCAGCTGCTTTGCGGTGGCGAAGGCCTTTTCCAGCACGTCGTAGGGGAGCGTCATGGAGGCGGGGGCAAAGGAGGTCACGCCGCAGGAGGCGTAGTAGGCCGCCATTTTTTTCAGTCCCTCGTAATCGCCGTCGGAGAAGTCCGCGCCGGAGTTGCCGTGGCTGTGGACATCCACCAGACCGGGGATGACGGTGGCGCCCTTCAGGTCGATGGCATCTTCGGGGACGGCATCGGGCAGCACCGCGCCGAACCGGCCGTCCTTCACTTCGAACGCACCGCTGACAAAGTGGAAATCAGAGGTAAAAATTCTGGCGTTTTTATAGAACATAGAAAACTCTCCTTTGGGGTTAATTTACAAAATTATCGTATCATGAACCGGCAAAAAAAGCAATCGGCTTTGCCGGAAAAGTTCCCGGAGGAAAAGATATCGTAGAAAACGGTTGTTATTTTGGGGATTGCCTGATATAATGGAACCCAATGAAAAGGAAGCGGAGAAAGAGGTGGCGAAATGAAGATTTCAAAGCTGGCGTCAGCGATGTTTTTCGCAGCGGGAACCGTGCTGCTGGTGGGTTCTGTCGTTATGAGCTTTGCGGCGCTGAGCAGACCTGCAAAGGCTGTGAAGCCGACGCAGGAAGCAAATGCGTGCGCCCAGTCGGTACTCAGGGCACTGGATGATGGCGACCTTTCCAAAGTGGAGGAATATTTCTATGGAAAGCCCACGCTGGGCCTTGAACGGGAGCCTGCCACGGCAGAGGGGAAACAGATTTGGAACGCCTACCGGGACAGCATCACGGTCACTGCGGACGAAGGATGCTGCGCAGAGGGAACAACCATCTATCAGACGGCCCAGGTGACGGCCCTGGATATTAGCGAGGCACTGTCCCGGCTGGATGAGGAGGCTGCCGCCTTGCTGAATCAGAAGGTGGAGACGGCGGAAGACCCCGCCGCCCTGCTGGATGAAAACGGGGAAGTGCCCCAGACGCTGAAAGACGAGCTTCGCGCACAGGCATTGACGCAGGTGCTGGCCGACGCGAAAACCGTGACCACCCAGATCACCTTTCAGCTCATGGAACAGGACGGTCAGTGGTGGGTGCTGCCGGATCAGGCCATGCTGGACGTTCTGTCCGGCGCAGTGAAGTAAGGAGGGGACAGCCATGGGATACAAACCGAAATACGCTGCCGGCTCCAGAAAGCGGGAACCTGACATTATTCGCAGCACGCCGGAACCGAAGAAGCCGGCTGCCCCACCCCCAAAAGAGCAGAGTCGTGCCGCCCGGATTGCCCGGATTGTTCTGACGGTGATTTTGGTGCCGCTGTGCGGCTTTGCCACGGTGAAGCTGCTTATGAATATGGCAGAAACCGTGGGAAGACCCAAGGCCGCCGTGGTGGCAAAAATCAAAGACAAAGCGATTCTGGACAGCTTCGATGCCTACGTTGAGAAAAAAATGTCACAGACAGACGGCAGTCTGACCCTTGCCCATTTGGGCATGACAGAGCTGCCGGAGCCAACCGTGGAGGAAACGGAGCCTGTCCACGAGCACTACACCATCCCCGATGACGCGCTGGTGGCCCCAAAGCCCGACCAGTCCTGCTTCGGCAAGGCAGACAGCCCGGCGGAGATGGAGCCGATTCTCAAGAAAGCCAAGTGGATTCTCGACGGGCAGAAGACCTACTTCCAGCCTACCCAGCAGATTTATTCCGACAGCTGGATCCGCTACTATCTGGACAGCAGCATCTTTGCCGTGACCTGGCAGGAGGTGCACGACGATTCCGTGTACACCTTCTCCGAGATCAAGGTGGAGGACGCCTCCCAGTTCCGCCGCCATCTGGCGGACGGCACCTATGGTTCCGATACCCAGTACCTGACCACGGAAATGGCGGAAACCGTCAACGCGGTGGTGGCCTCCGCCGGTGATTTCTACCGCTTCCGCAACTTTGGTGCGGTGGTCTATCAGGGGCAGGCACGCCGGGTGGAGGGCACCTACGCCGAGACCTGCTACATTGACCGCAGCGGCGATATGCACTTCACCCGGGGCGGCGAGGTGCTGACCACCCAAGAGGTGCAGGACTTTGTGGATGCCAATGATATCAATTTCAGCCTTGCCTTCGGCCCGATTCTGGTGGATAATTACGAGCTTCAGGAGCACACCTGGTATGGCGTGGGCGAGATCACGGAAGGCTACGCCCGGGCGGCTCTTTGTCAGATGGATAGCTTGCACTACATTGTGGTGACCGCCAATACCACCGGCCCTCACCAATCCATTCCCACGGTGGCGCAGTTCGCGAACAATATTGCTGCCACCGGCTGCCGCATGGCCTATTGTCTGGACGGCGGTCAGACCGCTTCCATCGTCATGAACAATGATCTTGTAAACCGCCCGGTGTACGGTCAGCAGCGGAAAATCAGCGACATCATCTATTTTGCCACGGCAGTGCCGGAGGGAGGGGCGGACAATGGATAAAATCGCGTTCTACAGCGGCAGCCTGCCGATCTACTGGAATTCCCTCATCCTGACGTTGGCGGCAGCCACCGCCATCTGCTTCTTTCTGGCCTTCTACTTAGGAAAAAGCGGCAACGGGGCGGCGGGCTTCGCGGTGGTGCCGCTTGCCATTGTGCTGGGTCTGGTGTGCGCCCGGTTCTTCCACTGGTATTGCCAGAGCGACAGCTATACCGGCTTTTCCGCCGCCATGACCAACTTTGCCGAGGGGGGCTATGCCCTCATGGGCGTATTCTTAGGCTGCCTGCTGGCGGCGGTGCTGACCAGAACCCTCTGCCTGCACCGCAATCTGCCGGAGATGCTGGACGCCATGTCCCTTGCGGCCTGCGCCGGGATGACGGTGGGGCGGCTCAGCGCCCTGTTCAATGCCTCCGACCGGGGGCAGGTGCTGGTTTCCTTCCGCAGCCTGCCCATCGCCAGCCCCATCAATAACGCGGTATCCGGGGCGGTGGAGTACCGGCTGGCAACCTTTGCCCTGCAATCCATGGTTGCGCTGGCCCTGCTGATCGGGCTGACGGTGTTCTATGTGAGAGGACAGAAGGGCGGAAAGCTCCGGGACGGCGACACCTGCCTGGTATTTCTGCTCCTCTACGGCGCGTCTCAGGTGGTGCTGGACAGCACCCGGTATGACTCCCTGTTCTTCCGCAGCAACGGCTTTGTCAGTGTGGTGCAGGTGCTGGGGGCGGTGGCGCTGGTGCTGGCGATGATTCTCTTCTCCCGGCGGATGGTGAAGGCCCGGGGCTTCCGGGCGTGGCAGATCTTCCTGTGGCTGCTCATCGGCATTGCCATTGCCGGGGCGGGGTACATGGAGTACTACGTCCAGCGCCGGGGCAACGAGGCACTGTTTGCCTACAGCGTCATGAGCGGCTGTCTGGCGGTGGTGATTGCGCTGACCCTGCTGATTCGCAGCCTTGCGGTGCGTGTGGAGAGGAAATATCATGGAACTGGCGGTTAACGGAAAAATCTATCAGGTGCTGCGCCTGCTGGGGAAAGGAAGCCAGTACTGGTGGAAGTCCCCGGCGTTTCTGGAACGGTTCCAAAAATAAAAGGTTGTCCCGCAGTACGATAAAGAAGAACTTATCTGATTTAGGATGTCATTGCGAGGAGGGCGAAGCCCGACGTGGCAATCCGTTCTTCTTTTGGAAATGTTCGTCATCAGAGCGCGAAAGGGGATGCGGATTGCCACACCAGTGACATCGGTCACTGGTTCGCAATGACATTCGGTTAATCAACAAAAGAACAACGTATCTGTCATTTGAATAAATCATTGAATATAACGAACAACCCGGGAAGCGGCTGCTTCCCGGGCTTTCACGTATGTAGAATTACTCGCCGGCAAAGGCGTCCAGCGCCAGCTTGAAGGCGCCGTAGGCGCCGGCATCGTTGCCCAGCGAAGCCAGGGTGAACCGGGCCTCGGAGGCGGCGTGGAAGACGTACTTCTTAAAGTAGGGCACCACGCCGTCGATGAGCACCTGTCCTGCCTTGCTGACACCGCCGCCGATGACCACCACCTCGGGGTTCACCACGGAGCAGACGTTGCCAAGGAACTCGCCCATATAGCGGTAGACCTGATCCAGAATGGCAAGGGCCTCCTTGTCGCCGTCCTTGGCGGCATCGAAGATACCCTTGCAGGTCAGCTTTTCCACACCCCGCAGGGCGCTGGGGGCGTCGGTGCCCTCCAGATGGAGCTTTGCCAGCCGGACGATGCCGGTGGCGGAGCAGTACTGCTCCACGCAGCCGTATTTGCCGCAGTTGCAGGGCACGGTCTCGTCCCGGTTCAGCACCAGATGGCCGATCTCCGCGCCGGAGCCGTGGGCGCCGTGGAGCAGGTTCCCTTCCACCACGATGCCGCCGCCCACGCCGGTGCCCAGGGTGACAAAGACCATGTTGTCGCAGCCCTGACCGCCGCCCTTCCAGAATTCACCCAGGGCGGCCACGTTGGCATCGTTGCCCGCCTTCACGGGGAAGCCGGTGAGGGAGGACAGGGTCTCGGAGATGTTGAACACGCCCCAGCCCAGGTTGATGCACTTATTCACGATGCCCTTGGCGTTGACGGGGCCGGGCACACCGATGCCGAGACCCAGAATGTCGCTGTCGGGGATGCTGTGCTGGGCCAGATAGCCCTTGACGGACGCGGCGATGTCCGGCAGAATCTGGCTGCCGCCATTGGCGGTGACGGTGGGAATCTCCCACTTATCAAGCATTTTGCCGGTTTCGTCGAAGTATGCGATCTTGACGGTGGTGCCGCCCAGATCGATGCCAAAGCCATATTTCATAGGGTGAAGCCTCCTGATCTGTTTTTGATACCTCTATTATACATATTCTGATCAAAATTGCCAGCCCTTTGACGAAAAAAATGCGTGATCGGGGAGCAGAGCGGCGGGGCGGCAGGGGACAGGTGTTTTTTTCGCGAAAGGGCTTGCGTTTACGCCGGTTTTGCGGTAACATATAGATGTACTTACAGAAAGGACGTGTTCCATTACATGATTAAAGTTGATATCTCCAATGTCTGGGGTCAGCTGACGCTGGCCGACCTGCTGGCAATGGAAAAGGAAGTTGCCGACGCCCACGCCACCCTGGCTGACGGCACCGGCGAGGGCAATGATTTCCTGGGCTGGCTGAACCTGCCCGTCCGGGAAGCCACCGACGAGATCACCCGCATTCAGGCTGCTGCCAAGAAGATTCGGGCAAATTCCGATGTATTCGTGGTCATCGGTATCGGCGGCTCCTACCTTGGTCCCCGAGCTGCCATTGAGCTGCTGCAGGGCCCCAACCACAACATCGGCAAGGGCAAGGGCGATCCCCAGATCTTCTTCGCCGGCAACGGCCTGAGCACCCGTCACTGGAACGAGCTGTGCCGTCTGCTGGAGGACAAGGATTTCTCCATCGCCATCATCAGCAAGTCCGGCACCACCACCGAACCTGCCATCGCCACCCGTGCCCTGCGCTGGATGCTGGAGCGCAAGTACGGCACCGACGGCGCCAAGGATCGGATTTTCGCCATCACCGACCCCTGCAAGGGTGCTCTGCGCCAGATGGCTACTGAGGAGGGCTGGGAGACCTTCGTGATCCCCCCCAATGTGGGCGGCCGCTTCTCCGTGCTGACCCCCGTGGGCCTGCTGCCTCTGGCTGTGGCCGGCATCGACATCATGGAGCTGATGAACGGCGCTATGGACGCCAAGGAAAGCTACAACCTGCGCTCCTTCGAAAACCCCGTCTGGCAGTACGCCGCTGTTCGTAACCTGCTGTACCGCAACGGCAAGGCCATGGAGATTTTTGAGTCCTTTGAGCCGGGCTTCAAAATGTTCGGCGGCTGGTGGCAGCAGCTCTTCGGCGAGTCCGAGGGCAAGGACGGCAAGGGCATCTTCCCCGTCACCGCCGAGTTCACCGCCGACCTGCACTCTCTGGGCCAGATGATTCAGCAGGGCCAGCGGAACATTTTCGAGACCATGGTCCGCTTCGACGCCCCCGAGGCCAAGTACACCATCGGCGGCGACTGGAAGAATCTGGACGGCCTGAACTATCTGGAGGGAAAGACTCTGGATTTCGTGGACGAGAAGGCATATCTTGGCACTCTGGCTGCCCATGTGGACGGCGGCGTGCCCGTCATCACCATGGACTGCGGCGAGCTGAACGCCCGGAAGGTGGGCGAGATGTTCTACTTCCTGGAGCTGTGCTGCGGCGTGTCCGCCTACATTCTGGGGGTCAACCCCTTCAACCAGCCCGGCGTGGAGCTGTACAAGCGCAATATGTTCCAGCTGCTGGGAAAACCCGGTTACGAGAAATAAGAAATCGTCGGGGAGGACTGGGCGTCCTCCCCGGTCTTTTCTCCGGAGGAAGAAATCTCTTGGGAAAAATGTAAAATAGTTGTTGCAAATTTCTCTGATTACTGGTAGAATGTGCATAAGCCAAAAATAAAGGCAAGGAGGACAATCCTATGATTCATGTTATTATGGGCCTGAAGGGCTCCGGCAAAACGAAGAAGATGATCGACGCCATCAACAGCGCGGTAGCAAATGCCAACGGTGATGTGGTCTGCATCGAGTACGGCAGAAAGCTGACCTACGATCTTTCTTATAAGGTTCGTCTGGTGGACTCCAAGGAGTACGGTATTTGCAGCAGCGAGATGCTCAAGGGCTTCCTGAGCGGCCTGCACGCCGGCAACTTCGACATCACAAACGTCTTTATCGACAACCTGTACAAGACCATCGGCACCGATCTGGCTGCCGCTGAGGACTTTGTGGCATGGTGCGCCAAGTTTGCCGCTGATAACAGCATGGAGATCACCATTACCATCTCCGATGATCCCGAAAAGGCCAGTGATGGCATGAAGCAGTACCTGTAATAAGTACATCCTTCCCGCCGCAGCCAAACCGCTGCGGCGGCTTTTTGCGAGTAAAGCATCGATTAAGACAGTGAAGGATAATTTAATTGACAATTGACAATGAACAATTGACAATTGTGGTATCCCTTCGGGATGGATTAAAAACGGGCATCAGCACAATACGAATATATGAAATCGTCCCGTAGGGACACAATAATTGTCAACTGTCAATTGTCAACTAAAGCACAGTTTACTTATCATAGCGGCCACAACCCGTGCTACCGTTTGAATTATATCGAAAATGGGGCTTGAAACCGCATTTTTATTCCGTTATAATGAGGTCGAAAAAGAATATGTGAATGGATATCAGGAGAGAAAAATGAGCACAAATACGTTACAGGAAAATAAAATGGGCGTCATGCCCGAGGGAAAGCTGCTGCTGAACATGGCGCTGCCCATGATCGTGTCCATGCTGGTGCAGGCGCTGTACAACGTGGTGGACAGCATCTTTGTCTCGCAGGTCTCTGAGAGCGCCGTGACGGCCCTTTCGCTGGCGTTCCCCATCCAGAATCTGCAGATCGGCTTCGCCGTGGGCATCGGCGTCGGCGTCAACTCCCTGCTGAGCAAGAGCCTTGGGGAAGGCAATCAGGAGGCCGCCAACCGCACCGCCAGCAATGGCTTCATCCTGATGCTGATTGTCATTGCCCTGTTCATGCTGTTCGGCGTTATCGGTGTGCGGCCTTATTACGAAATGCAGTCCACGGTTCAGGAGACGGTGGAGGGCGGTATCGTCTATTCCCAGATCTGCTGCCTGCTTACGGCGGGGGTTTTCCTGTCCATTCTGGGCGAGCGGCTGCTTCAGGCCACCGGCCGGACGGTGTACACCATGATTACCCAGAGCACCGGCGCCATTCTCAATATCATTCTGGACCCCATCCTGATTCACGGCTGGTTCGGCGCGCCCGCCATGGGCATTGCCGGCGCGGCAGTGGCAACGGTCATCGGACAGTGGGTCTCCGCCGCTTTGGTCTGGTTCTTTAACTTCAGGTTCAACCCCGAGGTGCAGTTCGGCGCCCGGTATCTGCGGCTGGAAGGGAAAACCGTCCGACAGATTCTGGTGGTTGGCGTTCCCTCCATCGTCATGAACGGCATCGGCTCCGTCATGACGTTTGGCATGAATCAGATTTTGCAGAACTTTACCGAGACGGCCACTGGTGTCTTCGGCGTGTATTTTAAGCTTCAGAGCTTCTTCTTTATGCCCCTGTTTGGCCTGAATAACGCCACCATTTCCATCATTGCCTTCAATTTCGGCGCCAGAAAGCCCAAGCGCATTACCAAGACCCTGAGAATTGCCTGCTCCATGGCGCTGGGGCTGATGGTGGCGGGGCTGCTGGTATTCCAGCTGGCTCCCGACGCGCTGCTGGGGCTGTTCAATCCCAGCGAATCCTTCCTGTCCATCGGACGGGCGGCTCTGCGGACCATCAGCTGGAGCTTCCCCATCGCGTCCTTCTGCATTGTGCTGGGCGCCTGCTTCCAGGCCCTGGGCAACGGGATCTATACCACCATTACCTCCCTGTGCCGACAGATGCTGGTGCTGCTGCCGGCGGCGTACCTGCTGAGCCTGACAGGGGACGTGGACAAGGTCTGGCTGTCCTTCATTGTGGCGGAGTTTGCCAGCGGGACGGCGACCTTCTACTTCTTCCGGCGCATCTATCGGGAGAAGATTCAGCCGCTGTTCACTGGGGAAAACCCATAAAAACAACAATCCGCCTGATGATCGTCAGGCGGATTTTCCGCAAAGGAGAGAACGACAATGCTTACAGATTGTCATATTCACATGGTGCTGGATGGGGCCAACTGGAAGACTGCCATAGCCCGGCACGCACAGGCCGTAGACGAGGGATGGATTCGCCAAACCCTTGCCCACTATCAGGAACTGGGCTTTGCCTACCTCCGGGACGGCGGTGACCGCTGGGGCGTGGGCAAACGGGCAAGGGAGCTGGCAGGGGAGTACGGGATTGCCTACCGCACGCCGCTGTCCCCCCTGTGCAAGGCGGGACACTACGGTGGATTTATCGGGGAAAAATACGGAAATCTCCGGGAATATGCGGCCCTTGTGGTTAAAAATAAGGAAAACGGAGCGGATTTCATTAAAATCATGATCTCCGGCCTGATGGATTTTGACCATTTCGGCGTCCTGACGGAGGACGGAATGGAACCGGCTGAAATCCGGGAGCTGATTCACATTGCCCACGAGGAAGGACTGCCGGTGATGGCCCACGCCAACGGTGCCAGAACCGTGGAGGCCGCGGCGGAAGCCGGGGTGGATTCCATCGAGCACGGGGCCTATCTGGATGCTGACGCGCTGCACGCCATGGCGGAAGCCGGGACAGTCTGGGTGCCCACCCTGTCCACCATTGGCAACCTCCGGGGCAGGGGGCGTTTTGACGAAAGCGCCGTGGAGCGGATTCTGGAGAGTGCAGTCGAAAACGTGCGCCAGTTTGCGGCCATGGGCGGCCTTCTGGCGCCCGGAACGGACGCGGGCGCCTGGGCGGTGCCCCATGGGAGTTTGACGGAATATGAGCTGCTGAAAGCCGCTCTGGGAGAGAATACGCGGGGAATTCTGGAAGAAGGAATCCGGAAAACCCGGCAGGTGTTTTGACTGCTACAATTTGGCGGCATATCTGAAAAACGGCAGCGTCACAAAGGTGCTGCCGTTTTTTAGGAATATCACAATATGGTACTATTCCAGCGGAATATTTAGGGTTTGCGCCAACCTTTTTAGATAGTCCAAATGGGCGCAATTTGCGTCATAGAGCGTAACATAGCCGTTTTTCTCAGCGAAAACGGTCTCGGTTTTTTCGGTTTTCTCATTGCGGTAAATCACAGATTCCCCCTTGCGGAGGTATATCTGAGTCCCGTGCTCCAATTTATGGTTATACGATGCCAGCGCTTCAGCATAATATGCCTGAAACAGTGAGATTGCCTTTGACATTTCACCCCGCCTGCCGTATATCATGGATTCCTCCAGCTTAATCAGATCGCGATTATCGTCAAAGGCGGGGTAATCAGCTCTGTGAGCGAGAATGGCATCCCTGCTGTTCAGCGTATTAAAAATCGGTAAAGCGTTGTGCTTTAGCTTCTCCAAAATATCGTGTCCGATTGTTTCGGGATTCTTTTCCAAGTCATACCAGATGTCCTGCCCGTCGCAAAGCATCGAAAGACGAGAACGGATATTGCACTCATACTCGTGATAATACCTCCTGGGAGGTTCCTTAACCGTAAAGGTCCTTTCAAAGGATTCCGGAACGCGGATGCCCAGGTTGACGCACATCAGATTCCGCTTCCCCATCGAGGGCAGTCCGCTTTGAAAATGGATGACCTGGGAGATATCGCCGTCAACAAAACGGTGCAGTGTCCTGCCGTGCTTTCGGAAACCATATGGTTTCAAAGCCTCATATACAATGGATTCGATTTGATCAACCGTTTGGACGGTATTTCCCTGGTGATTGCAAAGAGAAAACATACGGTTACCGCCTTTCGTTAACTTTTCCACTGCAGCAACAGTCCTCGGCGACTTCGCCAAGAGCCGCCTTTCGAATCCGTCTCAATAGAAAAAGCTTCAACACCGTTTGGTGTTGAAGCTTTCGTGGTGGGGGAGGACGGATTCGAACCATCGAAGCGAAACGCAGCAGATTTACAGTCTGTCCCCTTTGGCCACTCGGGAACTCCCCCGTATTTAATTGGCTCGATTGGAGCCGGTAGACGGACTCGAACCCCCGACCTACTGATTACAAATCAGTTGCTCTACCAACTGAGCTATACCGGCGTCTCGAACCGAACACGCATATTATAGCACGGGATTTGGAAATGTCAAGAACTATTTTTCGAATATTGGAAGATACCGGACACGGCGAAAACCGTGTCCGGTATTCGGTTACATCTCGACTTCCAGCTTGGCAACCACGGCGGCGCAGCGGGGGCACAGGCCCTCGGCGTTGGCCTGCTGGCTGTGCATCCAGCAGCGGGGGCACTTGGCGCCCTTGGCCTCGCTGACGCCGATGGTCAGGGCAGGGTAGTTAACGCCATTGCCAACCTCGGCGCCTTCCTCGTGCTGGCTCCAATCGCAGGTGGACACGATGCAGATTTCTGCCAGATTCACACCCTCGCAGGCAGCCTTCAGCGCGGCATCGTCGGTGGACAGGGCCACATGGGCTTCCAGCGCCTTGCCGATGCGCTTGTCGGCCCGGGCCTTCTCCAGAATGCCGTTGACATCCTGCCGCAGCTTCATAATGACGTTCCACTTCTCCATGGCGGCGCCGTCCAGAGCGTAGGCCCCGAAATCCTCGGGCATCTGGTTCAGCAGCACGTTCCGGCTGTCGTCGCTGTCACGATGGGGCATGGACTGCCAGATTTCGTCACAGGTGAAGGCCAGCACGGGGGCGAACAGCTTTGCCAGCGCGTCCAGAATCAGGAACAGGGCGCTCTGGGCGGAGCGGCGGCGAAGACCGTTCTTTTCCTCACAGTACAGCCGGTCCTTCAGAATGTCGAGGTAGAAGGAGGACAGCTCCACCACGCAGAAATCGTTGATGGCGTGGGTGACAACATGGAATTCGTAGTCCATGTAGGCCTTCCGGCAGGCTTTCACCAGCTCGTCCAGCTTGGTCAGGGCCCAGCGGTCCAGCTCCTCCATGTCCTCGGCGGGAACCAGGTTGTTGGGGTCAAACTCGTTCAGGTTGCCCAGGCAGTACCGGGCGGTGTTGCGGAACTTCAGATAGTTCTGGGCAATCTGCTTGAAGATCTCCTTGGAGCAGCGCACATCGGCGTGGTAATCGGAGGAAGCGGCCCACAGGCGGACGATATCCGCGCCGAACTCCTTGATGAGGTCGGCGGGGTCAACGCCGTTGCCCAGAGACTTGTGCATAGCCCGGCCCTGACCGTCCACAGTCCAGCCGTGGGTCAGCACCTGTTTGAAGGGAGCGCCCTGCTCCAGCGCGCCCACAGAGGTCAGCAAGGAAGACTGGAACCAGCCGCGGTACTGGTCGGCACCCTCCAGATACACGTCCGCGGGCCACAGCTCGGGGGTGCGGTGCATCAGGGAAGCGTAGTGGGTGGAGCCAGAGTCGAACCAGCAGTCCAGCGTGTCCTTCTCCTTGTCGAATTCCCTGCCGCCGCAGTGGGGGCAGGTGAAGCCCTCGGGAATCAGCTCCATGGCTTCCTTCTCAAACCAGATGTTGGAGCCGTATTCATCGAACAGTTTGGACAGCTTCTCGATGGATTCGGGGGTGGATACGGGCTTGCCGCAGTCCTTGCAGTAGAATACGGGGATGGGCAGACCCCAGCGGCGCTGACGGGAGATGCACCAGTCGGCCCGCTCCCGGATCATGCTGGTCATCCGGTCCTGACCCCAGGCGGGGTACCACTGGACGTTTTCAATGGCCTTGATGGCCTGATCCTTGAAGGACTCCACGGAGCAGAACCACTGGGGCGTGGCCCGGAAGATGACGGGCTTCTTGCAGCGGTCGTGGTGGGGGTAGGAGTGGACAATTTCCTCGGAGGCGAACAGCACGCCGCTCTCCTTCATATCCGCCAGAATCACGGGGTTACTTTCCTCAGTCTTCATTCCGGCGTATTTCCCGGCGTAGTCGGTGTGGCGGCCGTAGTCGTCCACAGGCACCACCAGCTCCATGCCGTAGCGCATACAGGTCTGGTAGTCGTCAGCGCCGAAGCCGGGGGCGGTGTGGACGCAGCCGGTACCGGAGTCCATGGTGACGTACTCGGCGTTGACCAGACGGGAGGTCTTGTCCATGAAGGGGTGCTGAGCCAGCATATTCTCGAAGAAAGCGCCGGGGTAGGTGGCGAGAATCTCGTAGTTTTCAAAGCCGCCGATCTTCATGACCTTGCTCACGAGGGCCTCGGCCATGATATAGGTTTCCCCATTGTCTGCCTTCACTAGGGCGTAGCTTTCCCGGGGATGCAGGCAGATGGCCAGGTTGCCGGGGAGCGTCCAGATGGTGGTGGTCCAGATGACGAAGTAGGTGCGGCTCAGGTCAAACTGGGAGAGCTTGCCCAGATCGTCCTTCATGGGGAACTTGACATAGACGGTGGTACAGGGGTCGTCCTTATATTCAATGTCGGCCTCCGCCACAGCGGTGACGCAGTAGGGGCACCAGGTCACGGGCTTCAGGCCCTTGTAGATATAGCCCTTGTCGAACATCCGGCCAAAGACCTTGACCTCCTGGGCCTCAAAGTGCTTGTCCATGGTGCGGTAGGGGTGCTTCCAGTCGCCCACAACGCCCAGCCGCTTAAAGCCGCTCATCTGCTTCTGGATGAAGTCCTCGGCGAAGTCCGCGCAGGCCTTCCGGAACTCGGGCACGGACAGATCCTTGTTGAGCTTCTTTTTGGACGTTTCAATGGCCCGCTCAATGGGCAGACCGTGGTTATCCCAGCCGGGGACGTAGGGGGTGTAGTAGCCCATCATGGCGTGGCTGCGGACGATGAAGTCCTTCAGGGTCTTGTTCAGGGCGTGGCCCATGTGGATATAGCCATTACTGAAGGGAGGGCCGTCGTGCAGCACAAACCGGGGAAGGCTTTTGTTCTTTTCCAGCATGGCTTCATACAGGTTCTGCTCCTCCCAGCGCTGGAGCATTGCCGGCTCCCGGGCGGGCAGGCCGGCCTTCATGGGGAAGGCGGTCTTTGGGGTGATGATGGTGTTTTTGTATTCCATTGGATTTCTTACCTCCATAGTAATATTGAATTGACAATTGACAATTGACAGTTGACAGTTGACAGTTATTGTGTCCCTCCGGGACGATTGAATAGATTCGTATTTCGCTGGTGCCCATCATTTAATTCATCCCGAAGGGATACCACAATTGTCAATTGTCGATTATTCTGGCGCAATCGGGACGAAAAAACGCCTTTGCCTCTTTTGTAAGAGACAAAGGCGCGTAAACCTCTGCGGTACCACTCTTGTTCCGGTAAAAACCGGCACTCGTATGCGCGATATCGGGCGCTCCCGTCGCAGCCTACTATGGTTTCGGTGCGCGGCTCCGGGGTGATACGGTTTAAGCTCCTGCCTGCTGCCTTGCACCTTCCGGCAGCTCTCTGTAGGCGGCGGGCGAATCCGCGTGTCCCCATCTAAGCCTTATTTATGACATGCAAAATGCAGAATGATAAATGCAAAATGAAGGTATTTCCTTCGGAAATGATTTCAATTCGTCCGCGGAGCGGACACCTTCATTTTGCATTACTTATTTGCTGGTGGGATCGTAATTCCGGCCGAACTGCAGGTTCAGGCTGGCGAATTTGCTGGTGGTGGTGTCGTTGTTGGTGGGATGCTTGGGCGCTGCCTTGGGGGCGGTGTCCACGGTGGAACCGATCATGGCCTCGATGTTCTGGGCAATCTCGTCGGCAACGTCGGCGCTCTCCACAGGCGCGGGTGCGGCCTTGGGGGCCGGTGCGGGGGCGTTGGCGTCCTTGATGCGCTCCAGAGCCTGAATGCAGGTGCGCAGCTGATCCTGCAGCTCGCCGATCTTGGCGGCGGCAGCCTTGCGGGCTTCCTGAACCCGGGCGTTCTCCGCGGCGACCATGGCGTCGGAGTTCACGCTGGGTGCGGCGGGGGCGGCAGCGGGGGCAGCCGCGGCGGCGCTGGCGCTGCTCAGCATTCTGGCGCACTTGGCTTCCGCCTCGGCGACCATCTTGTCGCAGGTCTTCTGGGCGTTGATAACGGCGTCCTTCATGGAGGCTTCGTTCTTGCGGTACTCCTCCAGCTTGCCCACCAGAACACGCATCTTGCTCTTGAGAAGGGCGTTTTCCTTGTACAGAGTCACGTAGTCCTCAGTCAGAGGCTCCAGAAACTCATCGACCTGCTGCATATCGTAGCCGCCGAAGGTAGAGCGACCGAAAGAGACCTGATCAATTTGTTGCGGTGTTAACATAGTGTCATTCTCCTTCCAAAATCATCTGACCCGCCAATTGCAGGGGGACAGGGGCGGCCCCAAAAACGGATTTTTACTGAATGACCGGAATCCGGTCAGCCGGTAAAAATCCGCCTGTGGGACGCGTCAATCAGATATAGCTTTCCACTTCCGCCTGTAAGGCTTCCAGATCGCCCACAATATCCATGTTGTGGGGGCAGAACAGGTAAGCGGACTGAGCAATTTTCTTCACATCGCCGTCCAGCGCGTACACGCAGCCGGACAGGAAATCCACCACCCGGCGGGCCATGGCCTTGTCCACATTTTCCATGTTGACGATGACAGCCTTGTGGCTGCGCAGGTCGTCGGCGGCCTTGGAGGTGTCGTTAAAGCTGCCGGGACGGAACAGAACCACTTCCTGCTTGTTGGAAGTATTGTTCATATTCAGAACCTGACCGTTGAAGCCGGAGCTGACGGCGGCAGAAGCGGCGGGCGCGGGCGTGAAGCCATAATCGTCCTGCTCGTCTTCCTCCTCAGCGGCGGGGGCGGGGGCAGGAGCCCGGCGGGGTGCGCGGCGGGTGGGCGTTTCAGCGGGCTCTTCATACTCATCGGCGTAACCGTCGTCTTCGTCGTAATCGTCGTAGTCGTCGTCTGCGTAGGGCTGGGCAAATTTCTTTACATTATCCCATAAGCTCATTCTATGTATCCTCCTAAGTATATGCGCATCAGTTTGATGAAAGCTTGCTATAGTCACGGGCGCCGAAGATTGCGGTGCCCACACGAATCATGGTACTGCCGCAGGCAATGGCATCGGTATAGTCATCAGACATACCCATCGATAAACAGTCCACTGTGACATTATCGTTGATTTTCTCCCTGATGTCAACACTTATTTGGAACATTTTTTGAAAATATCGCAGATTTTCTCCGGGAAACCGCGAAATTGGGGGAATTGCCATGAGTCCTTTCATACAAACGTTTGAAAAATCACCCATTTTTTCCAGAAGTGGAAGCATTTCCTCCGGACGGAAGCCGGACTTACTGTCCTCGTTTCCGATGTTGATTTCCAGCAGAATGTCCTGCCGGATGCCCTGCCGGGCGGCCTCGGTGTTGATGGCGCGAAGCAGACGCTCGGAGTCCACGCTCTGAATGAGGTCGACCTTTCCCACCACCTGCTTTACCTTATTGGTCTGCAAATGGCCGATGAAATGTACCGGGGCGCCCTCGTAGGCGTTCTGGGACAGCTTCATGGTCAGCTCCTGCACCCGGTTTTCGCCGCAGCAGTCCACCCCGGCGGCGATGGCCTGCCGGACGGCGTCGGCATCGTTCATTTTGGTGGCGGCGCAGAGCTTGATTTCCTTCGGATTTCTGCCGCATCGGACAGCGGCGGCTTCCATCTCCGCCCGAATATGGGCAACATTTTCAGCAATGGACATACAAATTCTTCTTTCTGTTGGTTATATTGTGCTTTAGTTGACAATTGACAGTTGACAATTTAGGAGTCCCTGCGGGACAATTAAAAAATGTCATAACTGGCAGGTTCCTTTGGAAAAACCGCAGGTATTTCGTGCTTGTAGTTTATTTTAATTCATCCCGAAGGGATACCACAATTGTCAATTGTTCATTGTCAATTGTCAATTCAATTCTTCTTATGTCAATTATCCAGGCTTCTGCAACGCCAAAAGGCGACGGATGTGCTCCGTCGCCTTTTGCGTTACGCAGGAACTGCGGCTGCCTTCAGCGGCTTCATGGGGGCGAGGGTGGAGATGGCGTGCTTGTAGATCATCTGCTGCCTGCCGTCTGTCACCAGAACCACCACGAAGCTGTCGTAGCCGGTAATGACTCCCCGGAGCTGGAAGCCGTTCATCAGGAACAGCGTCACGGGGACCCGGTCCCGCCGTACCTCCTTCAAAATGGCATCCTGTAAATTGATTGCTTCATTCATATGTATACCTTCTTTCTGGGGAAACTCCGATTGAGGGATTCCCGCATTGTTGGCGTCTCGATACTCCCCATGGACGCCTCCCGATTGGGTATACACATCCTAGCAGATTTCACTTGTCAAAATCGTAAATAATTTGTCGAGCAGCAGTCAGAATTTCTTCATTTTTCTGACCGGCCTGCCGGGTGAGCCAGTGCAAGCGGGGGTTTCGGCGGAACCAGGTCAGCTGCCGCTTGGCGTAGTGACGGCTGGATTTTTTCACTTCCTCCGCCGCCTGCTCAACGGTTTCTTTGCCATTCAGAGCATTTACGAACTCCTTGTAGCCGATGGCCTGCATGGCGGTGCATTTGGGGGGGATACCGCTGGCAAGCAGTTCCCGGATTTCCTCCATCAGGCCCATTTCCAGCATGGCATCCACCCGCGCATCAATGCGGCGGTACAGCTCCCCACGGTCCGCAAAGTCCAGCCCCAGCCACAAAGGGGTATACCTTGGCGGAATGGCCTGGGTTTTTCGGTTGTGCTCCGTGATGGTTTCCCCGGTTTCCATATAGACCTCCAGCGCCCGGAGAATCCGCTTCCGGTCAGACAGGTGAAGCCGGGCGGCAGCTTCCGGGTCAACGGATTGAAGCCGCCGGAGCATGGCCTGCATACCCTCCGCATCGGCCTGTTCTTCTAATCTTTCCCGGACACCGGTAGCGGGGAAGGGAGCGAAGGCGTTGCCCCGAATCAGGGAGTCCATATAAAGCCCGGTGCCCCCTGCAATGATGGCGGTTTTCCCCCGGGTGAGGATATCGTCTACAATGGGGGAGGCCATATCGCAGTAGCGGCTGACGGAGAAATCCTCGTCCGGTTCCGCCACGTCGATCATGTGGTGGACGATGCCCTGCATTTCTTCTTTCGTGGGCTTGGCGGTGCCGATGTCCATGCGGCGGTAGACCTGCATGGAGTCACAGGACACCACCTCACCGTTTAATTCCTTCGCCAGTTCCACCGCCAGCGCGGTCTTTCCGGAGGCCGTCGGCCCGGCGATGCAGATGATTCCGTTCATGGGGCAAACCTCCGATTCCAAATTAGCTGCGCTTAAACTGCTTTTCCAGCTGCTTTTTGCTTAAAGATACGCAGATGGGCCGCCCATGGGGGCAGTATTTGAGATCTTCCCGGGCCATAACGGCCTCCGCAACCGCCAGCAGCTCTTTTTCGTCATTTTTCCAGCCGGCTTTGATGGCGGCCTTGCAGGCCACGGTGTGCAGCAGGGTGTCCCGTACCGTGTCTCTGCTTTCCCGGCGTCCGTTCAGCAGATCGTCCGCCAGGGTTTCCACAGCTTCCGCGGCTGTTTCCGGGCTTAAATCCATGGGAATCTGCCGCAGAAGCAATGTGTTTTCACCGAATTCCTCAAGTTCAAAGCCCAGTTCCTCCAAAAGCGCGGTGTTGTTCAGAAGTTCCCCCGCAGCGGCGGGATTTAACCGTACGGGGATGGGCTGCAGCAGACTCTGGGCGGAAATGGACTCCTGATTGGCCTTCAGCTTTTCAAAGAGAATCCGCTCGTGGGCGGCGTGCTTGTCAATAAGGAAGGCGTCCTCGCCCTGCTCCACCAGAATGTAGGTGTTGTAAAGCTCGCCCACCATGCGCCACGGTGCCTCCGGCGGCATTTCCAATGCGGTCTGCTCCATGACCGGGGCTTCCTCCGGGACGGGAGGTGGTTTCACCGGCTCCGGGGTTGGTTCGGGCGTTTCCTCACGGATTTGGGGCAGCATGACAAATTCCCGCAGGGGCATATTGTCCGGCCTGGGAATCTTCCGGGCCGCCGCTGCCGCCGCGGGCTGTTTGGGCTTCGGGGCGTCCTGCAAAGCGGCGGAGAAGGCCTTGTATTCCTCCGCATTCATGGTGCGGAAGAAGGGTTCTTTTTTAGGCGCGGCATTGGGTTCGGTGGCGGGGGCAAGCCCCCGCCCTACAGAAGAAGGGGGAGGGGGGACGGGAGCAAAGGGGGCGTCGCCTGCCACGGATTTGAACTGTACGGCGGGCCGATCGGGCTTCTTATTCAGTGCGCCGAGAACCCCATAGTGCACGCAGTCGAACACCGCCTTTTCCGACAGAAATTTGACCTCTGTCTTTGCGGGGTGGACATTCACATCCACGGCGCTGGCGGGCAGATGCAGATGCAGCACGCAGGCGGGAAATTTTCCCACCATGATCTGATTGCGGTAGGCTTCCTCCAGCGCGGAAATCAGCAGCTTGGATTTTACCGGGCGGTCGTTGACAAAGAAGGTCTGCATACTCCGGCTGGGCCGAGCATCGGTGGGCAGGCTGACGTAGCCGGTGAGGGTATAGCCCTCCCAGCGGCTCTCCACGCCCACCATTTTGGCGCAGTCCCGACCGTAGACGCAGTACATCGCTGCCTGCAAGCCGCCGGTGCCGGGGGTGGACAAAACCTGTTTCCCGTCACGAATAAACTGGATGGCTACCTCCGGGTGGGCCAGGGCCTGAAGCTGCACGGCGGCAGCCACCCGGCTTCCCTCCACGGTGTCGGATTTCATGAATTTCATCCGGGCGGGGGTGTTGAAGAACAGATCCCGCACCAGAATGGTGGTGCCGTCAGGACAGCCCGCTTCTGTTTCCTCGGTGATTCTCCCCGCTTCCAGATGGAGCTTGACGCCGGAAAGGCTCCCGGCGGTCTTGGTCATCAGGTCAATGCGGCTGACGGAGGCGATGGCGGCGAGGGCCTCGCCGCGAAAGCCCATGGTTCCGATGGCGGCTAAGTCTTCTTCCGTGCGAAGCTTGGAGGTGGCGTGGCGCAGAAAGGCGGTGCGGGCGTCCTCGGCGGACATTCCACAGCCGTTGTCCGTGACCCGCAGAAAGGTCATGCCGCCGTCCCGGATTTCGATGGTGACTTTGGAAGCCCCCGCGTCCACGGCGTTTTCCAGCAGCTCCTTGACGGCGCTGGCGGGCCGCTCCACCACCTCGCCGGCAGCGATGAGATTGGCGACGTGGGGGGATAATTGCAGAATTTTCGGCATGGCGTTACCTCCGGGCGGTCAGGGTGATGAAATTCACGGTGGCATGAATGGCAATGGGAGCGAAGATGGTGTCCGCCTTGGTGTAGCTCCAGGCAAGGCACAGCCCGGCTGGCAGGTATTGCAGCACCGCCATGAGGATTTCCAGCGGGATGTACTGACCAACATAGCCCAGAATGTGAATCAGGGCGAAGGCCAGCATGGACACCAGATAGGCTAGCCACCGGGACTTCCCGTAGAGATTCCGGAAGATGAGTCCACGGTAGAAGCACTCCTCCACGGTTGGCACCAGCAGCACCGTGCCGATGATGACAAGGAGCCGGTTTTCCCGACCCATGGCGGCGATGGCGGCATCGTTGTAATTGGAGAAGCCGGGCATCAGCAGCCGGACGAGCCATTCCGTGGCAAAGCGGCAGGCGTAGTAGGCCGCCAGCCCCAGAATCACGGCCTGACACAGATAGGCGGGATGCCGGGTGGCCTGCTGGGCACCGCTGCTTAAGAATTCCCGGAAAATCAGCAGCACAGCAAGAAAATTAATCATGTAAAATACGAAATTCAGTTCCGACTCCCGCAGAGGGGAGGAAAGGCGGGCGTTCAGCATCGTCAGCAGCTCCGGCAGGAGCAGAAGCTGAAAGGCAAGGTAACAGAAGCCGCCCACCGTCTCCTGAGAATTGGGACAGGAGCGGGCAGAGATATTTTTTCTCATAATTCAATCCAGCAGCTTTTTCAGCTTGTACAGTTCGTTCATGGCTTCAATGGGGGTCAGGGTTTCCACGGTAATGGCGGACAGGGCGGAAATCACCTGCTGCCCGGTTAAGTCCAGCATACTCACCTGATCGTCCGGCTCCCTCACAGCGGAAGGCGCAGGGGCGGAACCTTCGGCTTCCAGCTCGGCGAGGATTTCCCGGGCGCGGGCAATCACCGCATTGGGGATGCCCGCCAGCTTCGCAACCTCGATGCCGTAGCTGTCGTCTGCCGCGCCGGGGACGATTTTTCGCAGGAAAATCATCTGTTCCCCCCGTTTTTTCACGGCGATGTTGTAGTTTTTCACGTTGGGCAGTTTGTCCTCCATGGTGGACAGCTCGTGGTAGTGGGTGGCGAACAGGGTTTTCGCTCCCAGCCGCCGGGGGTTGGCGGCGTATTCCAGCACCGCCCGGGCAATGGCCATGCCGTCATAGGTAGACGTTCCCCGGCCGATCTCGTCCAGAATCAGCAGGGAGCGGGAGGTGGCGTATTTCAGAATGGTGGCAACCTCCGCCATCTCCACCATGAAGGTGGACTGACCGGAAGCTAAGTCGTCGCTGGCGCCGATGCGCGTAAACACACGGTCCACAAGGCCGATCTTCGCCGCCCTCGCGGGGACGAAGGAGCCCATCTGGGCCATCAGCACGATGAGGGCCACCTGCCGCATGTAGGTGGATTTACCCGCCATGTTGGGGCCGGTGATGATGGCCACCTGATTGTCCTCGCTGCCGAGGTTCGTGTCGTTGGGGACGAACAGCGTATCCTTGAGAACGGCTTCCACGACAGGATGCCGTCCGTCGGTGATGGAGATTTCCCGCCCAAAGGTGATTTCCGGGCGGCAGTAGCCCCGCTGCACCGCCACGGCGGCAAGGGAGCACAGCACGTCCGCCGCGGCTACTGCCTGGGCTGTCAGCTGCACCCGTGCCGCCTGCTGGGCAAGGTGCTCCCGAAGCTTGGTGAAAATCTGGTATTCCAGTGCCGTCAGCCGGTCCTTGGCAGTCAGCACCTGATTTTCCAGTTCCTTTAATTCCTGAGTGATGTAGCGTTCACAGTTTGCCAGGGTCTGCTTGCGGATGTAGGTGTCCGGCACCTGATCCATAAAGGACTTGGAGACCTCAATATAATAGCCAAACACCCGGTTAAAGCCCACTTTTAATGTGCGGATGCCGGTTTTCTCCCGTTCGCTGGCCTCGATGGCGGCGATGGTGCCGCTGCCGCCCTCCATGATATCCCGGAGCCGGTCGGCCTCCGCGTTGGCGCCCTTGCGGATGATGCCGCCCTCCCGGACGGTGAGAGGGGGATCGTCTACGATGGTGTTTTCAATCAGGTCGGCGCAGTCCGTCATGGGGTCAATGGCCTGTTCCAGCTTTGTAAGCATGGGCGCGCCGCAGTTCTGAAGCAGCCGCTTCACCTCCGGCAGGGCCCGGAAGCCCCGGGCAAGGCCCAGCAGGTCCCGGCAGTTGACGGTGCCGGTGACGATTCTTGTCATGACCCGCTCCAAATCCGTCACATCCCGCAGAGCTTCCTCCAGCTCCCCCCGGAGAATCACATTGTCCACCAAGTCCTCCACAGCGGCGTGGCGGCGGGTGATCTCCACCGGGTCAAGCAGCGGCTTTTCTAACCACGAGCGCAGCAGCCGCCCGCCCATGGCGGTGTGGGTTTTGTCCAGCACCCACAGGAGCGTCCCTTTTTTCTCCTTGGAGCGCATAGTCTCCGTCAGCTCCAGATTCCGCCGGGCGTCCAAATCCAGCTCCATGAACTTGCCGGTGGTGTAATATTGCAGCTGGCGAATGTGGGCCAGATCGTTTTTTTGCAGGGTCAGCAGAGTTTGCAGCAGTGCGCCGCTGGCAATGATGGCGGCGGGCATTCCCGCGATTCCCAACTGGGCAAGATTCTGAGAAAAGTGCTGTTCCAGCAATTCTTCGCTCTTTTCCAGACTGAAAAGTTCCGCTTTTCCCTCGTCCACGCAGCAGTTTAAGCGGCGGAAAATGGCGTCCTCGATGGCTTCGCAGTCCACGCCGGTGCCGTAGCGCAGCACCTCGCTGGGAGAAAACCGCCCCAGTTCAGAAGCTACGCTCTGAGCGTCGGCGCAGACCGTGGCGAAAAACGCGCCGGTGGACACGTCGCAGAAAGCAAGGCCGAATTTTCCGCCCTCGCCGTAGACGCAGCCCATGTAGTTGTTCTTATTTTCGTCCAGCATGCAGCTTTCCGTCACGGTACCGGGGGTGACGATGCGGGTGATGTCCCGCTCCACCAGCCCCTTTGCCAGCGCCGGGTCTTCCATCTGCTCGCAGATGGCCACCTTGTAGCCCTTCTGCACCAGCCGGGCGATGTAGGAATCCACGCTGTGGTAGGGCACGCCGCACATGGGAGTCTGCTCTTCCTTGGGCTTGCTCCGGTCCCGGCTGGTCAGGGTTAAATCCAGTTCCCGGGCAGCCAGCTTGGCGTCCTCGTTGAACATTTCGTAGAAGTCGCCCAGACGAAAAAACAGGATGCAGTCCTGATTCTGTTCTTTAATTTGCTGATACTGCCGCTGCATGGGCGTCAGTTCTTTTTCTTTGGTGGCCATAGATTCCATCCTTTAAGCTTGCAGTTGTCCCGCCAGGCTCCATGTGGTTGCCCCGGTGATGGTGATGTTGTGGTAGCTGCCGATGAGACTGTCGTCTCCGGCAAAGCGCACCAGCCGTCCGCCCTCTGTCCGGGCGGTGAGCATATCCTTATCCCTGCCGTCCACCAGACAGCGCAGCTGTTTTCCAATATAACTGCTGTGAATTTCCTCGGAAATGGCGTTCTGTACCGCGCACAGCCTATCAAACCGGCGGTTTTTCTCCTCCTTGGGGGTGGGGTCCTCCATGGACGCGGCAGGGGTGCCGGGCCGGGGAGAGAAGATGAAGGTGAACAGGCTGTCGTAGTGCACCTGCTGGATCAGGCTGAGGGTTTCCTCAAATTCTTCCTCCGTCTCCCCGGGGAAGCCCACGATGACGTCCGAGGTCAGAACCAGCTCCGGCATGACCTTTTTGGCGTAGCTTACCTTATTTAAATAGGTATCCCGGTCATAGTGCCGGTTCATGGCCTTCAGCACCCGGCTGGAACCGGACTGAAAGGGCAGGTGCAGCTGCTTGGCGATTTTGGGGTATTTTGCCATGGTGTCGAACAGCTTCTCGGAAGCATCCCGGGGGTGGCTAGTCATGAAGCGAATGAGAAAATCCCCGGGCAGCTGGGCGATGGCTTCCAGAAGGTCGGCAAAATCCTTTCCCTCGGGCAAATCCTTACCGTAGGAGTTGACGTTCTGGCCCAGCAGGGTAATTTCCTTTGCGCCGCCGTCAATCAGACAGCGGCACTCGCGCAGAATGTCGGCAAATTTCCGGCTCCGCTCCCGGCCCCGGACGTAGGGTACGATGCAGTAGGTGCAGAAATTGTTGCAGCCGTACATAATGGATACCCATGCCTTTAGCTTGGAGTCCCGCACCTGGGGGATGCCCTCGGCGATGGAGCCGGGCTCGTCGGTGATGAAAAACTGCCGCTTTTTGCCGCTGAGCACGTTCCACAGAATCTCCGGGAACTGCCACAGGTGGTGGGTGGAGAACACCCCGTCCACGTGGGGATAGCTGTGCTTGATGCGGTCAGACACCTTGGTTTCTCCTGCCATGCAGCCGCACAGGAAGATTTTCTGTTCCGGGTGGCGGCGCTTGGTGTGGGTCAGGGCGCCGAGGTTGCCGAAGACCCGCTGCTCGGCGTGCTCCCGGATGGCGCAGGTGTTCATAATCACCACGTCCGCCCCTTCGGCCTCGCTGCCGATTGCGTAGCCGCTCTGGACAAGATAGCCCCGGAGCTTTTCGGAGTCGGCTTCGTTCTGCTGACAGCCGTAGGTCTCCACATAGGCCACGGGGGTGACGCCCCTGTTTTTCCAATAGGCGGCGATTTTATCACAGCAGGCGAACTGCGCATCCAGCGCTTCCTGGGAAATGACGGTGGTTTTGGTATTCATAGGCTGCTCCTTTGCGGATAATATCTCAACTATAAATAATAGCATTTTTTCGGGGTGTTTGCAAGTGCGGAAATGGAAAAGCAGGGTACAAAACCCTGCCGCAAAGAAGAACCCGAACCTTCTCCCAATGGGGAAGGTTCGGGTTCTTGCTGTCGGCGGTGCCGGAACCGGGAATCGGCCCGGACCCCGACGGAGGGGCTATTCGTAATCGAAGGACTTGAGAAAATCCTTCGCCCGGTCAGTGGTTGGACTTGCGAAGAAGGCCTTGGGGTCGGCGCTTTCCTCCACCACCTCGCCGTTTTCGATGAACAGAATCCGGTCGGCAATGGCCCGGGCAAAATTCATTTCGTGGGTGACAATGACCATGGTGCTGCCGGCCTTCGCAAGGGACAGAACCACTTCCAACACCTCCCGCACCATCTCCGGGTCCAGCGCCGCGGTGATTTCGTCCAGCAGCAGGATTTCCGGGTGCATACACAGCGCCCGGACGATGGCCACCCGCTGCTTCTGACCGCCGGACAGCTGCCGGGGGTAGTCGTCCCTCCGGTCGGCAAGGCCCACCTTTTGCAGCAGTTCCAGCGCCTCCGCTTCCACCTCGGCCCGGGGGCGCTTCTGCACCTTCATGGGTGCCAGCAAGATGTTATCCAGAATGGTTTTGTGGGGGAACAGCTCGTAGCTCTGGAAAACCATACCGATTTTCTGCCGCATTTTCGTGATGGAGGTTTCGTCCCGCAAAACCTTCTCGCCGTCCAGCAGAATTTCTCCGCCCTGAATGGGTTCCAGACCGTTCAGGCAGCGAAGCAGGGTGCTTTTTCCGCAGCCGGAGGGGCCGATAATGACTACCACCTCGCCCTTATGGACATCCAGGTTAAAATCCTCAAAAATCGCGTGCTCGCCAAAGACTTTTCGCAAATGCCGCACGCTGAGCAGTACATTTTCCACGGCTATGACCACCTTTTCTCTAAGTACCCCGCCAGACGGCTGATGGGCCAGCAAATCAGGAAATACAGCAAAAATACCACGGCGAAGACTCCGAAGGCGGCGTTGGGGGCAGTCCTGCGGTTGGCCTCAATAATCTGCTGGGCCACCTTCAGCACCTCCACAATGCCAATCATCATGACCAGACTGGTGGTCTTTACCATCCGGGTAATCAGGTTGATGGACAGCGGAATCAGCCGCCGGACGGTCTGGGGCAGAATGACGTAGCCGTAGACCTGCAGGGGATTCATGCCCAGCGCCTGGGCGCTTTCGTGCTGAATGGCGGGGATGCTTTGCAGGGCGCCCCGCACCAGATCGCCCATTTCCGCCGTGCCCCAGAAGCTGAACACGAAAATTGCCGCCGTCTCCGCATTCAGATTCCAGCCGAAGACCCGGGTGGTGCCAAAATACACCACAAACAGCAGCACCATCTGGGGCATAATGCGGACGATTTCCAGATATACCCGGAAAATGACCTTCAAGACCCGGCTTTTGGCGGTCATCAGCATCCCGACCACGATGCCCAGGGCTATGCTGATGGCGACGGAAATCAGGCTGATGCGCACCGCCACCCACAGACCGCCCAGCAGCCGGAGAAAATTCGTGCCCTTGAACAGCACATCAATTCCCAAACTCTGCATAGCGCAGCCTCCTTTCCAAGAAGCTTCCCAGAATGGACACCGGCAGCAGCATGACAAGATAGAAGATGACGAGCAATGTCAGGCATTCGATGGTTTTGGCGTACATGCCGATTAAATCCTTGGCGGTGAACATGAGATCCATCAGGCTGATGGTGGAAAACACGCTGGTTTCCTTCAAAAGAAAGATCAGGTTCGCCAGCAGGCCGGGAACGCTGGAGGTCACCGCCTGAGGGAGAATCACATACCCAAAGACCTGCGCCGGGTTCATGCCTAGACTCTGGGCGCTTTCCGTTTGAATGGGGGCGATGTTTTCCAGTCCGCTGCGGAAGGTCTCCGCCATGTACGCGCCCCCCAGCAGGCCCAACCCCAGACAGCCGCAAGCTTGCGCGGAAATGCGGATGCCGATTTTCGGCAGGGCAAAGTACAGGAAAAACAGCTGCACCAGCAGAGGGGTGTTGCGAAACAGCTCAATGTAGGCGCCGACAATCCGGCGCAGCACCGGAATTTTCAGATGCACTACCACCGCGCAGGCAACCCCCAGCACCAGCGCCAGCAGCACGCCCTGCCAGCCGATTTTCAGGGTCAGCAGCAGCGCGTCCCAAAAGCGGGGCAGGTAGTCTTTCATAACCGCAAAATCCATAGGTATCCTCCGTCAGGACTGCCGCCGGTGGTCGATTTTCCGGGCGGCGAGGTTGCCCAGACCCTGCAATAGCTGCACGATGGCTACGATAAACACCAGCGTTACCAGCATGACGCCGGTATCATAGCGGTAGTAGCCGTAGCGAATGGCAATATCGCCCAGACCGCCGCCGCCAATGACGCCCGCCATAGCGGAGTAGCCCAGCACGGTGCCGAGCACAATGGTCGCCCCCACCAGCAGGGAGGTTCGGGCCTCGCCGATGAGCACCTTCCAGACGATGGTGCCGGTTTTCGCGCCCATGCTCAGGGCCGCTTCAATGACCCCGGCAGGCACTTCCTTGAGGGAGGACTCCACCATCCGCCCGATGAAGGGCGCGGCTGCCAGCGTCAGGGGGACGATGGTCGCCGTGGAGCCGTAGGTCTTTCCCACGATGGCCTTGGTCAGGGGCATGACGAGGATCAACAGAATCAGGAAGGGGATGCTGCGGGTGATATTGATAATCACATCCAGAATCCGATAAACCGTCCGGTTGGGGGCGATTCCCTTTTCATCCGTCAGGGTCAGGGCGATGCCCAGCGGCAGACCAATGAGATAGCCGAAAAAGGTAGAGACGAGGGTCATATAGCAGGTATCCCAGATGCCTTCCAGCAGCATTTTAATCATGGTTTCATCCAACATAGCTTTCTTCCTCCTCATCCGCCATTAATAGCAGCCGCTTTGCCGCCCGGGATTTGGGGTGGTCAAAAATCTCGGCGACGCTGCCTTCCTCCTGTACCAAACCGCCGTCCAGCACCGCCACCCGGGTACAGACCTCCTGAATTACCCGCATTTCGTGGGTGATGACTACGATGGTAATGCCCAGCGTGTCCCGGATGGCTTTCAGCAGACGCAGAATGGTCTGGGTGGTCTCCGGGTCAAGGGCGCTGGTGGCCTCGTCGCACAGCAAGATGTCCGGCTCGTTGGCAAGCACCCGGGCAATGGCCACCCGCTGCTTCTGACCGCCGGAGAGCTGGGAAGGGTAGGCCTTGGCCTTGTCTGCCAGACCCACCTTTTCCAGCAGGGACAGGGCCTTCTCCCGCCGCTCCTTTTTGGGGATGCCCCGGATTTCCAGGGGGAAGCAGACGTTTTCCAGCACCGTCTGCTGTTCCAGCAGGTTGAAGTGCTGGAAGATCATGCCGATTTTCTGCCTGCGCAGGCGAAGCTGCTCCTTACTGAGCGCCAGCAGGCTTTCCCCGTTCAGCAGAACGTCTCCGCTGTCCGGGCGTTCCAGCAGGTTCATACATCGCACCAGCGTGCTTTTTCCCGCGCCGGAAAGGCCGATGACGCCGAAAATTTCCCCTTTTCCGATGGAAAGGGAAACGCCCTTCAGCGCTTCCACGCTGCCGTTTTTTGCGGAGAAGGTTTTGCAGAGATTCCGAATCTCCAAGTAGCTTTCTTCCATATCCTTACCTCGATTTCTTTTTTTCAGGGAAAACAGGGGCGGGCAGCGGAAAAACCGCTGTCCGTCCCTGCTGTTTGCGTCAATCCTCGAAGGGAACCACGGCCCCGTCGTAGGTGTCGGTGATAAACTGCTTGATTTCGTCGGACTTGAGAACCTTGGCAAGGGCCTGAATGCCCTCGTTATTCTCATTGCCTTTCTTCACAACCAGCACATTCACATAGGTCTTGGCTGCGGTGGAAGCGCTGGTTTCGTAGGCAACCGCGTCATGGGCAACGGAGAAGCCCGCTTCCAAAGCGTAATTGCCGTTGAGCACCACGAAGGCTACCTCGTCCTTGACCCGGGAGACCTGCGCCGCTTCCAGCTCCTGAATCTTCACGTTGTGGGGATTTTCCACAATGTCCTTCACCGTTGCTGTCAGGCCGGCGCCGTCAGCCAGCTTGATGATGCCGTTGTCCTGCAGCAGGAGCAGCGCCCGGGCCTCGTTGGTGGTGTCGTTGGGCACCGCGATCACATCGCCGTCGGCAATGTCGCTGAGGGAGGACTTGGTGCCCGGATAGATGCCGAAGGGCTCATAGTGGATGCCCGCCACGGATACCAGCTGGGTGCCTTTTTCCTCGTTGAAATTGTCGAGATAGGGAACGTGCTGGAAGTAGTTGGCGTCAATTTCGCCGCTGTCCACCACCAGATTGGGCTGCACATAGTCCTCAAACTCGGTGACCTTCAGCGTCCAGCCTTCCTTGGCAAGCAGCTTGGCGGCTTCCGCCAGAATTTCCGCGTGGGGCGTGGGGGAAGCGGCTGCGGTGATGGTGCCCTTCTCCTCTGTAGCGGGAGCTTCCTCTGCGGCGGTGGCGACGACACCGCCCTCAACCACCAGCGTATCCTCGTAATCCTTGCCGTAGGTGTCCAGCAGGGTGGCTTCATAGTCCGCGTGGAAGAAATTCTCGTTGCCCAGAGCCTTGATTTCGTCGTTCAGCCAGTTCAGCAGAGTGGTGTTGCCCTTGGTGACGGCGGGAGCGATGGTGTCCGCGCTGCCGAGGGACGGGATGCCCACGGTGTAGCCGGGATTCTCAATGGCGAAGGCGATGACCTCGGTGTTGTCGTTGGCCCAGACGACGCCGTTGCCGTTTTCAAAGGCGGTCTTGGCTTCCGCGTAGGCGTCGTACTTTTGCAGCTTGATTTCGGGGTTGTTCTTTTCCAGGTAGGTTTCGGCGGTGGTGCCGGAAATGACGATCACCTGATCGTCCGCGTCGAGGTCAGACAGAGAGGTAATCACCCGGCTGTCCGGGGAGACAACGCCCAGCGCCACGTTCATGTAGGGAAGGGCAAAGTCAACTTCCTGCGCCCGCTCGGGGGTGACGGTGAAGTTGGCGAGGACGATGTCCACCTTGCCGGTCTGCAGGTACTCAATCCGGTTGGCGGCTTCGGTGGAGACGTAATTGATCTTCACGCCCAAGTCTTCGCCGATCCGGTTGCCGAAGTAAACGTCATAGCCCTGATACGCGCCGTTCTCGTCCACGTAGCCAAAGGGGCTCTTGTCGGAGAAGACGCCGATGTTGATGGTGCCGCTGGACTTGATCTCGTCCAGAGTACGGAAGGTGCCCTTGGTGTCCGCGGCGGGAGCTTCCTCCTTTTTCGCGCCGCAGCCGGCAAGCAGGGAGGCGGCGACGGTCAGGCTCAGGAAAACGGCTCCGATTTTCTTAATCAAGTTTTTCATATCTTATTCCTCTTTTTCAATCAAATTCAGGGAATCCGAGCACGAAAAAAGCCGGGGCTCTCCGAAAGCTCCCGGGCAAATGGCGCTGTGACATCCCTAACGAAATATCAGTTTCAGGTGCAGCAAACAGCATACGAATGCACCCCGCCATACGGATATGCCCGGGAGATACACATTCGACAACAACAGTATTGTGCAGCATAAGAATTCTTTTCAAACATTGCAATCCGCTCCTTTCCTTTGGCTGCTCAGATTCGATGGTCTGATAATACACCCAATTTCCCAGGTTGTCAATAGGGTTTTGAAAATATTTTCCTATTTTTCTGGTTGGTTAATCTGAATAATCGAAGGCAGCGGCGTTCTGCGCATTAAAAAAGAAACATAATTTAACGGGGGAGTCCCGGAAATCACCCGAAACTCCCCGTATTTTCTCATTCAAACAGTTTTTTCAGCTTCCAGTCGGAATAAATCCGGAACACGGTGGACCCCAGAAGAATGCCCACAGCCATGATGCCGGCGATGGCGGCGGTGTACATTCCCTGATGGGCGAAGGCCTCCATCTGGCCCAAAACCGCGTAGTTCATGGTGTAATACACCCCCGCGCCGGGAATCAGGGGGAAAATGGACACCACCAGATAGGAAATCGCCGGGTATTTGCGCACCCGGGCCAGGGTTTCGGAGTACACCGAGGCGAACAGCGCCGACCAGAAATAGCACACGATATCCCCGCAGCCCAGCTCCCCGGCAATGCGGTAGACCAGCCAGGAAAGTCCGCCGCCGATGGCGCACAGCGCCACCCCGGGGCCGTGGATGTTAAAGAGGATGGAAAAGCCGATGCAGCCCAGAGCCGCGAACAGGCACTGGATGCCGATGGAGTAGGGCAGTGCGATTTGGGACACCGGCATTCCCCATAAAAGGCTGGACAGATTCCACGCCCCCGCCGTGCCCAGGGCGATGGCGGCGGCAATGAGGAACACCTGCACCACCCGGTTTAGCCCCGAGTTGGTGTCGCCGTAGATAATGTCCCGCATGGCGTTGGTAAACAGCAGGCCCGGCACCAGAATCATCAGCGCGCCGATGATGGCGGCGTCGGCCCGGCGGCAGATGCCCGCCGCGCCCAGTCCGTAGGCCAGCCATGCCATAAAGAAGGCGGCGGCGATGGTAATGAAGAACTGGCTGACCCTCCGGGTGCTGAGCAGGGCCGAGACCAGCCCCACCAGCAGGCCGCAGATTCCGGCGCACAGGGCGTCCGGCAGGCTGCCGCCAAAGAACAGGCAGAAGCCGAAGGCCCCCAGAAAATAGCCCAGCGCCATGACGGGCGGGGAAAAGGACCGGCGGTTTGCCAGCGTATCGGCAAGCTGCTGCTGGGCCTCCTGAGGGGCGGGGGTGCTGCGGCAGATGGAGCGGCTCAGGGCGCTTAAGCGTTCCACGCTGTCCAGGTCATTGCCGTGGCTGCCGATGCGGCGCATCCGGGTAATGGGCAGGCCCTTTTTGGTCAGCACGGTAACGATGAGGTAATTGGGAATGGCGAAGACCTCGGTGTCCAGCCCGTAGGCGGAGAGCACCCGGCTGACGCTTTCCTCCACCCGGAAGGTCTCCGCGCCGCTCATGGCCAGTTCATAGCCTAAGTCGCTGGCAAGGTCAATGAGAGTAATGTCGTCCATGGGAATCCTCACAAGTTAGAATATCGGAAAACAGTATACCATAAAGCTGGGAAATAGCAAGGGGAGAGTTTGGAGTTAGGAGTTAGGAGTTAGGAGTTAGGAGTTAGGAGTTAGGAGTGTGGAGAGTGGAGAGTGAAGTGTGGAGAGTGGAGAGTGGAGACAGGAAGTGGCATTGGTTCGCTTAATTGTTCTATTGCTGACTAAGAAAACCTGTCATTGCGAGCCAGTCCGCTTTCCTGGCGTGACAATCCGTACTCCTTTTCGCAGCAGGTACGTTATCGGAACGTGAGAAGGGGAACGGATTGCCACGTCGGGCTTCACCCTCCTCGCAATGACATGCTAATTCGCTAAATTCTTTCGTGTCCAAATAAAAAACTACCCATTTTTGTCTCCAAACGGGTGGTGACAGCGTCCGCGTTGTCTGCTATAATAGCGGTGTAACGGAATCGCGGCGGGACGGGCCATCTCTTGGAAGCATCCCGCTGCCCCACAACCTGCCCGCCTTGCGGGTCAAAACAAGGAAGGAGAATGCATGTATGAAAATGAAACGAATAGTAGCCAGCGTTCTGGCCCTGCTGCTGGTGGTGAGCATTCTGCCCATGACCGCGCTGGCGGCGGAGGATAACTACGAGGAGTTGCTAGAGAATACAAAAGAAATTGACAAGAATAATAACATTATTGTTGAGAATAAAGGAACGGTAAATAAAAACCAATATCGTATCGATTATAACGGCACAAATGAGGGCGGTCGCAAATCTGGAACGGTCAAAGATAATACAGGTGATATTACCAACAACTATGGTACCGTTGAAAATAATAAGGCGGGTACTCCAGGAACCGAACAGCCAACGGTCAGCAACAACTTTGGCCTCGTCAAAGAGAACAATGGCGTTGTCACAAATAACCAGAGCACAGGTGAAGTGACCATCAACAACGGTGGCGTGGGCACGAATGATTATGGGGGAAATAAGGAAGGATGCGGCAATTACGGCACCATCGGAACCAACAACGGTAAGGTCAGCAACAACTTTGCAGGCGGCACCGTGGGCAAAAAGGACGAAGAAACCGTGAAGATCGTGGAAGGCACCGGCAATAACGGCACCATTGGAACCAACAACGGTACGGTCATCAGCAACAACGAAGGCGGCAAAGTGGAAATCAATGGGGCAGATGGCACCATCGAAATCAACAACGGCACCGTGGGCACATTTGATAATACGGACGATAAACCTATCGATGGCACTGGCAACTTTGGCAACATTTCCACCAACACGGGTATAATCTATGAAAACATTGGAACAGTAACCACCAATGCCGAGAGTGGCTGTATTGATAGTAACGACGGCTATGTAGGCACCAACGACAAGGGTGCAGCGGTTTATTTCAACTATGGCACGATTGGCGAGAACAAAGGTACGGTTGAATATAATGGAATTCAGTGGGAATATAAGGAGGGCAAATGGGTAGAGAAAGTCGATACAGACGGTAATACTATTCCGGCTGTTATAAAGAATAACAGCGGCACTGTTGAAGAAAACTATGGCACGGTGGAAACCAACACCATCGATGGTGTAGTTTATAATGAGACTGCGGAATATGATGATAATATCACCGGCGAAGTTCAGGTCACTGGCAAAGTTCAGAAAAACTACGGTACCGTATATAACCGTGATAAGGAAGACAACTTTGTCGCCACCTACGGCGTAGAGGTCAAGAACACCGACGGCGGCGCGGGAACGAAGCTGCTTCAGGCTGTTGAGAACACGGTGGTGAAGCTGGCTGAACTGTTCAAGCGGGACGGCTACAAGCTGGTGGGCTATGATAACATCACCCCCACATCTGAGGACTCTGACGAGGACGCGGATGGCCCCGTAGCCGCAGCATACGCGCTGAACAATGACCCCGCGACATCCGCCACCGAGTTCCAGGCCACGCGCCCCAGCATCCTGAAGCTCCTGTGGGAGAAGATTACCGGCAAGCCCTCCGGTTCCTCCGACGAGCCGGAGACCAAGACCGTGCAGAACAACGTCCCCACCAGCCTGTCCGCGGATCAGGTGAAGGTCGGCGCCTATGTCCGCCGGGGCAATCTGCTGTTCCGGATCATCGAGGTTACCGACAACGATATCCGGGTCGCCACTGTTGGCAAGCTGTCCGAGAAGTCGCTGGCGGATATGATGGGCTTCCTGAAACAGCACCTGTCCGACGCCCAGATCGCCAAGATCAACGGCGAGCCTGCGCTGCTGGAGCAGGAGCTGGTCACCCACTTCTTCGGCGACAGCTACGAGCACATCGCCTTCCGCGCTGCCAGAGACCTGTTCGCATAAGCAATTGCAAAAAAGTCCGGCTCCCATCCCGGGAGCCGGATTGCCTTTTTGCTGGGCGAAAGGAGAATTGAATTGACAATTGACAATGAACAATTGACAATTGTGGTATCCCTTCGGGATGAATTAAAATAAACTACAAGCACGAAATACCTGCGGTTTTTCCAAAGGAACCTGCCAGTTATGACATATTTAATTGTCCCGCAGGGACTCCTAAATTGTCAACTGTCAATTGTCAATTGTCAACTAAAGCACAATTTAACCAATCATCGCCGAAGGCGATACCACAACTCCACACTCCACACTCCACAAAAAAGCCGCCGCTGAACGAATGTCAGCGGCGGCTTGCCAGAGGTGAGAAACAGCAAGCGTCCTATTGTACCATGGAACGATACCGAGCGGTACCCTATGGTGTAACGATTTCTGACCCGCTGTGCACGCATTGTCGGCGGCGACTCGCCGCTTATCTCCGGTACAGAATCCCGATCATATCCGGGCCGGTGTTAATGCCGATGATGCAGCCCACGTTGTACTCCGCCATGGGGGGCTGGTCAAAGTCGGCGCAGGCCTTTTTCAGGGCCTCAAAGGCGGGCAGGTTGTTTCCGTAGACCAGACAGTAGCTGGTGCCGGGGCGGCGCTCCTTTTTGCAGATGTCCACCAGAGCCGCAATGGCCTTGCTTTCACCCCGAACCTTGGACAGAATCTTCGCCTCGCCGTCCTCAAAGGTAATCAGGGGCTTTAACCCGATGGCATCGCCCACGAAAGCGGCGGCGGGGGAGATGCGGCCGGATTTCTTGACGCATTTCAGGTTCAGGGGCACGAACATGGGCCGGGTGTTTTCCACCCAGTCCTGAATGTGGGCGGTGATTTCCTCCACGGACGCGCCGTCTTTCGCCATCCGGGCCGCTTCCACCACCGCCATGCCGTAGGCCATGCTGTAGGTTCGGGAATCGATGATGTGGATGTTGAGCTTCACCTCGGGGTGCTCCTCGAAGAACATATCCCGGCTCATGACGGCGGCCTGATAGGTGCCGGAGCCTTTGGCGTTGATGGAGACATGGATGAGGTCGGTATAGCCCTCCTCGGCAGTCTGCTGGTACAGACTCAGGTACTCCGTGGCCCGGACCTGAGAGGACACGGGCAGCACCGTGGCTTCGTCCAGAATTTTATAAAACTCGGTGGGAGTAATGTCCACGCCGTCCCGGTATTCCCTGCCCTCCGCCAGAATGGTCAGCGGCAGGACGCTGATGTTCAGTTCCTCCCGGAGGGAGGCGGGGATATCGGAGGTGGAATCCGTAGAAATCTTGATTTTCGTCATGGGTTCGTTCCTTTCCGCTTAAATTAAGAGTGAAGAGTGGAGAGTGAAGTTAGGAGTTAGGAGTGAGGAGTTAGGAGTGAGGAGTTGAGAGTGAAGAGTGGAGAGTGGAGAGTGAAGAGTGGAGAGTGGGGGGGCGTCTTTCGATTACTATTTTCAATTCATCGCCGAAGGCGATACCACGACTCCACACTTCACACTCCACACTTATCTTATCTTACCGCCGGTTCGGTGTCCATCATGAAGCAGTTTGGCTCCTGATTATGGTTTCGCAGATAATCCGTGCCCCAGTCCCGGATGGCTACCAGCACGGGCATCAGGCTTTTTCCGGTTTCGGTGAGGGAATATTCGACCTTGGGCGGAATCACGGGATAGACCTCCCGGTGCACCAGCTGGTCGCTTTCCAGCTCCCGCAGCTGCTGGGTCAGCATTTTGGGGGTCGCGCTGCTGACGCATTTGCGCAGCTCGGAAAACCGCAGCTTTCCCGCGGACAGATGCCACAGAATCAGGGCCTTGTACTTGCCGCCGATCAGTTCCAGGGTTGTCTCCACGGGACAGGTTGCCTTCTTCTCCATGCGCTGCCTCCTAACGCGGTATCTTTTTGGGTAGTATCGCACAAAATAGTGCGTACTTGCACATTTTGAAACGCATGGTAAAATAGTACCATACAGAGCAGGGGAAAATGTTAATAAATTGTGAACAGTGGGGTTCAGAGTGAAGAGTTAAGAGTGGAGAGTGAAGAGTTAAGAGTGGAGAGTTAAGAGTGGAGAGTGAAGATATTCTAAATCATCGCCGAAGGCGATACCACAACTCCACACTCCACACTCCAAACTGCTCCACACTTTCCTATTGCTTTTCCCGCCAATCTGGGCGATAATAGACACAGGGAGGAATCCTTATGAAGCTTACATTTACGGTAACGGGCATGACCTGCGCGGCCTGCTCTGCCCGGGTGGAGAAGGTGAGCCGGGCGGTGCCGGGGGTTGCCAAGGCGGATGTGAACCTGCTGGCCGGCACCATGCAGGCGGAGCTGGACAACATGGACACGGCGAAGGCACTTATGGCGGCGGTGGAAAACGCCGGATACCACGCGTTCCTGCCCGGGGAAACGAAAAAAGAACCGAAAAATGACGAATTAAAGGAAATGAAAAAGCGCATTCTCGGCTCCGCCGTGAGCCTGATTGTGCTCATGTACTTCACCATGGGACATATGGTGGGCCTGCCGGTCCCCCACTGGTATCATGGCGCGGAAAACGCGCTGGTTGCCGCGCTGCTGCAATTTTTCCTGACCCTCATTCCGGTGTACCTCAACCGGGTGTACTACAGCCGGGGGCTGAAGGCTCTGTGGCGCCGCAGCCCAAACATGGACTCCCTCATTGCGGTGGGGTCTTTGGCGGCGCTGATTTACGGCGTGGCGGCGCTGCTGCGCATGGCTTATGGCATGGGCCACGGGGACTGGGCGCTGGTGCAGCGCTACAGCGAAAACCTCTATTTTGAGTCCGCTGCCATGATTCTGACCCTGATTACGCTGGGGAAATTCCTGGAGGCCCGAGCCAAGGGCCGCACCGGCGACGCCATCCGCGCCCTGATGGACTTAAGCCCCAAAACCGCCACCATTCGCACAGAGAATGGCGAAGTGGCGGTGCCTGTGGAGCAGGTGCATCCCGGCGACACGGTGATTGTCAGGGCGGGCGGGGCCATTCCCGTGGACGGGGTGGTGATTTCCGGGCGGGGCAGCGCCGACCAGAGCGCCCTCACCGGCGAGAGCGTCCCCGTGGAGAAGCAGCCCGGAGACACCGTTGCCGCCGCCACCATTTTGTCCGAGGGCTATCTGGAATTCCGGGCGGAAAAGGTGGGGCAGGACACGACCCTTGCCCAGATCATCCGCATGGTGGAGGAAGCCGGCGGCTCCAAGGCCCCCATTGCCCGGCTGGCGGACAAAATCGCCGGGGTGTTCGTGCCGGTGGTCATGGGCATCGCGGCCCTGACCTTCTGCGTGTGGATGCTGCTGGGACAGGGGCTGGAATTCAGTCTCAACTGCGCCGTGTCCGTGCTGGTGATATCCTGCCCCTGCGCGCTGGGGTTGGCGACGCCCGTTGCCATCATGGTGGGCACCGGCCGGGGGGCACAGCTGGGTGTCCTCTTCAAGAACGCACAAGCCCTTGAAAATCTGCACCACGTGGACACGGTAGTGCTGGACAAGACCGGCACCCTCACCACCGGCAAGCCGGAGGTCACGGACATTCTGCCCGGCGCGGTTGGTGAAACAGAACTCCTGACCATTGCGGCATCTCTGGAAACCCCATCCGAGCACCCCTTTGCCAGGGCGATTCTCAGGAAAAATGGCAGTTCTCCCGTAAAAAAAGTGGAAAATTTCCGCACTCTGCCCGGGCAGGGTGTCTCCGGGGCCATTGACGGAACGGTTTATTATGGGGGCAATGCTTCCCTGATGCAGCGGATGAATGTTACCGTCCCGGATTACCCGGCCCTTGCCGGGCAGGGCAAGACCCCGCTGTACTTTGCCGATGAGAAGGGCCTCTATCTGGGAGCCATCGCGGCGGCGGATGTGCTGAAAGAGACTTCCGTCTCCGCCGTGGACGCCATGCAGAAGGCGGGCCTGAAGGTGGTCATGCTCACCGGCGACAACGCCGCCACGGCGAAAGCCATCGCCACCAAGGCGGGGATTTCTCAGGTGATTTCCGACGTGCTGCCTGCGGATAAGGCCGGGGCGGTGCAGACCCTTCAGAAGCAGGGCCGCCGGGTGCTGATGGTGGGCGACGGCATCAACGACGCCCCCGCGCTGGTCACCGCCGACGTGGGCATGGCTATCGGCGCGGGCACAGACATCGCCATGGAGTCGGCGGACATCGTCCTCATGGGGGATTCCCTCGGGGCGGTCCGCGACGCCATCACCCTGAGCCGGGCCACCATCCGCAATATCCGGCAGAATCTGTTCTGGGCGTTCTTCTATAATACGCTGGGGATTCCCATTGCGGCGGGCGTTCTGTATCTGCCCTTCGGCATTACCCTGTCGCCCATGCTGGGCGCCGCCGCCATGAGCCTGAGCAGCGTGTTCGTGGTGACCAACGCACTCAGACTTCGCTATTTCAGGAAAAAAACGCCGGAAGCTCCGGCGATCATCAAGGAGGAACCAAAAATGGAAACTGTCATTACTGTCAACGGCATGATGTGCACCCACTGTAAGGCCCGGGTGGAGAAGGTCTGCAAAGAAGTCCCCGGCGTGGAGGACGCGGTGGTGGATTTGGAGGCCAAGACCGTCACAATTACCGGAAACGCCGACATTGCCGCTGTAAAAAAAGCCATCACCGACGCGGACTACGAGGTGGTGGACTGAATGCGGGAAGACTTCTGGTATGATTCCAAAGGCGCGGGGAAAATCCACGGCTGCCGCTGGATTCCCGACGGGGAAGTAAAAGCCGTGGTGCAAATCGTCCACGGCATTGCGGAATTCATCGAGCGCTACGACGATTTTGCCGCATTCCTGAATAAACAGGGCATCATGGTGGTGGCGGAAGACCACATGGGCCACGGACAGTCCGTAAACGGCGGCGGTGTTCGGGGCTACTTTAGCGGGGGCTGGTTTGCCGCCGTGGAGGACACAATGACCCTGCTGCGGGGCACAAGGGAACGCTATCCCCATATCCCCTACATTCTGTTCGGGCACTCCATGGGCTCCTTCATGGCCCGGACGATTCTGTGCAAATACCCGGACAGCGGCATTTCTGCGGCGGTGATCTGCGGCACCGGCTGGCAGCCTGCCGCCCTGCTGCCCCCGGTCATCTCCCTCATCAATCAGGTCTGTAAGAAAAACGGGGAGGAAAACCCCAGCGAATTCTTGCAGAAGCTGGTATTCGGCAGCTACAACAGCCGGGTGGAGCACCCCCGGACGGAATTTGACTGGCTGACCCGGGACGCAAAGCAGGTGGACGCCTACATCGCCCACCCCATGTGCGGCTTCACCGCCTCGGCGGGGCTGCTGCGGGAGCTGATGAAGGGCATTGCCTACATTGAAAAGCCCGAAAACCTTGCCGCCATGAACAAGGACCTGCCCGTGTTCTTCATTGCGGGCGGAGACGACCCCGTGGGCAATTACGGCAAGGGCGCGCGCAAGGCCGCCGAAGCCTTCCAGAAGGCGGGCATGAAGCACGTCACCACCCGGATTTACCCCCTGTGCCGTCATGAAATTCTCAACGAGATCAATAAGGAAGAAATCTACGAGGACGTGGCCCAGTGGATTATGAAGAGTGTGGAGAGTTAAGAGTGGAGAGTTAAGAGTGGAGAGTTAAGAGTGGAGAGTTAAGAGTGGAGAGTTAAGAGTGGAGAGTTAAGAGTGGAGAGT